>DAOTTW010000053.1:0-4778 GCA_034437615.1 Anaerolineae bacterium | reverse complement strand
TTGCTTCGATTGAGCCAGACTGACGACCTCAAGCTGACCAACGGCTTGCAGAGCTTTGATGTCTTGCTGATAGTTTGCAAGTGTTGCGCTTTGATTGGCGTGTTGTTGCCTTAGTTGTTCTAGCGTCTGTTGCAAGTCTTGTAGCTGCTTGTCAAAGTAATCTCTGGTACGTGTTCGTAAGGCATCAATATCCGTTGCTGCTTCTACGAGGCTGCTCAAGGCCTCGTGCGTGGTTGTATCGCCATGTGGCAGCAATGCGTAAAGTCGTTGTGCAAGTTCAGGATTTATAGCGTGTGTGTTCTGCAACTGTTCAGCAACATCTGCTTGTAGCCTTTCGATGCTCTCTCTAATACGCTGGACTTCTGATTGCAGTTCCCGGCCTACTTGCTCAGCACCCTTACGTAAAGCCAAAGCCATAAGGTGTGTGCGATGCAGACGTCGCTGCGTTTTGAAGACCTTCAGTACCTGCGACAGCATCTGTGTGGGTGTTTGGCGTCGGCTCTGGATTCGCTGCCTCAGTACATACACAGCTTGCTGCGGGTGCTGAAAAGTGTAGATCCGTTGTTGTTCTCCGGTAGCATTCACCAGCGACATAAATTGTTGTTGCCACACTTGCCTCGTTGCTTCGACATCTACGCCAGTGAGTTCGGGTTGTTTGGCGTTCGCATCAGCTTCTATCCTAGCTTCAACTAGCTTGATAAGCTCTGTATAAGCGCGTGTCTGCTCATTTTCTGGCGTTGGCAAGTGTTGTCTGAGATAGTCGGCAACGTCGTCAGGTAGATCGCGCCATGCAATTTCGAGGTTTTTTCTGCTGCGTTGACGATCAAGATAATCGTAAGCGCGAACTGAAATGTTCTCAACGCGCTCGCGCCAGCCCACAACGACTCGTTCTTGATTTTCTAGTCGAGCTTGCTCTTGTTCGGTTTGCTGAGTCAGTTCGTTAGCGCTGTCTGGTTGCTCTGCCTCTGCCAGAACAGCATCAATCTTTTGGGCGGTCTGTTGTAGCTGTTCGTAACGGGCCTGTGCATCCTCTAAATACCCTTGCAGGCTCTTATACTGTTGTACGGCGTCAACGACATACAGAAGCCGTAGCCGATTTGCTGTGTCTACTACATCCTTCGCGAACTGGCTCAGAACCTTGCCCTGAACATGCAAGCGCTGCATATCATCAAGTTCTGTGTAACGTTCGCGTAGCTGACCTAACGTCGTCAAGGCATCGCGCATTAGAGGCAATCGTTGTGCTGTAATTTCCTCCGCCTTTGTAGCGTACTTTGCACCTAGCCGCATGATACGCTCCGGGGATGTGAAAAGCGTGTAGAGGTCGTCAGTTTTCGCTGTGTTGCCCTTGAAAACCTCACGCTCCTGCACATTCAATGTGCGGCGTAATGCCTTCATCTGCTTTTCGCCGAGATAAAGTTCGAGCAGTGCGTCAGCTTCGACAACTGTCGGCACATAGTCTGCCGTAAACGTTGGCGAAGCTAGCAGGTTAACGTTGGCGCGTTGCCACCAATTTTGAGAGGTAAACTCGTTTTCCACCTGCCAGTGCTCAAGGTTAGCTTTTAATTGGTTTTGCAACTCGCGGAGGTCTAACAAGATAGGCTGTTGGTCTGCCAGTTGAGAGGCAAGCCTCGCAACCATTTGTCCCCACAAATTAAAGTCTTGCTGCAAGCGAGCTACACGATCCCGCTTACTCCTTAATTGATGGAGATAACTTTCTGCGCCGCGTAAGCCAGCGATGAATTCAAAGTCCTCGGTCCGTTGTTTGAGATCGTCAGCCCGTTCGCGTAGATCATGCGCCGTTTCACTAAACCAACGGTCGATGATGTTGTCCTCTATAAAATCCAGTCCCTCGGCCTCAACGCGGTCTGCGTTGCCCATACGTAACGCCAGGATGCGCCGTTCATGTACCAATCGCGCTAAGGCGTTATCTACAGCCAGGTTGGCCTGTGACGAGACCAGCACGCGCTGGCCCCGTTTGACGAATTGGTAACACAATTCTGCGATGACGGTTGTCTTGCCTGTTCCGGGTGGACCCTGTATCAGGTAAAGATCGGGGGCGTTCAGTGCACCCTCGACTGCACGACGTTGATCGGGGTTTAGTTGCGGGCTGAGCAGATCATCATCGTCCAGGGTGATACGTTCATCGGGTGGTGGTAACAAACTCGCTTCCTGAGCATCAAAGACGAAGCGACTGAGACGCCGATTGATCGTGTTGCCAGCCCGCAAATTATCCAGCGCCTCGCGTTGTTGACGGATGTTATATAAATCGCCACCCGGTGTGTAACTCAGGACACCATGACCGTCGATTTTTGGCACTGTACCCGATTTCTTCTTTTCCTGCGGGAAGTCGTCACGCATTTCAATGTGCAAACGCTTGCGTTTTTTGTCTACCTTCTTGAGTTCGCCCAGGTATTGGTGTTCATAAGGGTCATAATCAGGGTCGGTGCCATCATATTCGTCCTGAAGCGTCCAGCCATCCTTCAAACGCCCAACGTCAATGCGCTCGCCCTTCGCTTGTACAATGCGTTTCCAATCCTCTTCGCTGACATCACGCAACGCGAACACACACTGACGCCCCTCCATGTGCCATTTACCAAAGTGAACCTTAAACTGCTTTTCCTCCGCGAGTTGCCGCCATACATCGAGATAAGCTTGCCAGTGGCCGATGCGTTGTTCGGTTGTGGGGTCAACCTGTGTATCCCGTGGCAGGCTCTCAATCTTCTCATACAACTCGGTAGGATAATGTCCTCGGCGCGTTGTCAAAGTAACCATCGCACGTACATGCGGCGACGGCGGTACTGGATTGTCGTAGAGGTTAAACCCAGAAATTAATAAATTTTGCCAATCATCCTTGATAACCCCGCGAAAAATCGGCACTTTGCCTATACTGCTGATAATGCCGAGATTTTCAGGGTGTTGGCTGTGGGCCGCCAGCGTCAGCTTGATTTCTCGGTTGCCATCGCGGTCAATGCCCTCGTTTGAAATGAAGACATCGAAGATGGGGTCTTTGCCGAAAATCCGCTCGAAGATTTCTCCAGTCTCTTGATTTTTCTTGGAATGCCAGTCAGCTATGCCTTCGATGCGTGGCTCCAGCCATGACCTTGCCGAACGCTTCAGTTCCTTCAAGATGCGCCCATTGAGCGTACCTTGCGGAACAAAGATCGTAATGGGCTTATGTGGCAACGCTTCGATTTCTGCACGTTGACTTTTGCTGTGTTGAATGACTTCATCCAGTTCCGCAATGACTTGATGAATAGAGGGCCGTTCATTCGGCTTCAGGGCAAGCATCCGGTTAATCAGATTATCCAGATTAAGATTGAACACGCCATTGAGCAGATTGCTAACGCGTTGTGCGGGGTGCTGCATCAATTCTTTGAGTGATTGCAGATCATTGTGTCGCAGCGCTTCCAGGTCACCTAGATGATGACTACCAGTGTACATGAAGAAGAGTAACGCCCCTAATGAATAGATGTCCGCTGCGTGGTCGCTCCGACCATCAAAGACTTCCGGTGCGATGTATAGCGGCGTACCACCGTAGCGCTCTGTACGCTTTTCACTCAGCGACCATGCGAGGCCGAAATCCATCAATTTAGGCGTCCAATCGTCACCCTCTGTACTCGGTTCCAGCAGTACATTCGTCGGGGAGAGATCGCCATGCACGATCCCTTGCTCGTGGATTACCCGTAACCCTTCACAAATACCACGCGCTACGCGGGTCAACATCTGGAAATCGGCTTCGTATGCGAGTGACTTCAAACGCCACTTCAACAACGTTTCGCCTTCAATCCACTTCATGACGAGGTATGGCAAATCGCCTGCATCTGTCTGAACGAGGCCTCGATCGTGCATTTCAACGATGTTCCGGCTCTGTAGTTGAGCGTTCAGGCTTATTTCCGACCAGTGAGCGTCTTCTGGGCGTTGCTCTCGCAGGACTTTCACAGCGACGTGTTTACCGTATACATTTTGGTCTTCTGCCTTGTAAACGTAGCCAAACCCACCAGCCAATGGCTCCGACAGTAGCAAATAGCGTTCACCTAGCAACTGCCCCGCCAAATCCCCTGCGACATCACCTACAATGAGCGGCCTTGTGTGCAACGACAGGCTCAGTCTCGTTGCATCCGCTAGAGCCTCTGCCTCTGTGTTTGTAGGCTTTACAGATGGAACTGATTCTACATTCGCATTGCTGCCTGTCACATTACTTGTCAGTGATTGTGACCCATCAATGACCTGTTCAATAGCATCCGAAATACCCTGTTGTGAAACGAAGCTACTGGCCAGCGTAACTGTAGTGCCAACATGCGGTGTAATTGCCATGTATTCGAATATCACACTACCACGCTTGACTTTACCAGAATCAACGCCGCCGAGCGTAATAACATCCTTCGATTGCAGACGATGTGTCTGACCAGTTTCTAGGCGCACATCATTGACCCACGTCCCATGCTGGCTCCCACAATCGGAAATGAGTATCTCTTTGTCGATACGCTCAATGCGGGCGTGCTGTCGGGAAGCCGCCCGGTAAACATCAACAAGCATGATTGTATTCTCATCGCCACGCCCGATTGTCACCACGTTATCACGCAGTTGATGAGATGCCAGCCTTTTACCATCCGTCACATCGTGTAGCATGGCAAAAGGCTGCGTATTCTGAAATTGACTTGTTGCTTCGACCCATTCGTCGGCCTTAAAACATTCACGGGCCAGCAAATCAATCTGTACAGGTGTCAGACGTTTGCGTACGCGCCCCTTATCACCGAAACTAAGTACTTGCGCCCATT
>DAOTTW010000052.1:0-5551 GCA_034437615.1 Anaerolineae bacterium | reverse complement strand
CAACCTGCCTCTAAAATGAAATTCACCCAACAGCTTGATTTATCTAACGGTCATTTGATTGTGATGTTATACTAGAAATCAGCACAAAGCATACTGATTTTCATCATGCTTTGTGCCGCAGAACACCATAAATTACAGCCATGCGCAAAAGATAATGCGTAAGTAAACAAGACAAGACAAAATAAAACAAAGGAAGCAAAAAATGGTTCTTGATAGTCCTGCAAAGCCCCTAATTTTAGAGATGACCGAAGACCATGAGATGCTGCTGCGTGCAGTGCGTGATTTCGCCAGAAAAGAAATCGCGCCCATCGCAGAACAGTACGACGAAACAGGTGATTTCCCACTGGATACGATCAAACAGATGGGGCAGATGGGCCTGATGGGGATTGAAGTGCCGGAGGAATACGGCGGCGCGGGTATGGATACGCTGGCCTACGTGCTGACCATGATTGAGGTCGCGAAGGCCGACGCCAGCCACAGCACAATTCTGAGCGTCAATAACTCGCTGTACAACTACGGCCTGATGAAATTCGGCACGGAAGCACAGAAGCAGCAATTCCTGACGCCTGTGGCCAGTGGCGACAAGATCGGCGCTTACAGCCTGACCGAACCCGATAGCGGCAGCGATGCCGCCACCATGACCAGCCGCGCCGTGCTCAACGATGCAGGCACGCATTACGTCATCAACGGGCGTAAATCCTGGGTGACAAGCGGCCCCGTCGCGGATTATCTGGTGCTGTTCACCATGACGCACCCGGAGAGGGGCGCAAAGGGCGTCACGGCCTTCTTGATCGACGCCGATCAACCTGGTTTCCAGCGTGGCAAAAAAGAACCCAAGCTCGGCATCCGTGCTAGCGCGACCAGCGAAATCATCTTCGACAACTACGAATGCCCGGTTGAAAACGTGCTCGCTGAGCCAGGCATGGGCTTCAAGATCGCGATGACGGTGCTGGATGCTGGCCGTATCGGGATTGCAGCGCAGGCGCTCGGCATCGCAGAAGCCGCCTATGAAGCCAGCCTCGATTATGCCCGTGAGCGCAAAGCCTTCGGTCAGGCTATCGGTGGCTTCCAGATGATCCAGCAGAAAATCGCAGACATGAAGACGCGCATCGAGGCCAGCCGCCAGTTGATCTACAGCGCGGTGATGGCCAAGCAACGCGCTGCCATCGAAGGGGGCCGCTTCACGACGGAGGCTAGCATGGCGAAGCTGTTCGCCAGCGAAACCGCCGCCTTCGTGACCGACGAAGCCGTGCAGATTCATGGTGGCATGGGCTACAGCAAGGAAGTGCCCGTCGAGCGCTACTATCGCGATGCCCGCATCACCCGCATTTACGAGGGCACCAGCGAAATTCAGCGTATGGTGATCGCCCGCAATGAATTGGGGCTGCGCTAGTGCGTGCGGCAGTCTTAACGGGACACGGCGACCTGGACGCCGTGCAATACGTCGAGGATTTGCCCGTGCCCGAACCAGGGCGCGGGCAGGTCCGCGTACAGATGAAGGCCGCCGCCCTCAACCGCCTCGATCTGTTCGTGCGGGGGGGCTGGCGCGGCCTCGAACTGGATTTTCCGCATGTCATCGGCTCTGATGGTGCTGGCGTGGTGGATGCCGTCGGCGCGGATGTGAACGGCTTCGCCCCTGGTGACCCCGTGAGCATTGATCCCAGCGTCGTGCCAGCCGATGACCCCGCTATGCTGACGGGCTACGAAAACCAATCGCGCAGGCTGGCCATCATGGGCGAACACACGCCGGGCCTGGCCGCAGAGTACCGCGTTATCCCTGCGCGTAACCTGCTCAAGATGCCGCCGGGCTTTAGCTTTGTGGATGCCGCAGGCGCAGGGCTGGTTTACGTCACGGCATGGCATTCGCTCATCACACGCGGCGGCTTCCTACCGGGCGAGAGCATCCTGATCGTGGGCGCTGGCGGCGGTGTCAATACCGCCACGCTTCAGATTGCGCGTTTGGCCGGGGCTGGCACGATTTACGTGGTAGGCAGCGACGCCGAAAAATGCCAGCGTGCGCGTGAACTCGGCGCGGATGTGACCATCAACCGCGAAGCAGAGCCGAATTGGTCGAAGGCGCTGTATAAGCTGACGGACAAGCAAGGCGTCGATGTCGTCGTGGATAACGTCGGGCAGGCCACGCTGACCGATAGCATCCGTTCGGCGCGTATCGGTGGGCGCATTCTGGTCGTCGGCGCGACCAGCGGCCCCAGGCCAGATATTGACGTGCGCCAGCTCTTTGCGCGGCAGGTCAGCATCATCGGCAGCACAATGGGACCCCATCGCGATTACGTGCGCGTGATGAACCTGCTCTTCGCGGGCAAGCTACAGGCCGTCATCGGTAAGGTGTTCCCGCTGCAAGAGGCGCGTCAGGCACAGGCCACGCTGGAGAACTTCGAGACCTTCGGCAAAGTCGTGCTGGAGCTATAAGCAGCGCCACATGAAATACGACACCACCACAAGAAAACCTGGATGGTGAAAATTGGCGATGGCGTGAGTCGTTACGGCGCTGCGGATGCCAAGAATGGCGTCCCTACGGTCCAAGACCTGTGAACTGTAGGGACACCCAATGGGTGTCCGGGGCGGCGTCAGCCTCCATAAAATACGGTCAAACATCAAAAACCTACCCCTGAAAAGAGGGAGAGGCAGGCTGCAAGAAGCCCCTCTCCCAGTGCCAAAGGCACGTTCGGGAGAGGGGTTTGGGGTGAGGGCTGAGTAGTTGCGATTATGTAGGGATGCGGCTTGCTGCGCCCGCCACGAAAAAACACACGACCACGCTATTATGTGGTGCTTACCCTTTCCTAAAGCCTACAAAAGTAAATCAGCATGAACCAAAACAACCAGGAAACCGAAGTCAAGCTCTACACACCCGAACTCGGCCCCATCCGCGAACGCTTAGAGGCCATCGGCGCAGCATTAACCGTGCCCCGCGTCTATGAATACAACGTGCGCTACGATCTGCCGGATATGCGCCTGACGAACAACGCTATCGTGCTGCGCCTGCGCCGTGATAACCGCATTCGCCTGACGTACAAAGGCCCACAGCAGCTTATTCGGGGTGTCGGCGTGCGTGAAGAACTCGAAGTCGATGTCAGCGATTTTGAGGTGATGGAGAAAATTCTGCATCGCTTGGGCTACACCGTCGGCATGGCCTACGAGAAGTACCGCACGACCTACGAATTAGGCGGCGCGGAGGTCGTGCTGGATGAAATGCCCTTCGGCAACTTTGTCGAGATTGAAGGCGATTTCGCCTCCATCAAAACGGCGCTGACGCAGCTTGAATTGCAGGTTGCCGAGCGCATGGCCCGTAATTATGCCGGCCTCTTTCGCAATGACGTCATGAACCTGGGGCTGACATTCCGTGACCTGACCTTCGCCAATTTTGAGGGCCTCACGATCACACGCGACGACTTCAACGAGCCGGCCTGAAACACGCACATTGTCAGCGTTAGCGCCTGTCATTTACCAGTGATTATGCGGATTGTTTCGCGTTATGATGGTGGGCGATACACGGATGCCCGTGCTAAGCCCCGGACGCCATGTATGGCGTCCCTGCGGCTGGACCTCTCGCGTAGGGACGCGGCTTGCTGCGTCCGCCACGATGACCCGCACGCCTGCCTGATGGGGTCTCCCGATAAGCCAATTTTATTCTAAAGGTAGAGCAACTATGAGTATCATCGAGAACAAGCAACGCTGGGAACAGGAAAAAGTTCACAAAGCCATCAGCCGCTTTCCAGAGCGCAAAGGCGTGTTTAGCTCGTCCTCAAATATCCCGCTGGACCGTGTTTATACGCCGGATGATGCGCAAATTGATTACGAGCGCGATCTGGGCTTCCCTGGTGAATACCCGTACACACGCGGCGTACAGCCCACCATGTACCGCAGCCGCTTCTGGACCATGCGCCAGTATGCCGGCTTCGGCAACGCCGCAGAATCCAACAAGCGCTATCGCTTCTTGCTGGAAAAAGGCCAGAGCGGGCTATCCGTCGCCTTTGATCTGCCCACACAAATCGGCTATGACGCAGATGACCCGATGGCGCTGGGTGAGGTCGGCAAGGTCGGCGTGAGCATCAGCAGCGTTCACGATATGATGACGCTGTTCGATCAAATCCCGCTGGATAAAGTGTCTACCAGCATGACCATCAACGCCCCGGCAACCGTGCTGCTGGCCATGTACATCGTTGTCGGGCGGCGTCAGGGCGTGGAGGATAAGCAACTGCGCGGCACTGTGCAGAATGACATCCTGAAGGAATACATCGCACGCGGCACCTATATCTTCCCACCACAGCCGTCTATGCGCCTGATTACAGACCTGTTCGGCTATTGCCATGCACATATACCGCGCTGGAATACCATCAGCATCAGCGGCTATCACATCCGTGAAGCAGGTAGCACCGCCGTGCAAGAGGTGGCCTTCACGCTGGCGAACGGCATCGCCTATGTAGAAGCCGCGCTAAAAACTGGCCTCACCGTCGATGATTTTGCGCCGCAACTGTCCTTCTTCTTCAACGCGCATAATAACTTCCTGGAAGAAATCGCCAAGTTCCGCGCAGCACGCCGCCTGTGGGCCGAAATCATGCGCGAGCGCTTCAAGGCGCACAACCCCAAAAGCTGGATGCTGCGCTTCCACACACAAACAGGCGGTAGCACCCTCACAGCACAACAGCCCGATAACAACATCGTGCGCGTGGCCCTGCAAGCGCTATCCGCTGTCCTGGGTGGCACGCAATCGCTACATACCAACAGCAAGGACGAAGCGCTCGCCCTGCCCACCGAAAAAGCCGTACAGATCGCGCTACGCACACAGCAAATCATCGCCTACGAAAGCGGCGTCGCGGATACCGTAGACCCGATGGCAGGCAGCTATGCCATTGAACATCTCACGCAGCAAATCTATCAGCGTGCAAAAGAATACATCCAGCAGATTGACGATGTGGGCGGCGCGTTGCAAGCCATCGACGCGGGTTTCGTCAATAAAGAAATTCAGGATGCGGCTTACGAATATCAGAAAGCCATCGAAAAGCGCGAAGAGATCGTCGTGGGCGTCAACGGCTTCACAGTGGACGATGAAGCAGTAGACCCCGATCTGCTGCGTGTGGACCCCGCAACCGAAGCCGCAGCCCATCAGCGTTTGGCCGCCCTGCGTGCAGGGCGCGATAGCGAAAAGGTCAGCGCATTGCGTCAGCGCCTGGCCGATGCCGCACGCGGCAACGAAAACCTGATGCCGCTGATTATCGAATGCGTGGATAACGACGTGACGACGGGCGAAGTCTGCAATACCTTGCGTGAGGTCTTTGGGGAATATCGGCCTGCGGTGATGGTTTAGCCCATCCCAACAAAATAATATAATGAACACGGTTTGCGGACACGGCTTGCCGTGTCCCTACGAACGATGCCCTGTAGGGACACCCTTCTGGGCGTCCGAGCGGCGTCAGCCGCGTTGCCTTGTTTTTTAGCTGGAAAAGCCTTAGCCGTCAATCATGGCCTGAAGTCATCAAAAATGAACAAGAGTGTTCATATACTTCAATAGCCGTCTGCATTATTATACAGG
>DAOTTW010000051.1:0-37959 GCA_034437615.1 Anaerolineae bacterium | reverse complement strand
GCGTCGTTGCGCACCACCTGAACTTCTGCGCCCAGGCTGCCGATTAATTGCACGATGTTGTAGGTGAAGCTGTCGTAGTTATCAATGACCAGGATCATGCTTGCTCGTCCTCTGTGATGGTATTTAATCCGGTATGGTTTCGTTCTGATTTTGCTCGACTTCCGGCACAGAGAGGGTCTCGATGCCCTCAAGATGTGACACATCATCTAATTGCACGATGCGCCAGTCGCCGTCACCGTTGCGCATGAGCGTCGTAACGGACATGTTCGAGAAGCTACGCCCATATGGGTTGCTATCCGGCACTAAGCGCCGCAACAGCACACGTAGTGCAGTGGAATGCGACACGATGCCAATCACTTCGTCGCCATCGTCTTTGATGGCATCATCAAACGAGGACAACACACGTGCCTCGACCTCACTGCGGGATTCGCCATTACCGATGATCTGATGGCCATCTGGGTCGGCTAGCAGCTTGGCATATTCACCCGGATACCACTCCTGAATCTCGGCCATCGTCAGCCCTTGCCAGTGACCAATGTCACGCTCACGCAAGCGCGCGTCCAGGATTGGCTCGATGCCCAGGTGTTCAGCCAGAATTTGCGCTGTCTCAGCGGCACGGCTCAGGTCACTACTGTAGAGCTTGGTAACGCCTGTATTGCGCACAAATTGCCCCAGGCGTGCGGCTTGCTTGCGGCCATTCTCGTTAAGCGGGATTTCGCAATGCCCCTGCCAGCGCTTGTATCGGTTCCAGGCGGTTTCGCCAGGGCGGATAAAAATAACACGTTTAACAGACATAAAAGCACTCCAGTCGGTAGCTTTTGTGAAATAACGTTTAACTTAATTTAACAATTTTCTTCACGTAGATGCTACCAACAAACTGTACATTTCAGCCATTACGTTTTGCGTGAACTCCGACCGTATGCAAGCTACATCAGGCCGTTTTCAGCGTAACGGATGGCTTCGGCCAGGGCGCGTGCTTTGTTCCAGCATTCGTCATATTCGCTGGCGGGGTCGCTATCGGCTACGATGCCAGCGCCAGCCTGCACATACACGCGGTCCTCTTGCATCAGCAACGCCCGAATGGTGATGCAGGTATCCATCGAGCCGTCATAGCTGAAATAGCCGACGGCACCGCCGTAGATGCCACGCCGCACGCCTTCTAGCTGCTCGATGATTTCCATAGCGCGCACCTTTGGCGCACCGCTGAGCGTGCCCGCTGGGAATGTCGCCCGAATCAGGTCGTAAGCGTCCATATCTTTATTCAGCCTGCCCTCAACGTGGCTGACGATATGCATCACATGCGAATAGCGCTCAATGTGCATCATCTCGGAGACGTTGACGCTGCCATAATCACAGACACGGCCCAGGTCGTTGCGGCCCAGGTCCACCAGCATGACATGCTCAGCGCGCTCTTTGGGGTCTTGCAGCAAATCCTGCTCGTATGCGTGATCCTCGGCTTCGGTGCGGCCACGTGGCCGCGTTCCGGCGATGGGGCGTGTGCTGGCGATGCCGTCTTCCAGGCGCACCATCATTTCCGGTGATGCCCCGACGAGCGTTAAATCCTTGTTGAATTGCAGCAAGAACATGTACGGTGAGGGGTTCATGGCACGTAACGCCCGATAGAGCGTCAGTGGGGATGCATTGGTGCGGCGGCTGAAGCGCTGCGAGAGTACGATCTGAAAGGCGTCGCCCTCGGTGATGTAGTCCTTTGCGCAGCGCACATTATCCTCGTAGCTTTGGCGCTCCACGTTGGAAACCAGGTCTTCATCTAGCGGCGCAATCTCTGCATTCGCTGAGGATGGTAATTGCCGACCCAGCGCCACCACAATCTGATCAATGCGGTTCACGGCGTCGGTGTAGGCGGCTTCTGGATTGCCTGTATTATGTGCGTTGGCCAGCACAATAAGCTGATGCTTGGCATGATCGAAGATCACGAGTGTATCCGGCAGCATGAAAGCTGCAACGGGCACATCAAGGTCGCTGGTGGCTGTGTCGGGGAGTTGCTCGAAGTAGCGCACGATGTCATAGCTCATGAAGCCGACTGCCCCACCAACCAGACGCGGCAACCCTGGCAGATCAACTGCGTTGTATTGCGTGACTTCGCGCTTCAGGACGTGTAGTGGGTCTTCACCCTCCGGGATGGGGTAGGTGCGGGTTTCACCGTCTACTGTGTGCTGCACCTGACCATCTTTGAACGAGATAACGCCCTTTGGATTAACGCCAATAAACGAATAGCGCCCGACTTGCTCGCCCCCTTCGACGCTTTCCAGCAAGAAGGCTGTGTCGCCTGCTTTCACGAGCTTCATGTAAACGGAAACGGGCGTCTCCAAATCAGCCAATAATTTGCGGTGGACAGGCACGAGGTCGCCCTGCTGAAATAACGCATGGATGCGATCCCGCGCTGGCTGGATGTCCATCCGCACGCGTTGCGATGCAAATGCCATTGCCTATTCTCTCCTCTTAAGACAAAAAAGCCTTGAACACAGTGCTCAAGGACGAGAATAGGTCTATTCCCGCGGTGCCACCTTGATTCCCTGCACACACATAATATAAATGTGATACAGGGCGCTCAGCAGGTACGGGCAAGCTGTGTTGCCGATACCCTGCGCCATGATAACGGTGCGCTTCCGTCACAGATTACTGATGCGTGGCCGCATGTTGACCTGTGCAGCTCCCCGGCCCATTCCACACCCGCGTGTGTGCGCGTCTCGCAGCATATGACACGCTCTCTGAACACCGTTTGGTGTGCGTACTTTTCCGGCTCATCGCCTTTGATGTTGAAACCGCTTATGTAGTTATGAGCTTGATGTTAACGGGTGTGGGGCAACCTGTCAAGCATCTTGCAAAGAATATCCCGAAATGCCGCCCGATATGCTATAATGTCGCATACATTAGTTCTAATTTATGGGCATTTCTTGCAAAAAATAACGGATTTTGTCGTTATGTTAGATCAACATGCTGCGGCACAAATTGCCGCCGACTATCTGCAACAAACCCTTGAGCTACCCGCAGATGATGAGGTTATCATCACAGAGGCGACTGAAGCTGGCGATTGGTGGCTGTTCTACTATACATCGCGTGTGTATGCCAATACAGGCGACTTGCGCTATGCCATCGTGGAGGGGCATCCAGTCGCGGTGAATAAGCAGGATGGCCGCATCGAACACGGATAGCAGGAAAACGAGGAAGTAAAGTGATGAGGATGATGCCTTGAGCCTGACCAACCAGCAAATCGCAGACGTATTCGATAATATCGCGGATATCCTCGAAATCCAGGGAGAATCGCGCTTCAAGTTTCTCGCCTACAGACGCGCCGCCGAGACATTTCGCGAATTGCAACGCAGCTTGCAAGCCTACGCCGACGATAACACACTGGAAGAGTTGCCCGGTGTCGGTAAGGCCATTGCGGATAAAACACGTGAGTTGCTGCAAACGGGCAAGCTGGAATTCTATGAGCAGCGCAAGGTCGAGGTGCCGCTTGGTGTGCTGGATGTGAAGCGCTTGAATGGCGTCGGGCCGAAAAAAGCCAGGCTGTTCTGGGATGAACTGGGCATCACCAGCGTAGACGCACTCAAACAGGCTGCTGAAGGCGGTAAATTACGCGATCTGCCGGGGATGGGCGCGAAAAGCGAGCAAAAGATTCTGGATGGCATCGCAGCGCAAGCACGCCGTAGCGGGGGCCGCACGCCCATCGGCAAAGCCAAACCCGCCGCCGAAAACATCCTGGCTGAATTGCTGGCGCTGGATGTGGCGCAAGAGGGCATGATTGCGGGCAGCATCCGGCGTGGCCGCCCGACCATTGGCGATGTGGATATTCTGATCGCCAGCGATGACGCCGCCTCTATCATGGAAAAGGTCGTGAATCTGCCACAAGTGGCGCGTGTGCTCGGTCATGGCGATACGAAAAGCAGCGTCGAGCTAGAGCGCGGCTTGCAGGTGGATGTGCGCGTCGTGCCGAAATCACGCTGGGGCACGGCCATACAGTATTTCACGGGCAGTCAGGCGCATAACATCAAAATCCGGCAAATAGCGCTGGATCAGGGCTACAGCCTGAACGAATTCGCGCTCAGCCCGGTTGATGATAAGCGCGAGATCATCCCCGACGCCGACAAGCTGTATTTTGAGACCGAGGAAGCGCTGTATGACCACCTCGGCTTGCAGTGGATAGCGCCCGAACTGCGCGAAGATGCGGGTGAAATCGAATCGGCGCGTCAGGGAAAATTGCCGCAACTCATCAGCATGGGCGATATTCAGGCTGATCTGCACATGCACACGACCTATAGCGATGGCAAGCTGAGCGTGCGCGAGATGGCCGAAGCAGCCAGGCAACGCGGCCTGAAATACATTGTCATCACCGATCATTCGCAACGCAGCGTTCAGGCGAATGGCCTGAGTGTGGAGCGTTTGATGCAGCAACAGGACGAGGTGCGCCGCGTCAATGATGAAATGGGCGCTAGCATTCAGGTGTTGCATGGCACGGAGATGGACATCAAAGAAGATGGGTCGCTGGATTTTCCCGATGAGGTGCTGGCCGAGCTGGATTTTGTGGTGGCATCGCTACACATGGGCCTGACGCAAAAACGCGAGCAGGTGACGCAACGCCTGCTGAACGCCATCCGCAACCCGCACGTCGATTTGATCGGCCACCCCACAGCGCGTTACATCAATGACCGCGATCCGGTTGACGCGGATATGGACGCTGTGCTGCAAGCCGCTAAAGAACATAACACGGCGCTAGAGATCAACAGCAACCCGCGCCGCCTGGATTTGGATGCACAGTATGCGCGTCAGGCGGTGGAGATGGGCGTGTTGCTGGCCATCAACACAGACGCGCACAGCGCGACGATGTTCGATACCCTGCCCTATGGCGTCATAACAGCGCGGCGTGGCTGGGTGCAAGCCGAAAGCGTGATTAACACATGGGATTATGGGCGCTTCATGGCCTGGGTACAGGCACGCGGCTAGGTTACAATACGCCTGACATGATGATGCAACCGAGATGACGCTATGACGAATCGTTTTGCAGGCCATGAGAACGATCCACCCGATCAACAACCTGTGACAACCAACCCCGGCGTTACGTCACCTAATCAGCAACGCCCAGCCTCGCATCCGGGGACGCCGCAACCGCCGCCACCAAGCATTCGAATGCGGCATGTGCAGCCCATGCAAGGCCAGACGCGGCGCAAGCCTACTAACGCGCAACGTGGCCCCCTGTATCTGCCGTGCTGGTCGATGTTGCTGATGCTAATGGGCGTGTTCATCGTGACCGTCGGTATTGTCGGCGCGATTGTCGCTTTTGGTGGCAATCCACCCGCAGACAATGCGACGGCCATCGTGCGCATCGTCACCGCACCGCCGACCCTGCTCAACAGCCAGCCACAGGTGATTGTGCCGACATTGCGGCCTGCGGATACACGCGCACCAAACCAGAACACAGCACAGCCGCTTGTGCTGTCTGGGCCGACCCTGCTGCCGCCGGATTTCACGCCCACGCCGATGCGCATTCTTATCGGCGCGACGGTCAGCGTGGATAACGTCGGGCGCAATATGCTGAACGTGCGCAGCCGTCCCGGAACCATCGGTTCAGAGGTCGTCTTTCGGGCGGCAGAGCGTCGGCTATTTACGGTGGTCGATGGCCCGCAACAGGCAGACGGTTTTACGTGGTGGCGCATCGAGAATCCAGCCGACGCCAGCCAAAACGGTTGGGCCGCTTCAAATTATCTGCTAGCTGTTTCTCGGCCCGCGAATTAAAGGTCAAATATCCCTATGACAGCGACAGACATCACAAGCCGCGCCGCCCAACTGCGCGACGCATTGCGGATGCATCAATATCGCTATTATGTGCTCAGCGACCCCACCATCAGCGATAGCGAGTATGATCGGCTGTTCCGCGAGTTGGTCGAAATCGAAGCAGCGCACCCTGATTTACGCACACCCGATTCACCTACACAGCGCGTCGGCAGCGACCTCAGCGCAGATTTACCGAAAGTCGAGCATCCTGCGCCGATCCTCAGCCTATCGAATGCGTTTGATGCGGACGAACTGCGCAAATGGGAAGAGCGCAACCTGAAGCTGATGGCCAGTGGTACGCGCTTTGAATATGTGCTGGAACCCAAGCTAGACGGCCTGACCATCGTCATCACCTACGAGAACGGCTTGCTGACCCGCGCCGCGACACGGGGCAACGGCGAGATTGGCGACGATGTGACGCCTAACGTCCGCACGATTAACACGGTGCCACTGCGCCTGCCTGAAACGGATAGCGACATCGAAGCGCCGCCGCTGCTGGTGGTGCGTGGTGAGGTGCTGATCCTGAAAGACGATTTTGCCGCGCTGAACAAAACACAGGCTGCTGAGGGCTTGCCCAACTACGTCAATGCCCGCAACACAGCATCCGGTTCGCTCAAGCAGAAGGATTCGCGCATTACAGCCAAGCGCCCGCTGACTGCATTCATTTACGAGGTCGTGGCCAGCGAAGGTTTAGAACTAGATGACGATAGCGAGTGGGGGATGCTGACGTACCTGCAAGCGTTGGGCTTTAACGTCATTCATGATGCCAGCTTGCACACGGATCTGGAGAGTGTCGTCGGCGTGCTGGACGACTGGCAGGCCAAGCGTGATAGCCTACCGTATGAGATTGATGGGCTGGTTGTCAAAATCAACGATCTGGCTGCACGGCGCGAACTCGGTGTTGTCGGCAAAGACCCACGCGGCGCGACTGCTTACAAGTTTGCATCGCAGCAGGCCGCAACGAAGCTGCTAGATGTCAGCGCGAATATCGGGCGCACGGGCAAGGTCACGCCCGGCGCGGCGCTAGACCCAGTTTTCGTGGGTGGCGTGACTGTTTCCAGTGCCAGCCTGCACAATTATGACCTGATCGAACAGCTTGATGTGCGCGTTGGCGATACCGTGCTGATTAAGCGCTCTGGTGATGTCATCCCGTATGTGATTGGCCCGGTGCTGGATCGGCGCACAGGTGATGAACAGATCGTCACGCCGCCGCAAACCTGCCCGTTCTGCAATACAAAGCTGGTGCGTCCCGCCGGAGCCGTTGACCTTTACTGCCCGAACCCTAAATGCCCGGAGCGCGTATTTCGTAGCCTGGAATTTTTCGTGTCGAAGCAGGCGCTAGACATCGACGGCATGGGGCCACAGACGATCAGAAGCCTGATTGATGAAAAGCTGGTGCAGGACGAAGCCGACATCTTCAGTTTGCCAGCGAAGCAACTCGTCGGGCTGGAAGGCTTCGCAGAAAAGAAAGTGCAAAATCTGCTGGCAGCGATTGAGCAGGCCAAACAGCGCCCATTGCCTGTTGTCATTGCTGCGTTGGGTATCGATGGCATCGGCGGCGTGGCCGCAACCCTGCTGACGGACCACTTTCACAGCATCCCAGCTTTAGCCGACCTCTCGCAGAAAATCCGCGCAGCCGAAGCCGCATTTATCGCCACTGCGCAAGCCTTCAGCAAAACCAGCGAAACGCTACTCGGCCAAGCGCCGGATGTGGCACGGGCACGGCATCGCGTGCAGCAACCCTTACTCGATCTGGCACCGCGCTATGTGGATGTCAAGCCGGATGATCTGCCCAAACGCTTAGAGCGCCTGCTGAAGCCCCTGTATGAAGTTGTGGGTGAGGATGCCGACATGCCGAATGCGCAGCAACTAGCCGATGAACTCTATCCGCTGATTGACGCGGCGCGTCCGTTAGTACAGATTGATGGCCTCGGTCCGGTGCTTGTGCGCAATATCGTAGATTGGTTCGCGGATGATTTTCACCGGGAATTGCTCGATAAGATGGCTGCCGCAGGTGTGCGAATGCAGGGCGACACGAAAGAGCAGGTCAGCGATGCATTAGCAGATAAGAAATTTGTGATTACCGGGACGATGAGCGTGCCGCGTGACGATATCCAGGCGTTGATCGAAGCGCATGGCGGCAAGGTGACGGGTAGCGTCAGCAAAAAGACGGATTACGTCGTCGTGGGCGATTCACCCGGCAGCAAGGCAGACAAAGCAAGCAATCTGGGTATTGCGATATTGAGCGAAGACGATTTACGCGGCATGATTGGCGCATAAATAAACATCACGCAAAATCTGATAGAAAGCGACACAATGAGCGACAAACCTAATATCATCCTGAAACCTGTCGATGCGGATAACTGGCAGGACATCACCGACCTGGAATTGGCCGACGGTCAAGAGAAGTTCGTCGCGCCGAATTGGTACAGCATCCTGCAAGCCCTCTATGATGAGGACGAGATGCGCGGCATTTATCTGCGCAGCGATGCAGAAGCACAAGAGACAGACACAGACGCAGATGATAATGACGCAGACGATAATGACGCAGATGACGACGATACAGACGCACGAGTAGATACGCTCGTCGGCTTCACCATGTGGACGGAGGACTACGACGACCGCGAGGCATTCATTGCACGCCTGATGATCGACAAAGCGCACCAACGCAAAGGTTACGCTACGGCGGCAATGGAAATCGTGCTGGAAGATTTGCGCGATAACCGCGATATTGACGACGTTTTCATTAGCTTTGTGCCGGAAAATCAAGCTGCGAAGAAGCTTTACGAGGCGCTTGGCTTCGAGGATACGGGCGAAGTCGAAGAGGGTGAGCTTGTGTATAAGCTCAACGTGGAATAGATGCCCAGATGACACAAGGCACTATCACGATACACAAAGGACGAGAAAAGCCGATCCGTAACCAACATCCCTGGATATTTTCCGGTGCGATTGCCAACGCTGAAAGCGCGACACCGGGCGAAATTGTCAGCGTGCAGGATCACAACGGCAATTTCCTGGCGCGGGGCTACTGGAACCCAAAATCACAGATACAGGTGCGCGTGCTGACGTGGCAGGACGAAGCAATTGATGATACCTGGTGGCGTCGGATGCTTGAACGGACCATCGTAGCGCGTATGTCACATAATCAGCGACAGAAAACACAAGTAGAACCCTATGGCTATCGCCTCATCAACGCGGAAAACGATTTTCTGCCTGGTTTAATTGTGGATCGCTATGGGAATGTGCTGGTGCTGCAAGCATTGACGCTGTACATCGACCAACATAAGCACGCGCTGGCCGAAAGGCTGGTTGATGTGCTGTATGCGCTGGATATGCCCGTCGAGAGCATCTATGAGCGCAGCGATGTAGACGCCCGCAAACGTGAAGGCCTGGATGAAGCGACAGGCGTCTTGTGGGGCGAGGAACCGCCGCAATTTATCTACATGCGAGATACACAGGGGCAACTTGTCCGCACTGTGGACATCATGCAGGGCCACAAAACCGGCTACTATCTCGACCAGCTTGGTAATCAGGATAGGCTACTGGATTTTGTGACGCAGCAGCAGATCACCGGGCCTGATGCGAGTGTGCTGAATCTATTCAGCTACACAGGTGGCTTCGGTTTGGCGCTGCCCTGTCATGTCATCAATGTGGATTCGTCGCGTTACTTTCTGGAATTGGCTGAGCAGAATTACGCGCTGGTGGACCGTGTCGCCTCTGCGGAGTTCGTTCAAGCTGATGCGTTTGATTACCTGCATGATGCGGTGAAAGACGGCGCACAGCACGACCTCGTCATCCTAGACCCGCCAAAATTCGCGCACAACAAACGGCAAATTGACCGCGCATCGCGTGGCTATAAAGACCTGAACCTGAACGCCTTCAAGCTGATTAAGCCGGGTGGCTATTTACTGACGTTTTCGTGTTCGGGGGCGGTCAGCGCGGATCTATTTCAGAAGATCGTGTTCGGTGCATTGGCGGATAGTGGGCGACAGGCGCAGATCGTGCAGCATCTCGGCCCCGGCGACGATCATCCGGTGGCGCTGAGCTTCCCTGAAGGCGCGTATCTGAAGGGCTTGTTGCTGCGCGTGTATTGATCTGTAACTGTAGATGCAGTAGGCAGAAATAATCTACCTCACGATATAGATGTATATTTTTAGCCAGTATTGTATTATCATAAACAAGATGGATTTTGGTAAGGGTCTGGCGCACCAAACCCCCACGATGGTGTTATCAAAACCAATTGGATAGGGTGTTAGTCGCCTGTGGGCGTCACGATGAAAAAGCCGGACGGGGTTTCTTCTGCCTCTTGCGTCGTTTCTGCCGCTTCCGCCGCTGCGGTGATTTCTGCGGTTGTCTCGGCTTCTGGCGTGATTTCGCCGCCGACCTCAAAGAAGCCGCTAGCAGGCGTCGGTGTGGGGTCTTCGTCGGCTTCAGCCCCCGGCGTGATTTCTGTTGCTGGTTCTGGCTCTGGCGTCACCTCTGCTGTAAACGTCGACTCGGTGACTACTTCAGTGGCCTCGGCTTGCGTTTCTGGTGTTGTTTCTGGCTCTGGCGTCACCTCTGCTGTAATTTCTGGTGTTGCCTCTGCCGCTTCAGTGACCTCGGCAGTCAGTTCAGATGTGCCCCTGGCCGCGTCTTGTTGGGTGGTCGCACCCGGAAAAAGCAGCAGCATCAGCACGACGACTGCGCCGACGATGACGAGCATCGGGATAATGCCGTTACTACTTGAATTGCTGGTATCTTGTGGCGTTGACATGTACGACCTCGCTGGTATGTCGGTGTGATTAAGTACGCCACATTATACTGCGAGATGGCGGTGATTGCTGCATATTTCACAAAGCAAAACGGCGCTAATGATCTGTGTCGGCAGCGTCTAATTCCTGCTCGAGTTGGCGTGCCGCCAAGCGCCGAATCTTGTTGCCTGTCTCGTACCAGCTTGTTTTGCTCAGGCCGAGCTTATCGCGGATGTCGTCTTCTTCCTTACCTGCCCGGAAGTCACGCACTGCCGTCGTCCAGCGCATAATCTCAAACGACAGCTTGTATTCGATGCCTGCTAGCTTGCCCACGTCCGTCAGGATGTATTCCAGATTGCGTGTGGTGCAGTTGAAAATCCTGTCCTTCGGCTTGTACTGTTCCATGTATAAATCCAGCAGCAGCAACCAGTCCGGCGAGACGTTGATGCGGCGCTCTTTGTAGATGTCTTTGGCCTTATGCCGGATGTAGACATGCGGCTGTTGTGGGTCGCGGATGACATCGGCTGGCGTGAGGCGTCCGGTTTCGCCTTTTTTGGTGCCTGTATCCAGCAGCAGACGAAACAGCAACTCTGGCCGATAATCCTGGTCCTCACCGCGTTTCATGCTGCGTGCGGCGTCGATGGCGGCTTGGACCTCACGTTCTGTCAGCGCCTTCGATAAGGGCGCAGGGCCGGAACGCTGTAAGATCGCCTTTGCGGGGTCGTGTGGGATAGCCTTCTCGCTGTGCAGCCACTTGAAATACACCTTGAGCGTGGTCACACGGCGTGCGTAGGTCTTGCGGCTACAGGGCACACCGCGCACGCTCTCCATCCAGCGCAGGTAGTCGTTCAGCTTGGCTGTGGTGTATTCCCCAACGGGCATTTCGTCGCTGGTGCGCTCGGCCAGGAGCCGCATATCGCCCATGAAGGCCTTCACCGTATGCTCGGATTTCCCTTCGCGGCGCAGATAATCCGCGAAAAAATCCAGCGTGACATTAAGCGGCGTTTCGGCGCTGATTTCGCCCGATGATGTCGGTTCCTCCGGGAATAGCGGCAGTTGACGGTTCGACATAAGGGCACCTCGTGTATAAAAACTTATTTCAGAAGCACTGTTTGCAGCAGATCTCAATGAAAATCAGCATAGCAGAAGTCGGGAGGGGTTTCAAAGGCGTGTTGTGTGCGATTATCCGGCGTCCTGTAGGGATAGACCAGTTTGCCTGTCCACGCCCCATCGGATTTCAGCTCTTGCTCAATGAATTCATTGAATCAAAAAAGCCCCTGCTTTGCAGGGGCTTTTCCTCACTCTATATATTTGGTGATACTTGGACTTGAACCAAGAACCTCACCGTTATGAGCGGTGCGCTCTAACCTGTTGAGCTATATCACCTGATACAGTTTTATTTTTTGAGAAAAGTCGCGGGGGTAGGATTCGAACCTACGACCTCCGGGTTATGAGCCCGACGAGCTACCTCTGCTCTACCCCGCATCATTAAAGTGCTGTGTGGTTTTACCCACACGAATATCAACTATAGCATACTTCGGCGGCCTGTCAACGGGGTGTCGCGCTTCTAACACAAGATTGACAGGCCAAACCCATGCGGACGCTAGACAGGCAGCGGCATGGCGCTCTGCTGGAAGTCCTTCAGCACACGCCGCGCAATCACAATGCGCTGGATTTCGCTGGTGCCCTCACCGATGGCCATCAAGCGCTGATCACGATACATGCGCTCAACCGGATATTCGCGGCTGTAGCCATAGCTGCCATGTACTTGAATCGCATCGTGGCAGACCTTCTCGGCCACTTCGCTGGCCTTCAGCTTGGCAATCGAGGCGATTTTGGTGTAATCCTTGCCTGCGTCCTTCATCCACGCGGCCTTGTAAACGAGGGTGCGTGCAGCCTCGATCTCCATTGCCGCATCCGAGATTTTCATCTGAATGGCCTGCTTGTTGGCGATAGGCTCCCCAAACGCCTGACGCTCCTGCGCGTATTTGACCATTTCCTCGAAGGCACCCTGCGCGATGCCCACACTCAGCGCGCCGATGCTAATGCGACCACTATCGAGCGTCTGCATGGTGTAGTAGAAGCCTTTGTCCGCTTCACCGAGCAGGTTGTCATAGGGCACGCGCACATTCTCGAACGTAATCATGTGCGTGGGAGATGCCTTCAGTCCCATCTTCTTCTCTTTGGGATGCACCGTCACGCCGTCGCGGTCCGTTTCAACCAGGATCATGCTAAAACCACGCGAGCCTGCATCAGCGTCGGTGCGTGCCAGCACAACAACCACCGGGGCATAGCTGGCGTTCGTGATCCAAGCCTTCGTACCGTTAATCACCCAGTCGTCGCCATCGCGCACGGCGTTGGTCTGTGCGCCGTTCAGCAGGTCGCTACCCGCTTGCGGTTCCGTCAATGCCAGCGACCCAAGTACATCACCAGCCGTCAGCGTCGGCAGCCAGTGTGCTTTTTGGGCCTCGCTGCCCCATTTGACGATGGGACCGCAGCCCAGGCCATTATGTGCGCTGATGGTCAATGCGGTGGAGCCACACACGCGGCCTAGCTCCTCGACGGCGATAGATGCGCCTGTCGTGTCGATGTCGATGCCACCGAACTCTTCCGGCACTTGCAAGCCTGTCATGCCTAATTCCGGCATCTTGTGGATGGCATCCCAGGGCAATTCTCCGGTTTCGTCGGCGTGTTGGGCGTGTGGCTTGATCTCTTTTTCGCAGAAATCACGCACAGCCCGCTGAAACATCTTAAGTTCGTCGTTCAGTTCAAAATCCATTTTTGCTGCCTCGTTACAAGCGTACTTTTGCTCAACAATTGCGTGTCGGTTTGATTATAACGCACACAGGCCGCTTGCGGGATATGCTATGATCGAGAAAAATGGAGCGCACAGTCATGCAAGCAAACCCCTATCCCGGCATCAACGCGCATCTGAATAGCGCCTTGCAGCAACGTGGCGGCGGTTGGCGGTCGTTTCATAGCAAGCACATCACACACCTTGCGGATATGATCGAGCCGTTGTTGCCGGATGGTTATTTCACATCGGAAGAGTCGTCCTTGCAGATTGGGGCCTATGACCCGCAGACCGATATGTTGCTTGACACAGCCACGACAACCGTTGCAGATGTTACCGTCCAGCGTGAACAGGCAGTTTCTGCTGCTGGCAACGTCGCAGCAAGGGGGCAAGCAACATCCGCATCACCAGCAGCCTTATCGTTGCCGCTGCATGAAACGGTGCTCGATGATGATATACTCAGCAGCACCGTGATTTATCGCCTGCAAGCAGACACCGAGGCCGTACCCGTAACGCGCATCGAATTGCTATCACCCGCAAACAAATATCCCGGCTCACACGCGCTCACCTATTTGACGAAGCGCTCACAGGCATTGCACAGCGGCTTGCGTCTGGTCGAGATTGATTATCTGCACGCGCAAAGGCCGTTGCTGAAGCAAATACCGGATTACAGCGCAAGCGCAGAGGATGCGCTGCCGTATAGTGTGATTACCAGCGACCCGCGCCCCTCGATTATTGACGGACAAGCACTGGTTTTGCGTTGGGGTGTGCTGGATGCCATACCGACGGTGATGGTGCCGTTAGATGGCAACGACAGCGTGCAGGTGGATTTAGGCGCGATCTATCAGTATACGCTGTCGCGGTCTCGCCAATTCATGCAGGTGAAGGTCGATTACACACAGCCGCCGCCTGCCTTTGGGACGTATCGGCCAGACGATCAGCAACGCATTCATCAGGTGATGCGTTCATTGTCGTAACGCTTGCTCCTCGCTATGATAGGCGGTGCGAATAGACACTTTTTGCGAATAAACACAACACAAGGATTGATAGACAAAATGGCTGATTTAATTCTGGCGCTGGACCAGGGCACGACCTCATCACGGGCGATTGCTTTCAACCATGATGGGCAGATCGTCAAAACGGCACAGCGCGAATTTACGCAGATTTACCCCAAGCCTGCCTGGGTAGAGCATGACCCCAGCGAAATCTGGGAGACGCAGCTTGCGGTGGCGCAGGAAACCGCGCAAGCGGGGAATATCGTAGCCATCGGCATCACGAACCAGCGCGAGACAACACTCGTATGGGACCGCGAGACGGGCGAACCCGTATATAACGCAATTGTGTGGCAAGACCGACGCACGGCACGCTACTGCGATGAACTGCGTGCAGAAGGCTTCGATCAGACGATCTTAGAGAAAACCGGGCTGGTGACGGATGCCTATTTTTCCGGCACCAAGCTCAAATGGATTCTGGATAACGTCGAAGGGGCACGTGAAAAAGCGCAAGCAGGCAAATTAGCCTTCGGCACTATTGACTCATACCTCATCTGGAAGCTGACGAAGGGCGCGTTGCACATCACTGATGTCAGCAATGCCAGCCGCACCATGCTCTTTGACATTTACAAGCGCTGGTGGTCCACGACCATCACTAACAAGTTCGGCATCCCGATTTCGATGCTGCCCCAGGTCGTCTCTAGCAGCATGATCTACGGTGAGACGGACCCGACGCTATTTGGTCGCGCTATCCCGCTTGCAGGCATTGCAGGCGATCAGCAGGCGGCGACGTTCGGGCAAGCGGCTTACGAACCGGGCATCGTCAAAAGCACCTATGGCACAGGCAGTTTCATCCTGATGCACACAGGCGAAAAGCCCACACCGAGCAAAAACAACCTGCTCACAACCGTTGCATGGCGTATCGGTGAGGAAAAGACACAGTTCGCGCTAGAAGGGGCTATTTTCATCGCTGGGGCCGCTGTGCAATGGCTGCGCGATGAACTCAAGCTCATCAGCAACGCTGCGGAGAGCGAAGGGATTGCGACAAGCGTCGATAGCTCTGATGGCGTGTATATGGTGCCTGCCTTTGTAGGTCTGGGTGCACCGTACTGGGATCAGTACGCTCGTGGCATGCTCATCGGCCTGACACGCGGCAGCGGCAAAGCGCATATCGTGCGTGCTACGCTAGAAGCGATTGGCTATCAGACGCGGGATGTGATCGACGCCATGCAAGCCGATAGCGGCCTGACTCTGCCTGCCTTGCGTGTGGACGGCGGCGCGGTGGCGAATAACTTCTTGATGCAATTTCAGGCCGATATTCTCGGTGTGCCCGTGCAACGTCCCGCTGTGACGGAGACGACAGCGTTAGGCGCGGCCTATCTAGCGGGCTTGGCGACAGGCTACTGGGCATCGCAGGACGAGATTAGCAAATTGTGGCAGGTGGAAAAGACCTTCGAGCCGCAGATGAGCGAGGACCAGCGTAATAGCCTGTATCAGGGCTGGCAACGCGCTGTTGAGCGCTCACGCGCCTGGGCACAGGACTAAAGCTAATGCCATTTGCAGACATCGCAACAGGCGCACGCCTGCACTACGTCGAACGCCACCCGGCGACGGCATCCGATAAGGTGCCCGTGATTGCCCTGCACGGTATGTTAGGCACCGCAGAGGGTCACTTAGGGCCTATGATGGACTGGCTAGCAGCACAGGGTTATCGCGTGCTTGGCCCCACGCTGCGCGGCTACGGCCAATCCACACCGAAACCGCGTGATTTTCCGCTGCGCTTTTATGATCGTGATGCCGATGATGTGCTGGCCTTCATGGATGCGCTGGACATCCAGCGGGCGCACATTATGGGCTATTCGGACGGCGGCGAAATCACGCTGATCTGTGCAGGTAAGCAGCCAGAGCGCTTCGCATCGGCAGCGAGTTGGGGCGCAGTCGGCTATTTCGGGCCGGATATGCGCCCGGTTGCGCAACGCATGATCCCCGGTTCACGCTGGATAACGGCTGACGAGATGCAGCAGCACGGCTTTGACGACCCCGATGCATTTGCAGCGGGCTGGGTGCGCTCAGCCGTCGCCATGATTGACGCGGGTGGGGATGTCAGCGTAAGCCTTGCAAAAGACATGGCTTGCCCTGTGCTGATGATGCTGGGGACGCAGGATACGCTCAACCCGGCCAGATATGCCGAAAAGCTGCTGGCCAATGTGCGGGAGGGTCGCTTGCAGATGTTTGATTGTGGTCATCCCGTGCATGATGAGCAGACCGGGGCATTTTACGCGGCGTTGCAGGGGCATCTCGCCCGCTGATGCACGGTGCTAGGGGTTCAGGGTGCGCTGTGCAGCCTGGACCACCTGCCAGGGCTGAATGTCGCGCACGCAGGGGTGATATTCGGGGTCATCGTCGCCCCAATCCAGCACGCGGCAGGGCCGACACGCGATGTTTGAGGTCAGTACGATGTGCTCTTGTGGCTTGCCCCAGGGGCGGTATTCTAGCGGGTCGGCAGGGCCAAATAGCGTGATCGTGGGTGTATCCAGTGCGGCGGCCAAGTGCATCGGGCCGCTATCCGGGCCGAGGGCGATGCTGGCTTGCTTATAGAGCGCTGCGAGCTGGTCAATCGTCAGGTCGCCGGCTGTGTTAATTGCTGTGTGCCGCATCTGGCCTGTGATCTGCTCAATAGCTGCCCGTTCATGGTCCGTGCCCGTGAATAAGATCGCCGCTTCGGGGTGCTGATCCAGCAGCATATCGGCTGTGGTGCCCCACTGCGCATCTGACCAGCGTTTCGCCCATGCACCCGCGCCGGGATGGATGCAGATGAGCTTACCCGTTGAGTCAAGCTGGTGGCCCGTCAGGTATTCCACCATGAACTGATCGGATTCTGCTGTGACCTGATAGTAAAACGGGATGCCGTCGTCGCTGATGGTGCCCGTCCATTCCCCAATCAAGCGCACGTTCTGCCGAACGGCATGTTCGCGCTGATGCTCTAGCACATCGGTCAGAAATGGCGTTACATCGGGCAGTTTATAACCGATGCGCCGCTTGATGCCTGCGACATGAGCCAGCATCGCCCCCCACCAATGATCGGGCCGCATGACGATGGCCGTGTGGTAGCCGATCTTGCGCAACTGACGCGAGATGCGCAGCAGGTAGATGTAGGGTTGCCAGGGACTTGTTTTTTTCGCGTCTCGGTCGAAGCCGGGGAAGTTAATCGTCAGCACTTGATCGACTTCCGGCATATTTTCCAGCATTTTTGCGGACCAGGGGCCAGCCAACACGTGAACCTCGGTGCGTGGGCGTGTGGCCTTCAGCAAGCGGATTGCTGGCATGGCTAGCAGCATATCCCCGATGTGGTCCGGGCGGATGAACAGAATGCGATCCGCCCGTGTGTTAAGTGGCGCAAACGGAAAATGTGCAAAAAGCTGCGTCAGGTAGCGCCGGATGCGATGCTGCACAGGCGTTTGATGGTAGGCGTCGATGAGTTGTTGATTGCGTGCGACCAGCGCATCACGGCTGATTTTTTCACTCATGGCGTCGGCACCTCACACCGTTCGCTGATTATGCGCCTGGGCACGGCTCCGATAGATCGTCAGCAGCTTTGGGATGATGACCGACCAATCATAGGTGTTGCGCACGACCTCACGCGCTTTTGCTTGGAGGGCGTTCCGCTGTGCCGGACTATGTAACAGCATCTCGACCGCCTGCGCGAACTCTGCTTCGCTATCTGCAATCATCAGCGCGGTCTTGGCGTCTGCGGATAGGCCCGTTGCAGCCGTTTTGGTGGCGACGATGGCGCAACCCGCCGCCATTGCTTCGAGTATTTTCAGGCGTGTGCCGCTGCCCATACGCAAGGGCGCAACGTAGACATCTGCTGCATGTAAATAGGGTGGGATGGCATCTACCCAGCCTGTGATGTGCACGTTAGGCTGTTGGGCCAGCTGGCGCACGCGCTCATGTGGCCGCTGACCGACGACAACCAATTGCGCGTTGCTGAGTTGTGGCATGATGCGCTGTACAAACCACTGCATCGCATCGACATTAGGCCGATAATCCATCTTTCCTGTAAATACAATGACATTTTTGCCCAGGTCAAGCGGGTTATCTTCGTGGGTCGCTGTGCGTTCGTAATTCGCTACGAAGATGCCGCTCGGTATTACCTCAACCCGACGACCTGCCCGGTATGGCCGTAGATAGGCGGCATCCTCTGCCGACACAGCAATCACCGTGTCGGCAAGCTGGCACAACAACGCTTCGTAGCGTTGGATGCGCCCGACCTGCGAATAAGAATACAGTGCAGCAGGCCAGCGCCGACGGTCAGCGCGGTCTATCTGATAGATGATGCGCTGCAATTGGGCTTCAGCGTTGAACGTGTCGAATACGATGTGCGTTTTGATGCCCGCATCACGCAGCAGGGGCAGATAGCAGGCTACTTCGATGCCTTCAAATTGTAGCAGGTCAAAGCTCTCGGCATCCAGCAATGCGAGTAAGCGCTCTGCGAATGCAGCGCTATACAGACGGCGTGCGATGTCGGCCTGTTGTGTGAGCACCAGATCACGCAAGCGCTGAAGTGTCGTGCGCTCTGGTGGTGGCAATGTGATAATTTGCTGGCAGATGGCGTGCAGTTCGGGTGCAATGCCAGCGCTGGAGACTGCGCTTTCTGTGCCCTGTGTACTTTCTGTACCCTGTGTACTATGAAAGCTGAGCAGGGTCAGGTCATGGCCCGCCGCCGCTAAACCTTTCATAATGCCATAGGTGCGGATAGCGCCCCCCGATGTGGTGGGATAGGGCAAGCTGGCTGTGATGAACAGGATGCGCAATAGTCTGTGAAACTCCCGTGAGTGTCTGGCGTGGCGGTGCCCGAAGCCGATGACGATAGGCTTCAACGCTACGAATGCTACGACGCGGATTATAGCATATTGTCGCTATGCACCCCATGTTTTGAGGTGCTCTTACAGCAACCGTTGATAGAGGCTCAGGGCAATTGTTGCAGAGCGCTCCCAGGTGAATTGTTGCGCTTGCTTGCGGCTTTTGGCGCTGTGCTCGTCGTGCCACGCACTATCGGTCAGCACTGTATACAGCGCATCCGCTATCTGCGCCGGATCATCTGGATCCACCAGCAAACCCGCCTCCCCGACGACCTCCGGCAGCGCCGAACGGTTGCTTGCGATGACAGGGGTGCCGCACGCCATTGATTCTAGCGCGGGCAGGCCGAAGCCCTCATAAAACGATGGTATGACGGTCACCTGCGCGTGATTGTATACAGTGGGCAGCGCCTCGGTTGTAATGTCCTCACGCCAGATGATGTGCTGCGCTAGCGCTAGTGCGTCGATTTTTTCGCGTTCCTGCTTGAAGAGCCAGCCCGGTTTGCCGACGAGCAGCACGGGCGGCGCATCCGGTAAGCGCTGACGCAACCGCTTGTAGGCTTGCAGCAGCCCATAGATGTTTTTGCGCGGCTCCCACGTGCCCACATGCAGAATATAGCGCTGTGGCAGATTAGCGACAGGTGGCGCTTGGTCAGCATCAAGATCAAGGGGCTGAAACAGGTCACTGACGCCGTTGGGTTGCACCGTGATTTTGTGCTCTGGCACGCTGAGCATGGTCACAAGGTCGCTTTGTGTGGCTGCGCTGACGGCTAGAATATGGTCGGCCTGCGTCACGGCGGCTTGAAGCTGCTTGTTGTAGTAGCGGCGGCTGGCTGCTGTCAGGTATTGCGGATAATGCAAAAATGCCAGGTCATGCACGGTGATAATATGGCGGCGCGCCCCGCGCAACGGCGGTATGAAATCCGGGCTGTGCAGCAGGTCTAATTGATGCGGCAGCAATTCGGCTGAGAGCGCTAGCCGTTCCAGGCGGTTATGTGGTGGCGTCCACAGGGGTACAGAGGGGAATGAGCGCGTTAACGGCTGCTGACGTTTGCGGCTCTCGAAGATCACAATATCATGCAGTGGGCGCTTCAGCGCCAATTGTGCCACGAGATTCGCCGTATAGGTGCTGATGCCACCTACGCGATAGCTGTTGAGTCGTGCGTCGATGCCTATTTTAGCCATGCGCCGCAGTATAACGCGCCAGCATCAAGCGGACCAGGGCTGGTAGTGCCTGAACCAGTGCCAGACGATGCGCAAGAACAGCGTCATGAAGCCCACCGTCATCAGGCCACCGACGACAGCCGCTTCGCCGCCATACAGCAAGCCGATCACCAGGAAGCCGATGCCGTAACTAATCAGCAATGCGGGGATGATGGCGCAACCCGCCAGCGCGACCTGCAAGAATTGCTTACCCGCCAGCAGCACCAGCAACAAGAAGATCAGGCTGCTGCCACAGCATAACACGACAGTTGGATTTGCATTCTGTAATGCTTCGATTGGGTCCATAACGCAACGCGGCTCCCCGAAAATTACTGTATTGATGCTTAATTTCAGTGTAAGGGGCTTGTTGCGAGATATGGCCCCTATTGTTTAGGGGGCTTGTTGTGATGTGCTGCTAGGAGAACCAGCGGTTCAGGATGGCATCCACGCGGCCCGTATCCAGCAGTTTTTTCAGCGCACCGTCGATGACCTGCCAGCGAAACACATGGTCAGCACGCACAGCCAGCAAATAATGATCCGCCGTGATGCGTGCATAGGTCGTCTGCCATTGTGGATGCTCAGCGCCATACAGAAAATAAGAGGTGGCATCCACCAGCGCGGCATCCGCATGGCCTAAACGCACCGCATCCAACGCATAGCGCGGCAGTTCATAGGGGCGCGTGGCAAAATCACCAATGCGCTGCGTCCAACGGCGTGCTTCTAAGTCTGCACTGCTGCCGAATTCATATGCCAGCGTGTGATCGGCCAATGCACGCATCTCGTAGACAGGCGCAGCCACCGAACTGACCAGCACCAGCCCATTATCGAAGTAAGTGCGGGTGTAGCGCACGCGCTGCGTTACGTTGGGGTCCAGGCGCAATGCTGAAATCAGCACGTCCACCTGATCGGCATACAGGGCGTCGTACAGGCCATCGAAGCTGACAGGCACAAAGCGCACAGGCACATTCAGCACCTCACCCAATGCATTGCCCAGGTCAATATCGACACCCGCTAGCCCCTGCCCCGTATCAACGGCGAAGGGCGGCACACTGGGATCAACCCCGACGCGCAATTCGCCATGTGGCAGCGGGTCCGGTGGTGGTGCCAGGGCCGTTTGCAGGCGCGGCAACGCAAACAGCAGAATTATGATGAGCAAAGCCGCAGCAATCAGCGCGATGAACCACAACAAGCGTGCATGACGCCAGGCAGTTAATGACCAGTGCTGTGTGCTCCAGTTATCAGGCATTGTCACGGGACATTGTCCGTTTGATCTGCTGGCTGTGTCGTCTGATTTTCTGGTTCTGTGGGCGCTGGCAGCCATAAGCTATCGTCCAGCGTTTGTTCAGCGCTTGTGGCGTAGGCTTGCAGCGCATAATAGATGGGCTTGAGCGTGAAATCCGGCGTGACCAGCGTGTAATAATCGGGATAGCTGTAGGTCGGCGCGGGATAGCGAAACGCCCACAGGCAAAGCTGATCGAGCCAGGGCCAGTTGCTTTCAGCGTAGCGCAAGGCATCCACCGTGTATTGCACACGCTGCGCTGGGCGCACGGCTTGCGTCCAGCGTGGATGATCGTTCCAGCCGCTTTCGGTGATGGTGACGGGCATCTGTAGCGCATACTCGTTCAATAGATCATGCAGCAATTCAGCACGCCGAAAGTTCAGGACATCGGGTGACGGGTCTGCTTGTGGGGGCTGTGTAAAGCCGTAGGTATGCACCGCGAGGCCGTCCATGTGATCTGCTGCGCCAGCCGCTAGCATCTGCTGCAAGTAAATCAGGTCGTTTAACCCGTTGGGGCTGCTGGCAGGCTCTAATGTCGGGGCCAGCGCACCAGCCAGGATAATCATATCAGGGTTAGCCTGCTTGACCTGCTCGTAAACCACCTGTAGCAAATCCACATAGCTGTTAGCGTCCACCTGCTGAAAGCCCCACTCAAAGGCGAGGTTTGGCTCGTTCCAGATAATGAGATGATCGACGGTAGCGGCGTAGCGTGCCGCAAAGGTGGCCACAAAGCGCGCAAAATCGTCGTAGGCCGCCTCTGGCAGATAATTCAGCATTGCGAAGTCGCCTGCATCGTCACCCTGTGCCCAGCGCGGCACGAAACCCATGCGGGCTATCAACTGCAAGCCCTGATTTTCTGCGTGGCGCAGGATTTTATCGGTCTGCGCCCAATCATAGCGCCCCGGTTGACGTTCGATATAGGCCCAGGGGAAGAACTCTACGATGTGATCTGCGCCCATTTCACGTACCAATTGCAAAGAGCGCTGAATTTTCCACTCGAAGACCTCATCAATCAGGCGCGTGTGCACACATAACATAGGGCTGTTGCTACTGACGCTTTGCTGTGGACCCAGAACGGCGCGTGGTGCTGGTGGCGCGATGAAGCTCAGCAGGCCAAATAGCAAGCCCACCCGTGCAAACCAGCGCCAATGCTGCCAGATCAGCGCACCGAGTACCCCTGATATAGTGCTAATTGTCGTGAGGACAGCGCGTAAGGTGTTCATGTCGCCAAGTGATAGCAGTATCGCAAGACAGGTGCAATGCCTTGTGCGTCTGCGTGGTGCAAACGTGGGGCAATTTAGTCTGCTGATGGCTTGGGGATTTTGGCCAGGAAGCGTTCTGTGATGGTCACGTTGCGATGGCGCAGCAGGCGGCTAATCTCTTCGATTTCGACGCCTTTTTCCCTCAAGCCTACGGCGGCGGAACGGCGCAAATCATCCGGCGTAACGTGGCCCAAGTTGGCATAGCGCGCAGCGTCGCGGATGATCAACCACACGCCATCCGGGGATAAGCCTTCTCTGGCGATGCGACCACCCTTCCAGATGCGCCGGATCAGTGCGCTGTGTTTGAGCACCTCTTGCTGGTTGGCGGCGTTGGCGCTGCGCCAGCGGTCAATTGCGTTCAGCACGTTGCGTTGAATCGGCACGGTATCACCACCCTGCATCACCAGCACAATCTTGCCTTCAATCAGGGCGATGTCGCCCCATTTAGCCATAGATAGCTCCTCACGGCGCAAGGCCATCGTGCATAACATGCTAGCGACGACGTTATTGCGCAGCATTTGATTGTGAGAGGTGGCCATATCGCGTGCTGCGATAATCAGGCGTTGCAACTCGGTATTTGAGAGCAAGGTGGCAGGTGCGTCGTTCCTGGCAATCGGTGGCACGCTGATCTCGCGGACCTTGCGGGCTTTTTCGTTAGATAGCAGGTCGGCCTGTGCCATCAATTCAGCTAGCGTGACGATGGCTGCACGCGCTTGGTCCAAGCTCTGGCGACCGTGCCCTTCAGCTACCAGCGTATCTAACCACCGCCGCAGATCATCAGCGGTTAGGTGTTGGCGCAGCAGCTTGACGGGTAATTGCTGCATCCGTTCAATGCGAAAGTCGCCGTGCGTCGCTTTTAATCCAGCCTGATCGACTAGATAGCGGTCAATCCAGCGGTAGTATGCGCGTTGTGTGTTGCTGCTGGTGCGGGTGGGTAATGCGCGTGTCAGGTCAAATCGTTGCATCAGGCTCTTCGGCTGTTTTTCAGGCGTGTAAGCAACAACACCCTCTGCCGTCATCACAACAGCAGAGGGTGTTATGCATTCTAACTGAAAATGCTCACGAATTAGCGGTTGATCTGATAGACGGTGGTGGTGCCGCTCACTTCATTAGAGACAACCAGCAGCGCTTCACCGTTGGGGCTTTCGTCCGGGCTGATGTAAACCAGACCTTCGGGGCCGACATCGCCAGCAGTGCCGTCTTCTACGTCGCCATCGGGGTTGACGTTATTGGTGTAGGTCAGGAATTGCACAGCGAAGGGGTCGGTGATGTCATAGACCATGATGCCGCCCGTGCGTTCCAGGCCGATGAAGGCCAGTGTGCGGCCATCCAATTCACCGAGCGTCAGCGCTTCCGGCTCTGCACCCTTGTCATCGCTGCGGCCATCGAAGTCTGGCGTCAGGCCATTGCCGTTGAAGTAGGGCAGCGTGGACGTAATCAGGGCGAAGTCGTTGCCACTGTCGTAGATCAGGTTGCCATCGGTGCTAAAGATGGAGAAGGAACGGGCACCGTAGCTATACAGTGCTTCATAGGCACCGTCGCCATCGCTATCGCCCAGTGTGGTCGTGATGAGCAGGCGGCCCAGGTTGCTTTCTGCCTGTAGCTCAGCGGCGTTCGGGAAGGCCGCCTCGTCTAGCGTGATGTCCGCGATGCGTTCTTCTTCGGAGAAGGTGTCGTAGTCGCGGGCGTCGCCTTCGTTGGCGGTCACGATGTATTCCAGGCCACCGGCGTTGTAGTAGGCGATAGCGTCCGGCTGGTACATACCAAAGACAGGTACCGGGCGGATGTTCACGCCGCCATCCCTGTTGCTAGGGTCGATGGCGTTCGCCTGTTGGCTGTAATCCTTGAAGCCGTAGCCGTGAATATCAACGACTGTGCCCGCTTCGATGTCGATCACGATCATGGCGTTGTTTTCCTGCGCGCTGACGTAAGCGGTGCTGCTGTCGTCGCTCACAACGATGTATTCCGGTTCCAGGTCTTGCGCGACGCTGGCATCCGGCCCGAAGATACGCACGCTCAGGTCTAGTTCCGCGTCGTTCAGGACCTCGAAGCTGACGTTCGTCACGCTGCTTTCGTCGTCGGCTTGGTTGGCCACGTCATCGCCCAGGCTGATGATGCTGACGGAACCTTCTGGGTCGATACTGTAATCGTCGCTGGGTTCGCCTTCGTTAGCGACCAACGCATATTGGCCATTCGGTGTGAAGGTCACCATATCCGGCAGCACACCGACGGTAAATTGATTCAACACGTTGCCTTCTAGGTCAAAGAAGACAACTGTACCGTTGGCGTCCACGCCATCGCCTTGCACAGCAACCGCGACCAGATCACCACTAACGGCAACGCTATTGGCACCGTCGCCAAATTCATCCATCGAAATGGTGTTGAACAGTGTTGGGTTTGCCGGGTCGCTGATGTCGATGTAATCGAGCGAACCGCCTTCGCTGGCGCTGTTGACGACGAGCAAGCGCTGATTGCTGGCGTCATAGGCCACGATTTCGGCGGCACTTTCATAGCGGATGCCGCTGTCGTATGTACCGAGGACTTCCAGCGAAACGGTCATCTGTGCGCTACTTGCGCCAGCCATCAGAGCCAGCAGCAATGACACAACGAAAGCACGCAATTGTGTATGCTTCATGTGAGTTTACCTTCTTTCTTCTTTTCTATTTGTCTATTTGTCTATCTGTGGTTAGCTTGCAATGGATAAATATGAAGCACGTGGATTGTGGAGGGTGTGGTTTAAGATGCGTTTGTTCGAGGATTAAACGGCTGATAAGTCTATATGTGAGTTAACGTGGCGTGCGACAAAGCGTTGCCTGTTAGGATGGGCCGTTGCTTGTCAATCCTCATACATCATGCGCGTGATTGGGGTGCCGACCATGCCAAATTGTTTGATGTCACTGGCGGGGGTCCTGCTCAGCGTGATGAAGAAGAAGCGCTTGACCATCGGCTCTGCCTGGTAGCGCTCACCATCGGGTAAGGTCACACCGTCGAACAGCGCACGGTCAACATTCGTATTTTGCGTCATCGCCTGATACAGATTGGCCTTCTGCATGTCTGTGCGGCTGAGGTCGGTATGGTCGAGGTTGGCTTGCCGTAAATCCGTGTAAAACGAGACGTGATAGCTGCGATTGTCGCGGATGCGTGGCTCAATCACCGTTGATAGCGATGAGCCGCTTAGGTCAGCATGGCTCAGGTTTGCGCCGGCGAGGTTAGCGCCACTCAGGTCACATTGTCGCAGATGCGTGTGGCTGAGGTCCGCCTTTGGCAGTTCAGCACGCTTGAGCTGCAACCCCTGTAACGACAACCCCTGTAAGTTGGCCCCGGCAAGGTTCATCAGATACGCGATTTTGACTTCCCAATTGCGCACGTTGCGCAGGTCGGCCCCACTCATATCAAGATGTGAGTAACGGATATTGAGGTGATGCAGGTCGGCTCCATTGAGGATGATGCCCTTCACCGTCGCACCTTGTAAATTGGTTAATCTCAGTGAAGCGTTGGTAAAGTCTGCGTTTTGCAGGTTAGCATCGTTGAGGTCAGCTTCATCGAGTTGTGCATCCACGAAGCGGGCACCTGTCAGGTCCGCACCGGAAAAATCCGCATGTCGTAAATCTTGCCCGGAGAAATCTTGCTCTGCGAGTTGCTGGCCCGCGAAGTTTTGCTCGGTCATATTGTATCCCATGCCTGTCTGCTCTCGAATCTGCTCGTTCTCGTGCGTTTGTATAGTTATGCAAGACGCCATTATTAATAGCGTACAAGCATCTTTTCGTCCAGTGTCATATCATTACAACAAGCGTTGGTTAATAGGGCCGCTTGTATAGATAGCTCGGTTTTTCGTCCGGGTCTGTTGTGTGATACGTCAGGATGGATAGCGATGCCGTCAGTGGATAGGGTTCAGGCAGGCCCAAATCGACCAATTTGCCTCGTGCGATGTCGTTGCCTGCGTATTGCATGGCGTACAGGAAAGCCGTCACGACAATATCGCCATGTGTAAGCGCTGCGATGTGCTGCCCTGCGTGTTTGCTGCGCATCGCTTGTATGAAGTCAAGCACGCGCAGACGGACATCGGCAGGCTGCTCATGGGGTGGTTCGTTGCCTGTGTAGATGTCGAACAGGGTCTTTTCTAGCTCGCTGTGCGGTGTGCCATCAAGCGGCGTATGAACTTCGTTCAGGCGCTCATCGGTCTGGATTGCTGGCGGGGTGGCCTGTGCATCAGCAATGATACTGGCGGTTTCCTGGGCGCGTTGCATGGGGCTGCTATACAGCGCATCAAGCCGAACGTCTTTCAGCGCGTTTGCCGCAGCAGATGCTTGCCTACGTCCGCTTGTGCTCAGTCCGTAGCCCGGTAAACGCCCATACAGAATCTTCTCCGGGTTGTGCACTTCGCCGTGACGGATGAAATATAGGGTTAGAGGTCCACTCATGTCGTTGCCTGTCAATCTGTTTGATCTTGCTTATAGTATAGGCATATTAAACTTTTTCGGCAGGGTGGGATGTGGCCCACATCCAGATGAGGATGACAATGACGAACAAGACGACCATTAACCAGGAATTTTACGATGCTTGTACCACGCTAGCACATGGAATGCTGTCGCAGGCTGATTTAACGGTCAGGCTGCTATCACAAACGCATAACAGCGTGTTCGCGCTCGATACGCAGGCGCAGCGCTATCTGATGAAGGTTACTGTGGCATCAGTACAAGCTGATGCCCACAACTTTCGTGATTTTGACCATCTACAAAACGAGATCGTCGCGCTGCGCTATTTTCAGGGTCAACCGAGTGTACATGTCGCTAAGCTGGTGCAGGTCGCCACACATCCGCACCCGACTGACCCCGACAAGCACATCAAAGCAGCCCTGATCGAGCGCTTGCAGGGCGAACAGCCCTCCCCGCAAACACTGACATTGGATGATGCACGCGCTATCGGGCGTTTGCTGGCGCACTGGCATGAAGCGACGCCACAGGACGCAGCAATGCGTGAGCAGTTCAGGCTCAAATTGGATTCGGATGGGCTACTGGGCGCGGATTCGGTTTATGCATCCAACGCTGAAAACGAGCTAATCACAGCCGATCAGCAACAGGTCATGCAATCCATTGCAAAGGCAACCCGTGCTATGATGCAAGACATCGGTCACGATGCCGATGTGTTCGGTTTGCTGCACGGTGATTTGCTGCTGAAAAATATTTTGCTGTACGCTGGTCAGGTGTTTGTGCTGGACTTGGAATATTGCGCATGGGGCTACTACCTCTATGATCTGGCACCGTTGCTGTGGCAACTCAAAGGCGCGAATTTGTCCAACTATGCCGATTATGAGGCAGCGCTTGTCGGAGGTTACACGGTCGTTCGCCCGTTGATCGGGCGTGACCTGCTAGAGACGTTTATCGCGGTGCGTCATGCTGCGTCAATCCGCTGGGTGGCAAAAAATCAACATCTGCCTATGATTGGCGACAACGCAGCACAAATCATCGCAGGACGCATCGAAGAATTGCGTGTATTTCTGCGGACGGGGGTTTTGCGTCGGGCTGTTTAACTCCCCATATGATTTCTTGTTAATCTTTTCAGGTGTTGTATCCATCTCTGTTGATTTCTGGCGTCCGGAACCTAACAACACGTTTCGCCTGAACTCGATACACAGCCTCTTTTCATCTATTTCGTGAAAACCGTCATATGCTGTTACCATCTGTGAAAAAGATCACAAGCTAAGGGTGGTGCAGCATGTCAAGACCGTATAATGTCTATTTGTTCGTGCAAGCCGTCGCGAGTTTTTCTATTCAGCTTGTGCTGACGATACAGGTCCTTTATCACAGCGAACTCCTGCTTCTGCTGCCGTTGCAGATTGTGCTGGTGGATTGGATCATCGAGCTAATGACGCTGCTTTTCGAGGTGCCGACGGGCGTGGTTGCGGATACGATAGGCCGCAAACGCTCGATTCTGATTGGGCTGGCGCTGATGGGCGTGGGCTTTCTGGTTGAGGGGCTGGTTTTGAGCTTCGGCGCAGTGATAATCTCGGCGGTGCTATGGGGCTTCGGAATGACGTTCATTAGCGGCTCGTTAAATGCGTGGTTGGTGGATGAAATTGGCCAAGAACGAGCGTCAAATGCGTTTTTGCGTGGCACACAGGTCGGATTAATGGCCAGTATGCTTGGTATTGCGACCGCCACAGCGCTTAGTTTGGTCGCACTCAATGCACCGATTGCGCTAGCAGGCCTATTGCATCTGCTGTTGCTGCTGTTTGTGCTGCTATTCATGCGAGAAGACGGTTTCAAGCCGGAGCGGACGACAGAGCCAATCGGACAGGCGATGCTGAGCACACTGCGCGATGGGGTCGGGCTGGTGCGGCGGCGTCCGGCACTATTGGATATTATTGTAATTGGTGGTGCACGCGGTTTATTCGTTGGAGGCTTCAGCCGTTTGTGGCAAGCATATTTGCCGGAGGTCGCGCCCGGTAACCCGGTGTTGTGGGTGGGCGCTATCAGCATGGGTGTCGCTATTTTGTCGCTGGTCAGCGTGGAAGGGGTGCGGCGTTACGTCGATCTATCGCAACCGGGCAAGGCAGCGCGTGCCATCCGCCTGATTTACCTGCTGATGATGCTGAGCGCGCTGTTTTTCGCGCTATCGGAGCAGATTTTGCTAGTGTTGCTGATGATCTGGTTGAACCGTAGCGCTTTAGCAACCTGTAGGCCCATTTTCATGGCGTGGATTAACCAACATGCTGAAAAGCGCACGCGTGCGACCGTGATTTCGATGTACTGGCAGGCGATTGCGATCACGCAGTTGGTCAGTGCGCCCCTGATTGGCTGGATTGGTACGGTCTTTACGCTGCGTTTAGCGTTGATTGCGTCGTCTGCTGGCTTATTGCCGTCTTTACCACTTATCCGGCGGCATCTGGCGCGTGATGTGTTGCCCCGTAACGCTGAGCAAACGCTCACATGAGGCCGCAAGAATCGGACTGTGATGGTCTGGGACGCATGGCAGAATGTCTGGCAACCTGAGGCGGTATTGTATCGGGTATCAGGCACAAAGGTGCAAAGAGGCAGCACATTATGGAATTGATCGGCCAATTGGCAGCATTAGGCACAGCGATTAGCTTTTCGTTCGGTTCAACCCTGTTCACGCTTTCCGGGCGCATGATCGGCTCACCGCTGGTCAATCGGGCGCGTCTGCTGGTCGCGTTTTTATTCGTCTTGCTGATTCACTGGGTCACATTCGGGCAGCCTTTGCCGCTGGATGCTGGCGTGCATCCCTGGTTTTGGTTGGGCATGTCGGGCTTCGTAGGGTTGGCGTTGGGCGATGCCTTCTTGTTTCAGGGCTTTGTGATGGTCGGGCCGCGTTTGTCGATGCTGGTGATGGCGTTGCATCCGGTGATTGGGGCGTTTTTGGCGTGGGCCTTCCTGGATGAGCAATTGCTGCTGCGGGAGGTTATCGGCATCGCGCTCACCATCAGCGGGATTGCCTGGGTGGTGCTGGAGCGGCCCGCACGCAAAGCGCCTACAGGCGCAAAGATTGCCGCAGGCACCAAACGCGGCGGCGCGGTGGCGGTGGATAACACACGCGCCTATATCATCGGCTTGCTGTTCGCCTTCGGTGGTGCTGTGGGTCAGGCTGGCGGTAACGTGCTGTCAAAAATTGGCCTGGAAAACGACTTCCCGGCGTTCTCTGGCTTAATCATACGTGTTTTTGTGGCCATGTTGCTTGTGTGGGCCTTGAGCGCCCTGAGTGGCAAAGTCGTCTCTAGCGTGCGCACTTTGCGCAAAAATCCGCGTGCGTTGCTGATGCTGACAGGTGGCGCGATAGCTGGCCCGGTGATTGGCGTGTGGCTGTCATTGGTGGCTGTGCAGAATGCACCTATCGGCATCGCGTCGGCGCTGATGGCCCTGACGCCGATCTTCCTGTTGCCGATTAGCTACATCGTGTTTGGTGAACGCATCTCGCGTCAGGCAGTCATCGGTACGTTCATCGCCTTCGCTGGTACGTTGCTGCTGCTGTAGGTTGCAACATGTCGGCCATTTGTGCGTATACGCAGCATAGTGAAACGTTTACAGGATAATCTCAGCGGGAGGTGTAACGAATGGGCTTACAACAGCAAATTGCTGAAGCAATCATGATCGCCATTGATGAATTAGGGGGCGACCCACAGGGCGCGATTGATGCAGCACTGCGCCATAAAGATGTCGATAGCTGGCTGAGCCAGGAAACCACGAAAATTGCCTTTGCTGGTGGCGCAGAGATGATTATCCCCGGCATTCAGGGCCTGACGATTCCTGCGGGCATTTCGTACCTGCTGCATAAGATGGCGCATATTAGCTGGGGTATCGGTGCGCTGAAGGGGGCCTACATCACAGAGACGGTCGATTATTCGGATTTGCGTAACATTCTAGCGCTGTGGGCCAACGCATCCTATTATAACGCCAGTATCCTCGAATATCGCGCTATTTCATTGCGTGCCTTCACCTACGCGCTGACGCAAGACGGCAACGACGCTATCACTAGCCGCATTCAGAGCGCAGCAGGCCAGGACGACCATGTGATGACCAATACACTGTATGTGCTGCGTTCGCTGGCCGGGACGCTGGCCGATGATGAGCGCGCTATCACTATGATGCGGTCATTGGTCGGTACTGACGCCACCGATGATGCGCTGATGTTGGCCCGTGAACGCGCTGCTGATATGCCGGAGAGCTTCAAAGAACGTCAGGAAATCAACGCCCGCATCAGCACACGCCTGGCTGGGCGTTTGGCTGCACAGATCAGCGCACGGGTTCCGGCGCGCCTGGTGATGGGCTTCATCCCGATTGCAGGCGCAGTGGTCAACGCCATCTTCAACGCGCAGACGTTGCGCAGCATGGCCAACACCGCCGAGAAATACTACGATAAGGCGGTCACCCGTCAGGAGCTAGAGACGCTGCTGGTGCAACCGAGCAATCCGGGCGCAGAATCGTAACGTCGATGCCGATTACCGTGTAACTTGTGCAGCGCTGGAAATTGGCTTCTATCAGATACGATTGCATCCCCGGTGGCATCACAATGCGCCGGGGAATAGCCACCACAACCGTTGGCTGAAGCTCGCGCCATACGTCCGCTAAGTCCTCTGTGGGCGCGTAACGCTGGCGATTTTGCTCTGCGGCGAACGACACCAACCCCGTATGATCGTGCAGCGCCCAGATCAATTCATGGGTGCCGGCAATAACGTCACCCGGTTTGATGTGTGGTTTGACGCTGTGCGCCAGGACGTGATTTTCTGGTTCGGGTAGCCTGCCAGATGTGAGCAAGTGCTGTACACCGGACCAGTGTACATGTTCAGCGGCATAGCCCGTACCCAACATCAGCAGCACGCAGGCAGACAGCCACACAGCACGCCGATTTACCCCCGTTTTGATGCTCTTTGTGCGCCATGCATCTATTAGCATCACAGCCGCAGGCGGCAGCAACAACGCCTGATATTGGATGCTGTAGCCCTGCGTATCGAAGATCAAGCTACCGAGAAAAATCAGCAACAGCAACGATAAAAATATTCGGTCTGCTGCACGGCGTCGCCACAGCAAATACGCTACCCCTAATGCAACGAGCAACCCTTGTAACAAGGGCCAGCGCAACATGTTGAGTTCACGTTCTGGTGATAGGCGCGTGCTGGTGAGTTCCGCTAAATAATAGTCCAGGCCCACAGGCAGGATGTTGAATGCGAAAACCAATGCTGTGCCCAGTGTTGCGCCGATGCCATACGTCAGCGTGCGGCGCAGCAAGTGTGTATTGCGTTGCTGAAGAGCGCTGAACAGATCAAAGGCATAGTATGCACTGATCGCAAAGGCGTAGACGATGCTGATAGCGTGCAATTGCATGGCGAATGTGACCGCGAAGCCTGCGATAAAGTGCCATGCGTGTAGTGGTTTCTGCTGCGTGCGCGTGTGTAGCACGATGACGATGCACAGCAGGCCAATCGGCACGACCTGCGTATCAGGCCGATAATCCAGCGATACAAAGACAGTCGTGCATAGTGCGATGCAGAAGGCAAGCAATGCCGCTGCACGCCCCGATAGCTGATAGGCGACGATTGCCGCGCCCAGGCTAATCAGCAGATTCATGCCGAATTCCCACAGGCGGCCCACGCGCATATCAAAGGTGATATTCTCTAGCACCCAACCATAAACCGCCACGCTCCAGCCTAGCCCAGGCCGAACCAACACCGGGTCATCGCGCCATGTGCGTGAATACAAGCCGTCTGAGACGTAGGGCGTGCTTGCAAAATCAGCCCAGTGCGCTTCATCCGGGCTGTATGGTAAGGCGGTCAGCGCTGTGATAAGCGACAAGCCGCTTATGCCTATTGCGCTGACAGAGAGCAGACCGAGCCAGATACGCCGCTTGACCGCCGCATCAGGTATAAACGTCAGGCCGATGGCCAGCAATAGCAGACCATTGAGTGCAGCAAAATGCCGCAAGACCACCGCAATAACAGTAACAAACTGCAAGCCAATGCAAGCGACCAGAATTACACACAACCCCCCAAACATGAGGGGTTTACGGCGTTCGATGATCTTAGATAATTTCGCTTGCTGCAAAAAGGCAATGAGCCAAGCGCAAGCAACACACACACAGGCCAGTAGCGCAACACCATAGCGAGCGCTGTAGCGCCCAAGAAAAGCATCGCCTGTGCTGGCATGTCCCCACAAATACGGCATACTAAGTAGCTGTACGACAACAGCGAGCAAGAACAGCAATTTGCGCGCTGGTAGCGTGTCATGCGTGGTAAGTGTAGGTATGTTGAATAGGCGCATAGGCAATTGTGTTAGGCTTTTCCAGCTAAAAAACAAGGTTTTTGCAACATCTGTGCATTCCCCTGGCGGATATGCCGGGGAGCATTTGTGTCGAGATCATTATACGCGATGTATCGCAAGCGCAGTCAAGCGGCTCGGTGCATCCATACACAACGTCACGCAAGATGATGACGTTACGCGAGACCAGAAAGAAAGGACCGTGATTATGTCGGATGTATTGCTGATCGCTGTTGGGTTAGTGGGATTGTATTTGGGCGGCGGTTGGTTGGTGCAGGGGTCAACGCGCATCGCGACAGCGTTTGGTGTGTCGGTGCTGATTATTGGCCTGACGATTGTCGCAATTGGGACATCTATGCCGGAGTTGATCGTCAGCGTGTTATCGGCTTTGCGGGGTGCCAGTGGCATTGCATTAGGCAACGTGATCGGCTCCAATATTGCGAATATCGGCTTGATATTGGGCCTGACGGGTATCATCGCGCCGATTGCGGTGCACGAGACACTGATTAAGCGTGAAATTCCCATTTTGCTGATCGTTACGCTATTTGCCAGCCTGCTGATCCTCGATGGGTTTATTAGCCGCCTGGATGGTGTGTTGCTGCTATTCGGCTTTGTCGTCTATAACCTGCTTTTGTACTTCCTGGCACGCCAACAAGCAATCGCCCACGATGCCGAAATAGAAGCGAAAGAGGCTGCAATCGGCAAGGACATTCCAGACCCCGGCGACAGTGTGAATGTGCCGTTTGAAGTAGGGCGCGTCGTCCTCGGCATCGTGGTGCTGGTTATTGGTGCAAACTTGCTGGTGGATGGTGCGAGTAATATTGCGCTGGCGCTGGGGATACCGCCGTTAGTCATTGGTGTGACGATGGTGGCTTTCGGCACGTCCGTACCCGAATTAGCCACGTCGCTGACGGCTGCTTTCAAGGGTGAGAGTGATATTGCCGTTGGCAACGTTATCGGCTCTAATGTGGCCAATTTGCTACTGGTGCTTGGTGCGACGGCTTTTGTGTTGCCGATTGAGATTGGGACCAGCACGGACGGCGTCGGCAGTGCCGAACTCAGCATTGTGGAATTTGGCGTGATGATTGCATTTACGTTGCTGCTGTTGCCGTTTGCCCGTAATCGTGAGTTTTCGCGCTTTGAATCCGCGCTATTTTTTGGTGTATACCTCGCATTTGTGGCCTACACGCTTTTGTCCGGGATGGCAAGCTGATAATTTAGCGTGAGCCATATTTTGTGTTGTGCTGCCGATAGACCGCATGAGGAGATTATAATAAAACGTGTCACTTGTCCTGCAACAAATCATCGAGATATACAATTGCGGCTCTTAGCACAACGTCGTCATCGCTCAGCAGGCTTTCGCTAGTCACAGGCACGACAATATCCGGCACGATGCCCTGGCCCTCGATGTGAATACGCCCATCACCATCCACAGCGCGACCCGCCGTGTACTGCACGAAGATGCCACCCGGCATGAAAAACTGACGGATCGCACCACCGAGGCCAGCAGTCGGGTATTGGCCGATGACGGTTGCGCGGCTATTGATTGTCATATCGTAACTGAAGAATTCGCACGCGCTGCGGCAGTTCGGCCCGACTAGCAACACTACCGGGTTTGCATAACGAAGTTCGGGTGGGGGCAGGATGAAGCGTTCTTCGGTGTTAGGATCGAAGAAAAAATCGTCGGTCTGCTCGTTATAAAAGCCTGTGTTGCCGAGTCCGTGCGGCTCTGTGAAGAAGTAGGCCGCCATCTGATCGGCTAGGAAGCCACGCCCACCGCGATTGTTGCGCATGTCGATTATGATGGCGTCGGCAGCGTTTGTCTTGGCCGCATCAATCATGCGCTCCCATAGCTGAATCGTCAGGCGGCGATCATCCAGGAAATCGTTGATCTGCACGTAGACGTAGCGTTCATCTGCGATAGCACGATATTCGACCGGCAGTTCGTAGCCTGTTTCTGCGGCATCAAACGAGGAGACTGTGAAGCTATCGAGTTCGGCAATGGCTGTTAACGTCGCCGTTTGTGCTTTGTCCGCGTTCGGGTTGTGATAAGTGACATCGATCTGTTCACCGAGCAGAAAACGTGTGGCATAGCGCAATTGTTGCAAGGTGCGCACGTGGTCGCTGCTGAAGGGCGCTGACCAGGGCTGTACAGACGCGATATAATCCATAATGGGCGTGTCGTTAAATGCGATGATTTCAGCCCCCAATTGAATGCCCGCTTCGTCCGCTGGGCTGCCCTCCAAGATGAAATTGGCAATCACGCGCCCGTCGCTTAATTCGCGCATGGCCATGCCGATGCCGCCATCCGTCTCTTGCACAAATACGTCAAACAGGGCGTTCACGAGGTTACTGTCGATGTGTTCATCTGGGATCGACCACAGAAAATCGTTGAGCGCAACATAATATGCCCTGAAGTTGTTGGCTTCTGATGCCTCCGCAAAACGTGGCCGATATTCGCCCTGTAGCGCATCCCAGTTAATGTCTTTGTGCTCTGTGAAGGCATACTCACGGCGTAGCTTGCCCAGCATTGCATCAAAGGCGTCCAAGATGTCCATGTTGGCAAAGCTCTCGGCGGCACTGGCTTGACTTTCGTACAGATCAACGCGGGCTTCGCGGGAACGGTCAAATGTGAAAGGCTGCGTGTCCATATTTACCAGCGTGTAGCCCTGTGGCACGCGCACAATCGGATCGTCAGCAGTAAAGAGGTGCTGATCCGCACCAAAACCAGACGGAAATGCCTGCTCGTCATCGGGCGCGAAAATTAAAAGCTGGCCACCGAAATATTCGCCGCGTGCGTCGGCTGATGTGTCGATGCGCACGGATGCATTGGTGCGTGACCAACCGCTGCCACCCTGATCGCGCTGCTCTAAATAGGCATCCCCAAACGTATTGGCCCAATATGCCACCGCGAAGATCATCACACCCGTATCAGGTTCACCGTCGTTATCGACATCGTTAAGCGTGGCACGCGGCGCAATCGGCAAAGTCAGTTCGTAGGTGAAAGGTGATCGCTCAATGTCGGATGTGATTTTGCCCATTGTTTGTGAGGCTAATGGGATAACAAAATCATCGTTGCGTGCGACAAAGCCAGCTTGGTCTTCGAGAATGATAATCGGCTCTGACACACCGGAGGCAAATAAGGGGTTTGTGTACTCAAGCTGGCCTGTAAGCAGAATTGGGCCATCTTCGTCGTTAATCACTGTCACTTCGATTTGGCCGTGAGCAACGCTCAATGATAGTGGATACATCATAGCAATAAGCAGGCTTGTAATAAGGCGACGGACCGTTGAGAACGGCATAACTGTCTCCTGGTGTGCTGGTATTGTGGCTTCAGGATGTTTAGTCTACCTAGCGCAACGCAGTATGCCAAGATGATTGGTCTATTGTGGTGGCGTGGCTGTGGATCGTGATTTGCTGTCAGAGGATGCAAGAGGGTGTTGAATCAAAAGCGAGAAGCCATCTGCGCCAGTTACACTCACAGGCTGTAGCTTAGCGCGGGCTGCCGTAAGACATCCGGTTGGCGGCGGCCTACTCTCCCACACCGTCTCCAGTGCAGTACCATCGGCGCTGGCGGGCTTAACTGCCGGGTTCGGCATGGGACCGGGTGTACCCCCGCTGCTCTAGCCACCAACACACGCGCTCGCGCTAATCTACCTGTGGGTTGCTCGCTGACGCGGCTTCTCACTTCTGCATTCTGCATTCTGCTCAGTTGAGATTCCGCTTGCGCTTTGCGTTCACCACAAGCTCACACACGACATGTTTACGTTTGCTCAGACCGCGACGCAGGCTTCATACACGGCGTTTCGATGCAGTTCTCGCTCACGCTCTACATTTCAGAACGCTCCTGTATCTCTGCAACACCTCATTCAAAGCCCTCGACCATTAGTACGGCTTGGCTACACACATTGCTGCGCTTCCACCTGCCGCCTATCAAGCTAGTCGTCTCCTAGCGGTCTTACTCCCTTATAGGGATGGGAAATCTCGTCTTGGGGGGGGCTTCCCACTTAGATGCTTTCAGCGGTTATCCCGTCCGCAGGTCGCTACCCGGCTCTGCCGCTGGCGCGACAACCGGCACACGAGCGCTGCGTCCACCCCGGTCCTCTCGTACTAGGGGCAGCTCCCCGCAAATTTCCAACGCCCACAGCGGATAGAGACCGACCTGTCTCACGACGGTCTGAACCCAGCTCACGTACCGCTTTAATGGGCGAACAGCCCAACCCTTGGGACCTTATTCAGCCCCAGGATGCGATGAGCCGACATCGAGGTGCCGAGCCT
>DAOTTW010000050.1:0-33784 GCA_034437615.1 Anaerolineae bacterium | reverse complement strand
TCCGCGCCCATCTCAATCGCCATCGCCAAACCCAATGCAGCAATCTTGGGTGGAAAGCGCTTCGCATCGGCCAGATTCATCGTCAGGAACGGGCAACAGAACAATCCGGCCTTCAGGTAGGCACGCCAGTTATCTACCAGCCAACCTCTATCTTTGAGTAAGCGCAAGGTCGGCAACAGCGCATATTGCATCTTGCTACGCATAAACATGCGTCGGACAGCAGGCAATCCATAATCGTAGTGAATCGTCCAATTTGTGTCGCTGGTTTCAACATCCACGCGGGCTGTGACGGCCTTCTCTCCGGGGAAGTACATCCACATGGCAAATACGTTGTGAAATAGCGGCTTCACCAGATCAAGCAACGGATGATGATGTCCCGCAAACGCTGGATCAAAATACGTCAGTGTTTTGTCGGCTTGCCGGAAAAATACGTTGCCGTTGTGCGCATCGCCGTGTCCGATAATGCTGGGTCCAGCCTGCGCAGGCTGCAATAACGTGATTGCACGCCGGATAATGTCGTCAAGCGTGTCGTTATAGCCTTGCCCGTTGATTGTCAGTCGTAGTTGCCGCAATTCGCCTAGTGTGTGTTCACCATCCGGCAACGTAATCACCTGCTCATCCGCATAAAATGCAGCCAGCCGCCCCCCCACCAAGCGGTGATAAAACAACTGGTGTATCGGTGCTTCGGCGGCTTGCTCAGCGCTTTGCCACGTTAAACTACCCTCGTAAAGTGCATACAATTGCTTATCGGCTGCTTCTTGCGCTTCGGTCAGCGCTGATAACAAGGCTTGGCGCTGGTCAGCCTGTTCCGTTTCGGCGTCCTGCATCGTATCGGCATCAGCACTTATGTCGTCATCTGTCTGGCGATTTGCGCCGACGTAGGTTTCAAGTTGCCATGCGACATCAAACACCGAAGGATCGTCAATTACATCGTAAACCAGCATTTGCTTGCCCGCTTCCGTAGCCTGATAAACAGGCTGAATGACGGGGTAACCCGCCTGTGCGAGCAATTCCGCGTTGTAGTATTCCTGAATGACCGTGTTAGATTCCGTATGCGTCTTGAAGAACAAGCGAGTGCCATCTTGCAGCGTCATGAAGCCGTTGAATGAGTTGAGTGACACAGCCGACGGGCGCAGTTCGACAGACGCTATATCATACGGCAAATTATCCTGCATAAACGTCAGAAGCAGGGCCTCTGCCCTGCCCTGATCGTCATATTGCAAATCGCGAATCTGTTGCAGTGTATCGCTCATAGGCCCAGAATCTGATTGCGGACGCGAATAGCTTGTGCGTGGGCCGGGAAGCCCTCATAATCCGCCAGCAAAGCCACATCAGCCTGCAACGTTTCGTAGCCCTCACGCGAAAGGTAGCCAACACCGCTACGCTTAAGGAAATCCCACACACTGACAGATGAGAACGTGCGCGCAAAACCACCCGTCGGCAGGATCGCATTCAAGCCCAGCGCATAGTTTGCAGTTGGGATGGGTGTCATCTCGCCGAGTAAAATCTCGCCTGCATTATGAATCTTGTTAAGCGCAACAAATGGCTCTTTGACCAACACTTCCAGGTGCTCCGGGGCGTAATCGTTGACAAAATCAATCGACGCTTGCAGGCTATCCGTCAGCATGACCCCGCCATAATTGGACATCACATGCTTCACAAAATCCCGACGCCACTGCGGTAGCTGATTGATGTACTCAGGCAACAATCCACAGACTTTATCGGCCACTTCACGGCTGTGCGTCACCAGGATAGCCGCAGAATCGGGGCCATGTTCGGCCTCCACCAGCAAATCAACCGCTGCGAGGCGTGGATCGACGTTTTCATCCGTCAAGATGATGGACTCGCTAGGGCCAGCAGGCAGGCCTACATCCATTACACCGTATAACAGGCGCTTGGCCGCCGATGTGTAGCTGCTGCCGGGGCCAGTTACCTTCGCCACCTTTGGGATCGTTTCCGTGCCGTAAGCCAATGCTGCAATGGCCTGGATGCCGCCCACCACGTAAACATCATCCACACCGCAGACCTCTGCCGCGACCAATGACGCATCATCTGCTTTGCCGTCTTCTTTTGGTGGCGTCACGACGACAATTCGCGGCACACCTGCCACTTTTGCCGGGGTCGCCAACATCAGCATCACAGACGGAAACGCACCCTTGCCACGCGGCACATACAAGCCCGTGCTCGCAATTGGCGAAATCTTCTCGCCAGCCATAATGCCGGGTCGCACTTCCGTGAACCACATGCGCTCTGGCATCTGTTCCTCGTGGAACGTGAGGATATTGGCATGGGCCGCTTCAATCGCGGCGATCACCTCTGGCTCAAGCTTAGCACGCGCCGCAGCAAAATCCGCTGATGTTGCCCGCAACGACGACAATTCAAAGTTGGGCGTATCGAATTTGCGTGCATATTCCAGTACTGCTGAGTCGCCCTCATTGCGGATGCGGTCAATTACCTCCTGGGCCATTGGCAGCAAATCGCTGATGTCTTTTTCAGCACGCTGCATAATTTTGCCGTATTCTTCAGCTTCTACCTTGCTGAGTTCCCAAAACTGAACCATTGCTGCATTCCTTGTCTCTTGTCGCTGTGTCTATCGCTCAAATCGAATGGGTTCCAGTAAATCACGTGCCGCAAATTGTCGCTAGATGCGAACAGGGCGAGTAAAGCTCGCCCTGACGTATGTTATCGTATCAGTTATGGCTGCATTTGCTGCGACGCTTAACCAAGTGGCTTTTCTGCTTCTGTCGGCAAGATTTCAGAGCGCTTGCGTGAACCGTCCCAGCGAATATCGGGTACTAGGATGTCGCGTTTTTCCAGGATGCGATCCTTGTATTGCATCAAGTCGTCAATCATGAGGCGCATCTCGGAGCGCACATCTGTCGTCGGCTCATAGCCAATCTTGACCAGGTTATTACGATCTGGGTTGTAGTAATGGACTTCTTTTTCGACACGCGGATTGTCGTAGTGGGAGATTTCCACATCCAGGCCCAATTCATTACCGACTTCTTTCGTCATGTGCGCAAGGTCTGCGATGCTGTAGGACTCCGCGAATTGATTGAACACACGGAATTCACCCGCTTCTGCTGGATTTTCGACTGCAAGCGTCAGGCAGCGCATCGAGTCGCGCAATGGCAGGAACGCTCGCGTCATCGTGCCTGTACCGAAAAGCGTGATCGGGTGATCTGCAACAGCTTGCACACAGAAACGATTGATGGCTGTGCCGAAGCTCTGGTCAAAATCCAGGCGCGTGCGCAAGCGTTCATCGTCACCCAAACCAGGGAACTGCGTACCGAATACAATCCCTTGCATGATGTCCGTTGCACGCAGGCCCCAGATTTTGCAGGCGAAGTGCGTATTGTGTGAGTCGTGCACCTTCGTCTGATGATACCAACTGCCCGCTTGACGCGGAAACGGCAGCACGTCTTTACGCCCACGATACTCTACTTCAAAGAAGCCTTCAGGGATATCCACATTGGGCTGACCATACTCGCCCATCGTACCCAGTTTCACCAGATGAGCATCCGGCACGACTTCCTTCATGGCGTACAGAATCACGAGGTTATTCGTGACGTTGTTCGTGTGCGTCCATACTGCATGGTGCACATCAATCATCGAGTAGGGAGCAGAGGGCATCTGTGCTAGGTGGACAATCGCTTCTGGCTGGAAATCCTCGAGGAAACCCCGCACGAAATTGTAATCCGTTAGGTCACCCTCGCGAAAGTCAATGTCCTTGCCGAACTGCTCACGGAACGCTGCTACGCGGTCGGGCCGATTGGCAATAGGAATCGCGCTAACGCTATCCATCTCCGCGACCCATTCTCGGCGTAGCATCTTATCTGCACCGGCAACCTCATGGCCGTGATGTGTCATATATTGGGCCAGTGCCCAACCTAAATAGCCGTCAATGCCGGCGATAAATACACGCATAATGTCAACTCCAGATTGTCGCTTGTGGCTATACGTAAACAGTAACCCAACAGTGCTGGGTGAGGTACGGCTTTTGCACAATAGCGCTAAAGTTTATCCCCGTGCAGCAGGCGTGTCAATGAGCCACAAGCCTACACTCAACCGATGCCAGTACGCTGAGAGCTTTCAGCGTACCACCGATACAGGCTGTGGCCGAAAATCCGTTATATAACCGCGTATTGCCAGCAGTTCAGCATTCAAGATGCTACAGCCCGCCGCACCTCGGATCGTATTGTGTGATAGAACCGCAAATTTATAGCCCAATATAGGGCATTCACGTAGGCGTCCAATGGATGTCATCATGCCACGCCCCGCGTGACGGTCCCTGCGTGGTTGTGGACGATCTTGCTGGGTGAGGTATTGTAACGGCTTTTCCGGTGAACTTGGCAACGCTGCGATTTCATCCGGTGCACGCCAATTTTCCCAGGCCGCTTGAACATTAGCTAGAGCGGGCTTGCTAACAAGTCCAACAGACATGTTGACGACGTGACCATCAATCACAGGGACGCGGGTACAGGTAGCACTTGCAACGAATTCAGGTTCTTGGATAGTATCGCCTGTTAACTGTCCAAGCATCTTTCTGGATTCTGTCTCCATTTTGTCCTCATCACCAGAGACATACGGCACGATGTTGTCGAGAATATCCAGCGATGCCACGCCAGGATAACCTGCCCCACTGATAGCCTGTTCGCTGACCATCAATACACGCTCAATACCGAACTGCTGCAACGGGGCCAACGACATCACAACAGGCATCACTGTGCAGTTTGAATTGGCGATCAGTGCACCTGTGCGCCAGCCGCGTTGCGACCGTTGTACATCAATTAGTCTAGCATGGTTGGCGTTTACCTCTGGCAACAACAATGGCACGTCCAATGCCATACGATGCGCAGATGCGTTTGTGCAGACTACATGACCAGCGTTGGCGAGTTCTGGTTCGCGTTCGTGGGCGGCTTCTTTCGGTAAAGCGGAAAACACAAGCGGCGATGTTAAGTCAGCATCCAGTGGTTTAACGACAATACCCATAACATCGTCAGGCGGGCTGCCGTCCAGCACCCAGTTAACCGCATCACCATAGCGTTGTCCCGCACTGCTCTTGCCGACTAGCTCAGCCACACGGAACCAGGGGTGATTCTCTAATAATTGGATGAAACGCTGACCGACTGCACCCGTTGCGCCCAGAATTGCTACGTCAAGTTTTTGCATACGTCGCTCCGTGAGAATGAGGCAAAATCGAATCGTCCGAGAACACATCGTAACACTGTATTTGTCCATTTGACAACGGCACGACCTGACGCTATCATTTTAACGATGGTTATCAGCGTAATTAGTGTGAGCTTGTACGAGCGCAATGCAAACGACACGTCAGTATATCCTCGAGATTCTACGAGAACACAGCGAATTAACAGTTGGCGAAATCGTCGCTGCTTTGCGCCAAGATCACCAGCTAGAAATTACGGCTGTCACAGTCCGACATCACTTAAGCGTGTTGCGCGATAACGGCTTGGTTGACACCCCGCAGATGCGCCATCGTGACGCCCCAGGTCGCCCCTGCTACGTCTATGCGTTGACGCAGAAGGCCGCCACGCTGTTCCCGAACAATTATCAGCGCTTGGCTACAGGTCTATTGGCGCAAATAAAACACGTGCTGCCCCAACAACAAGTGAATGTCATTTTAGAAGGTGTCGCAGAAGAAATGGCGCAAGATGCACATATCACCGCAGAACCCATGCCGCAGCGCTTGACTCAGGTCGTAGAGCATCTAACACAACATGGTTATGAGGCGCGTTGGGAGCAAACAGAAGGCGGTTATCTGCTGCATACCTGTAACTGCCCCTATCACGGGTTAGTCCATACAGATAAAGCCTTATGCCAGATGGATATGCACATGGTCACGCGCTTATTGCAGGTCGTACCACGCATGACAGCGCGCATCTCCGAAGGAGACAACGCCTGCTCATATTTCATACCCGAACAGCCCTAACGAAACAGTCCCTACGGAAGCGCATTTCTAGCTTCGTTGACCCATCACACACGCTGTGTTATATTTGGATTAGTCATAGCTTACTGAGGAGAACAAAGCACATGGCCCTGGCAGAACAAACACAAGTACAACAACAGACATTTGTTGAAACACCCTTCATGGAAGTCACTCCGGCAGCCGTCGGGGTAATCAAGAGCCTGCTCGAACAACGTGGAATTCCCAACCACAGCCTGCGCGTCTTCGTCTCTGGCGGTGGTTGCTCCGGTATGCAATACGGTATGGCTTTCGAAGAAGCCTCTCAAGAGTCCGACCATGTCGTGTCGGTTGGTGGCGTAAGCCTGCTGGTGGACCCGACGAGCCTGGTGTATCTGAAGGGTGCCACGATTGATTTCGTCGATAGCCTGATTGGTGGCGGTTTCCGCATAGACAATCCGAATGCGGTATCGTCCTGCGGTTGTGGTCATTCCTTCAAGGCCGAAGATGGCGAAGAACCTGCGGCAGATGCTGGTGGTTGCGGTACGTGCAGCAGCTACTAAGCTGGCTGAGCCTTCTATTTTCGTTTGGGCGGATGATCTATCCGCCCATCAACCCCACTAAATCCCTCGCATCAAGCTAATCACCAGCCCAACCAAGCCCAACAAGCCTAGCACTGCAATTGGCACAATTGGCGGTATATTGCCCGTTGCGACACGCTCAAGCGCCACTGCGAATACACCCGGCGTCGGTGAAGGTGCAGCGATAACATCCGGCGTCACTGTAGCGAATTGCTCGGCTAGCTCTGGTGGTGCTGTAAACGTCGGCAAAGCGGCCTGTTCTTCCTGACGTTGCTGGATCGCTTCTGGTACGTTATCGGTTGGTAGTGCGACAATACGGGCTTGTGCCGTCGCTGTGGCATCGTTTAACGGTCCTTCCTGGGCGAACTGTTCATCAGAGGATGGCGTCGGCGTCGAAAAAGGGTCCACGATGGGAATGCGGTCCTCTTCGCCAATAATGTCAACCAGATCATCAAACACCCAGGCGCGGCCCGTTGGTGAGGCATCGTAGGCGAATTGCAACCAGCGAAAATAGCGGCCAAATACTTCATATTGCCCACTGGGGTCTAGTGCGCCCAAGCGTTCACCGCCGGGGTCTGGTTCTGCTCGTACATTAATTGGATTGTCGGCTTGTTTCGCTTGCAAGCGCACGGATGGTATCTCCGTCGGTGTCCATGTGGGTGTCGGCGTCGGCAAATTGACCGAAGTTGGCAAAGGGGCGCTGGTTGGAATGACGACACTTAACGGCGTTGGGCTAATGCGTATCTGCGCCTGTAGACTTCCACCCAAACCGTGCAGCCACAACACGCAGCCAACAGCTATTATCAACGAAGCAGCGATACGACGCATAAACGATCTTCTCCCCCCGTTTTACTCATGTCACTTATGTCATGCACTTGTGAGGCTGTTACCAGGAAATTGCATTGATGTCTGTCTGGCGGCCTTGTTCAGCCTGTATGCGCTGACCTGCATTTGTCATGTAACCCTGGTATTGCTGGTTCCTCAGCCCCACACCCCGCCAACTACTCATCACAAGTGGGGGTGGCTCTTGCAAGGGGCATACCTGACACTCAACAGGCAACCATTCACCGTTGTAGCGCCGCCCGATATGCAGATGCGTAGCGGTGGAAAAACCGCCAGCACAGGCTGCTCGTCCAACGCGGTCACCAGCTTGCACACGCTCACCCGTTTGGATGCGTCCATCTTCGGCCAGATGTAAATAGAGCACCGTCCAGCCCGTTGATTCATCCCCATCACCATCCAAATCCAACACGACGACGCCATCACCACTGCGTGCGATAACACCCGCAGCCACTGCCCGCACCCAACTCGTCGATGTGTAGCACAGCGATGCGCCTGACGGACGTTCATCCGGCGGTGCAAAATCCAACGCGGCCCAGGCGCTACCGCTGCCCCATCCACCGTGATGACCACCTGTATAGCGCCAAACTTCGCCCTGTGCGAAAGGCAACGTCATGTCGGGCTGTTGCAAATCTTCCGGTACCAGCGTATCCAGCACATCAGCGAAGGGGTCGCCATAGTAGGCATAATACGTAACGTAGAGTCCGGCAAAATCCACGTCGCGCTGCCAGCGAAAATACGCTGTATTCAAGCTCAAAGCATGTTGTACGCCGACAGTCGCGGCATTGAGGCCGCTTGCTACCCGCAGCAGCGTCCCATCGCCTAATTGCAGCGTATTGAGGCCACGATATTTCCATCCGTAGTAACCTCGATTGAGTTCATTGGCCAACCACGTCAATTGACGGTATAGCCCACTACGATCCGTGCCGCCAGAATCCGCCTCACTGATAAGCGGATGGGTGCGTTTGTCCTCTGCTGGCAGTGGATTGCTAAGCCATCCAGCACGATACTCTAAAATCGCCAGCAGCAAGCGCGGGTCTACGCTATATTCCAGCGAAACGCGCTCTACAATCTGCGCAGCGTTCAGTGTGTCGTCCAGTGCAGCACCGTTCGCTAGTCGAGTAGTTACCTCATCCGTTACGACGCGAATATATCCAGGTAACGCGCTGATATGCGCTGCGATGTCAAAGCTCGTGCTGTTCGGGCCGCGCACCAGCCTGCTATCCGGCAAAATTTTGAAGGTAGGCGATGCCGTATCAGGCGGTTCAGGCAACGCAATTACCTGACCGATTGACAGAATATTCGGGTTTTCCAGCTCATTAACCGTCAAAATCGCATCCAACGACACATTATAACGCTGTGCAATGCCATATAGCGTGTCACCTGCTACAACCGTGTGCGCTTCCGGTGCTTCGATAGTCGGGCGCGCTGGGTCCAAAGTGGGTTGGGGGGATATGTCGGGCACAGGAGATAGCTGTATGGGTGGGCGCGTCTGCGTTGGCGTCAATGTGGGTCTTCTGGTTGGCGTCGCGCTCGGTTGCGCAGGTTGGGCGATTTCCAAAGTCGGATTGCTGGCCCCTGTTTCGGTACGAACCGTAGATTCAAATGCAGGGGTCGCTGTGATAATCACAATTTGCGCTGGCCCACCTGAGCAAGCGCCCAGCAAGACTACTAAAGCCGCGCACAGTATCATCAATCTATTGCGAAATGTAGTGTGGCTTCGCATCGTCCATAAGCCCTTTGCAGGTCACCAGCCAACATCACAGAAAGGTCACCAGTCTAAACAAAGAGCGTCGGATGCAAAAGCCACAACACCCGCTGCATTGCCTGATCGTCATGTCCGCGTCAGATTCGTGCAGCAGTTATTTCAGGCCATCTGCTTCAGCTATCGAAAGCTCCAAATGGCGAAAACACCATCTGCAATTTGTAATGGGTTCGCATCAGCACGTGTTACATCGAGTATGCTGACAACCGGTTCCGGCGCGGCACGCTGTAGTCGCTCGGTATAAACGATATGTGTGCTATCTGGCGACCAGATACGGTGGCTGCGGGCAAATTGATCGAAATACAGCAGCAGGTAGACAAATTCGTTGGTGGGTTGAAAAGCCTCATGCTGCCGATTAAAGCCATCGCTGATGTCGAGCGTTGACCACAATAAGCCGCGTGTTTGTGGTTGCTGTGCAGCAGGCTTTGCCATCTCGCCACGATCAAGATTGAAATCAGACCCGTCATCTAACGTCACGTAAGCGATACGCTGGCTGTCCGGTGACCAGAAGAAGCCAAGCACACCATCAAGGTTGCTGCGTGCCACAAGCTCGCCATTATCTGCGTTGACGACGAATAACGCGCCGTAGCGTTCACGTGTCGCGACACGGTACGCAATGTACTCGCCATCTGGCGACCAATCGAAGGATACAAGGCCACGAATACCGCTGACGAGCGTTTGGCTGGCTTCGCCATCAATTACGATGAGGTCAGTGGTGGACTGCGTTTTACCCTGCGTACCAAACAGCACACGGTCATCGACTGGCGACCAGGCGGGAGCCTGGAATGCACCTGACGGCAACGAACTAGCCGAAAGCAGTTCGCCTGTTGTGCGGTTGTAAATGTCAACACGCTGGCTATTGCGGTGCAGCACCAAGCGATCCCCTGCTGGACTCCAGCTATAGTAAAATGGCGAACCAACGGCAATCGAGTCCGTCGATTGACCCGCTTCAGTGTCGCGCAACATCTCGATGGACATACCGCCGCGCAGCACATCGTTCACCAGCAAAGCCAAATCCAGGCAGTTCGCACCTTCTGCACAGGTTGCCGGTGACCAGGCTGCATAGATGATGGTTTCGCCATTGCCATCGTAGGCCAATTCGCCGGGTTGTTGGCCATCTGGCGAGATAAACGCCTCCGACCCCAGGCTATCGGCATAACGCAAATCACAACAAAAATATGCAAGACGGCCATCCGTTGACCATGTTGGCCACTGGTAATGACGACGACTGGACGCATCATCTGTTAGCTGGTGTGTCTCGAAATTGGTGAATTCAAAGTTGTATACATTGAAATCCTGGCCGATGTAAACAATCTGACCGGGTAGGTCCGTAGAGGGGCCAGGGCTGTCCTGAGCTGATGTTGTAAACGCTAGCAGCCAAAGCACAAGTAATACGAGAATACTGGCAATACGTCGGGAAAGCATGAGAATACTCCAAACAAACTATGGGGTCACCCCCGCGTCTTGTTAGTATACGATACTGGCCCCGATTACAGGGCAATAATTATACAAATGTTAAGTTCTAGGAGCAACCAAATGCCGACACGTGATGAAATCCAGCAAACCATGACCAGCATGATCGACCGCTTCCAGCCCGATAAAGCGCAAGACATGGACGAAACTGTGCAAATTGACCTATCCGGCGATAACGGCGGTAAATACTGGGTCAAGATTGTTGATAAGCAGGTGGATGCGGGTGAAGGAGCTATCGAAAGCCCGTCGATGACCATGCGCCTCAGCGCTGATGACTTCTATGGACTGATTCAGGGCGAGCTTAACCCAATGACAGCCTTCATGATGGGCAAGATCAAGGTCGATAACGTGGGCCTGGGTATGAAGATGATGGGGCTATTTAACCTCAACTAGCAGCAAAGCAGGCGCAGGCTCATGCCTGTGCCTGCCGGATGGATATTATCATCAGATGCTCATCAGATTAGTGCAGGTGGCCGTCGTCGTTCAAATCATCAAGGTCGAAATCCATGAAGGTAAAGCTGCTACCCTGCATCAGGCTTGCGTTGCCGAGCGCGTCGTCAACGAGCATCATCAGGTGCTCATCGTCTTGTTCTTCGGCCATTTCTGCGGCAGCTTCCAAAACGCGCATTGCCTCGCGGCTGGCAATCTCACCTAAAGCCCAAATTACACGTTCCTGTACCTCGCGAGCATCTTCATACAGCATCTTCGCCAGTGCTGGCACAGCCTCCGACAATTGCAACGCACCGGAAGCCTGAGCCGCTTCACGTCGCAGTTCGACTTCATCACTATCTAGCTCTTGCAAGACAAGCGGTGACCAATACGTTTCACACGTGCGCCCCATTGCAATCAGCGCACTCATTTGATGATCTGGCTTCCCGGTATCATAAGCAGCTTGAACCGCATCTGATACATCAATGCGGCTGCAATGCGCGATAGATTCCAGGGCAATACGTTGCATATCTGCGGATGGATTGTTCTGCAACGTATCGTATACCAGCGCCTCGACTTGTTCACCGTCCTCATCGTTCAGTTCGCCAAGCTCGTGCATCTGTACATAGCGCCCTAGCGCACGCATGGCTTCCTGGCGTACCACATCGTCGGGGTCTTGCTGGGCCATCGTCATCAGGCGCTTCATGAGATAAAGCGAATCGTTCTCGCTCAGCACCTCAATAGCCGCCTGACGCACGCCGCTGTTGTCATCTTGCAGGGCTTGCAGGCCAAAAGCTGTGTAATCTAGCTCGTAGTTACTTTCCATCGCGTCCACAAGCATCTGCATCAATACACGCCGATACGTGGCATCCAGGCTCCGCCAGGTCGGTTGCAGGCTCATCACCTGATCGTGCGTCAAATCAGACAAGCCATACAAAAGGGTTGGACCAGGGAGGTTCCCCTCCTCTGATCGCAACTCTGCAATAACTTCGTCCAGTGTGGGCTGTGGGCGCTGTTGCGCTTCCTCTTCAAAGTCGATATCGACATCGTTGAAGTTGAAGTCTGACATATGTGCGTCGTTATTCCTCATACTCGTATTGTACTTCCGTTGCATTTCCGATGTGCTTATGTCGGCAAGGTCAGCGGATTGAAGATATCATACAGGATGACAATTACCGCGAGACCCAGCAAGAGTGTAATCCCTATGCGGTAAATGGCTGCTTCGATCTGTGGTGAGACAGGTTTGCCGCGCACGACCTCAATCAGCACAAACAAGATGCGGCCACCATCCAGCGGCGGTAACGGCAGCAGGTTCGTGAAGCCCAGGAAGATACTAACCAGCGCGACGAAATTCAAGATCAGGAACGGGTTCCCCTGCCGGATGCTTTCCTGCAAGAATTGACCGCCAACCTGACTGATGCCGATGACGCTGACAGGGCGTGCTTGTTCAGGGCTAAGTGTGCCTTCAATGAGTTGTGCCGGAATCGAGATAATTAACTGGAGTGTCGTAAACAGCCGATCAACGCCATAGGGAATCGCCTCACCGATAGACATCGGAATGAGCTTGGTCTGCGCTGTTGCAATCGCATAGCGCACATTATCACTGGTCACGTATTGCGCATCAATCAAGATGCCCATCGCGCCCTGATTAGCTGGCGGGTCCTCTCGCGGCACAAGATTAACAGTCAGCGTGTTGCCGTCCCGTAGAATTGTCAGCGTCACGGTTTGCCCCAGATTTTCCGCAGTGAGACGTTGCAGGTCGTTACGTGGGTCTTCTTGCGCTGTCAATTCCTGGCCGTTGAATGCTGTAATTAGGTCGCCCTTTTGTAAACCAGCCGCCTCTGCCGGGGCACCTTCCACCACACCAGAAACAAAGACATAGCCCCTCGCGCTACTTACCTGGGGTGTAACCTGAATTTCGTAGTTTTCCTCCGTTTCCAGGTTGCGCATGGTCAGCGTTACATCTTCACCACGCAGCGTCTCCAACCGTTGGATGAAATCCTGCATACTGTTGAAGTATTCGCCGTTGATTAACTCCACAGCATCGCCGGGTTCGACACCCTGCTGCGCATACATGGAGTTTTCCGGGTAGGCTACAATCTGATTACGTGCGCCGACTTCTTGCGGGATGCCCGTTACCGCAACGATGATGAACAGCAGCACCGCCGAGACGAAATTGGCGAAGGCACCCGCCGCCATGAAGATAATGCGTGGCACGGGCTTTGCTTCGTTTACAGAAAGTAGCTTGTCTTCCGGTACGCCGCGTGCCAGCAGCTTCTCGCGGTCCGACATTTCTTCATGTTCCGGTACATGCTTGCGCTTGTTTGACGCTGCATCGTCGGCATCCGGTGCGGCGGCTGGCTCATCATCTGCTTCTGTTTTGCCGCGCCATTGCGCCTCATCTGCTGGACCGATCATGTCCTCGCCCAATGGCAGCACGTAGCCGCCAATCGGCAACCAGTTTAGTGTGAAATCCGTTTCTCCCCAACGAAAAAGGCGCATCATGCGCGGTGGAAAGCCAACACCGAATTCCAGTACATTGATACCGACGGCTTTTGCAGCCAGGAAGTGACCTAGCTCATGGATGATAATAGCCGGGATCAGGATCAACCCGAATGCAACAACAGCGTATAGAAAATCTAACATCAGGAAACACCTTGCAGGCTTGTTCGTCCGTTTATAGGTCTCATTATAGCCTTAGACATTAAGCTTAGGCAAGCGACCCAAGAATGAAGTTGGTGAGTGGGTGGATTAATTCGTCGAAATGATTTGAGCCGCTTCGCCCGCTTTCGCTTTACGAACGCCGCTCACACTAGAAAGAATCTCAAGCTGATTTCTTACCCACTCTGCGTCATTTTCCAGGCATATACAATGCACATTCGGCCCTGCATCCAGCGTATAGCACACCTCACGCCCAGCTTGACGCCATTCACGCACTAGCGCCATCACTTCAAGCGTTGCAGGCTGCCAATAAAACAACGCTGGCTGGCTTGTCATCATAACCGCGTGCATCAGATTGCTATCAAGCTCGACAATCTCCGCAAAGGCCGCAAAGTCACGCGCTAGCACAGCCTGCTTACAGGCTGCAAAACGCGCTTCAGCGCCTTGCAAGCGTCCGGCTTGTAGATCACTGCTGGCTGCTGTCGGATGCCCCGCCTGTGAACCTGTTGTCTTGTGCTCTTCGCTGATAATCGCAATCACATCGACCAAGTTCCAGTGTGTTGGCGCTGCGATACTCTCCGCATACGAACTGGCGTGATCGTGGCCGACATGCCACTGCACGAACCCGGTGGGGACTGACCGTGAGGCAGACCCTGACCCCAGACGCGCCAACGTCGTTAACTCACGCTCGTTGATCTCGATACCTGCGGCAGCGACACCAGCGACTGTCAGCGCTGCAAAAGCCGATGCAGAAGAAGCAATACCCGCGCCCATCGGAAAATTATTGTATGAGGTCACCTGCGCGAATGCGGATAGGCCCAGGCGTTTGCGCAGCGCACCCAGGTGCTTTGAGACACGTTCCAGGGCGGCAGGTGTGGCTTGTTGGCCGTTCAGTGTCAGCGTATCTCGTGGGAGTGCGGCATCCCATTCGACGGTTGTTTCGGTGTGTAGGCCAGCCAAATTCATGCTGAGCGTTGAATTATGTGGCAAACGTAGTGCGTCGTCACGATTCCCCCAATATTTGATGAATGCGATGTTGGATAATGCGCGGGCCTTTGCTTTGGTCACGGTATTTTACCTTTTTTGATTTCTGATATGTCGCTGAGAAAGCTGTATGGTAAACGACACATCACGCTTTTTCAGCACCTGGGATTGTGACCTCATGGGTGTACGCTATAATCCAGCATGACAAGCCCTTATTCAACGATGCACAATCTACGACAACGATGCCCATTTCCGCCAGCGCACCCGCCAAAATCATCTTATTTGGGGAACACGCCGTTGTTTACGGTCAGCCAGCTATCGCCGTGCCTGTAAGCAGCCTACGGGCAATTGCACAGGTAGACGCAGCGTATACGGGCGACCATCTGCAAATTGTGCTGCAAGATATGCAGCATGAGACGCTGACGCTGACCAGCCACCCGGACCACCCCATTATGCAATTGGTACAGCAGCTTTGCCAACACATCGGCCAGCAAGCGCCTGCTGTACGCATCGTGCTCACATCTAGCATACCTATTGCAAGCGGCCTCGGTAGCGGTGCCGCGACTTCGGTCAGTGTTGCACGCGCTTTGCTGAATGACATGCAAACGCTGTTAGAGCCTATCGCGCTGAACCAAATTGTGTACGAGGTCGAGAAAATTTATCACGGTACACCAAGCGGTATCGACAATACGGTTATCGTCTATGAGCAGGCCGTTTATTTCATCAAGGATCAACCCATCCAGCGCATCGACATTCAGCAACCCATTACGCTGATTATCGGTGACACAGGCCAGGCTGCGCTAACGCGCATCAGTGTCGGTGACGTGCGCAAGCTACATGAAAATGACCGCAATGCCATCGCACCCATCCTGGAACGCATCGGCCAAATCGGTCAGCAAGCACATAACATCCTAACCAACAACACCAGCGATATAGCACTGCTTGGTAGGCTTATGGACGAAAATCATACGCTATTGCAGCATTTGACCGTCTCATCACCAGAACTGGATCAGCTTGTGAGCGCGGCGCGAAATGCAGGCGCATTAGGCGCAAAATTATCGGGCGGTGGGCGCGGCGGTAATATGATTGCACTGGTTCATCCAGCAGACGCAGACCATATAAAGCAAGCCTTGCTTGATGCCGGGGCAGTGCGGACTATCGAGACAACCGTAAGGGCCTAGATGATGTGGTTGATTAAACTCGGTGGTTCGCTCATCACGAACAAACGCCGACAGCAGACCTATCAGGAAGCTACCGTCAGGCGTATTGCACAGGAAATCCGCGCAGCACAAGCGCAGCAACCGAGCCTACGCCTGATTATCGGGCACGGTAGCGGATCGTTTGGGCACTTTGAGGCGCACAAACATGGTACAGCGCAAGGTGTAAGCACGCGTGAGCAATGGGTCGGTTTTTCGCAGGTCGCCACAGTCGCTGCAAAGCTCAACCAACTCGTGACGGAGACATTTCAGGCTGAAGGTATTCCGGCGTTGTCGTTTTCGCCTTCCGCATCAGCCATTGCGGAAGCAGGTGTCATTCAAACGATGTCGGTTATGGGCATCCAACGCGCTCTGGAATACGGCTTAACGCCCATCACGCATGGCGACGTGGCTTTTGACAATCAAATCGGTGGCACGATTATTTCAACAGAAGCCGTTTTCTCGTATCTGGCGCTCCAGATACCTGTTGAGCAAATCATTTTACTTGGCGAAGTAGCAGGCGTTCACGATGCACAGGGCCAGATCATCCCCCACATCCACGACGATAACTTCACACAGGTCCAAGATGCTTTAGGGGGTTCTGCCGGGGTCGATGTAACAGGCGGGATGCTATCTAAAGTGCAGGACATGCTCCAGCTTGCCCGACAGCGCCCAGGTTTGCGGATTCGTATTTGCACGGGACAAACACCAGGATTGCTACAACAGACGTTACTCGGCCTGAGCGAACCCGGCACACTCATCACGAGTTAACGATTCACGTCGCAACGCAATCGCGGCGGACGCAACAAGCCGCGTCCCTACATGAGACGCTCATCATCGGCTGATAATGTGTTGAGCGCAAGCACAGTCATACTAATGGCCAGCCCCGGCGCGATAGCGACCCAGGGGGCCACCCGAAAAGTTTGCCGTCCCTCTGCCAGCAGCAAACCCCATTCTGGGCTACCTGGCGCAAACCCCAGCCCCAGCAAGCCCAACGCTGCTGCGTTGATGATGCTGTAGCTAAAGACCACGACGCTATAGGCGCTCAGAGTTGGCATCATGTTGCGTAAAATATGCCAGATCAGCACATGCCTGCGTGTCGCGCCTATCGCGTAGCTAGCTAACACATACGGCTCATGATTAATCGTCAGCGCAACCGAGCGCACGATGCGCACAGTCGGCGCTAGTTGCGATAAACTGATTGCCAGCGCAACAGTCAGGCTGCTACGCCCTAGTAGCGTGATGATGATGAAAGCCAAAGCCAGGCCAGGTAAGGCAAGTAATGCATCGTTAAGCGTGGTCAACGCTGTGCCGATCAGCCGCGTGTAGACCGCCGCAACCAGACCGAGCGCCGTACCACAAACCAGCGATAAAACAGTTGCTAGCAGCGCCACAGATAGCGTATTACGACCACCATATAACATACGGCTCAGGACATCACGCCCTAGCAGATCCGTGCCCAGCAAATGCCCCTGTGACGGTGGCTGAAGTTGTCTGCTGGTATCCGTCAGCATAGGGTCGTAGGGCGCTATCTGTTGGGCAAGTATGCACAACACAACTACAATTACAGTCCAGCCAACCGCAAGGCCCTTCGTTTTGTCTATAGTAGCCATGTCATACCAGCAGTCAGGCATTTAGCCGTAAGCGTGGGTCAGACAGATATTGCAACCCATCTGCAAGCGCATTCAAAACAACATAGACCAACGCGGACAACAAGACAATAGCTTGCACCACCGGATAATCTTGCTCAATGACAGCACGCACCAGCAACGTACCAATACCTGCACGGTTGAAGATGCTTTCTGTAATTACGGCACCACTGAAGATGAAACCAGCTTGCAACGCTGCAACGGTGACGACGGGTAGGATTGCGACACGCAGAATGTGCCGCAATGTGATTGTCCGCACCCGCAAACCACGCCCATAAGCCGCTTGTACATAGCCAGCAGACCTGACCGCAGCAATTTCTGCTTGTAGTACGCGGGCGATACCGCCAGATGTGTGATAACCAAGGATCAGCGCAGGTAGCAGCAGGTTGTCTAACGTCCGTACAGCAAAAACGAATAAGATCAGCGTAGCAGTCCAATAAAAAGGCACACTGAGCGCAAGGCTAATCATAATATGCACTAGTCGCTGAATATCGGTAGATGCTAAGCCTGCTGCTGTGCCCAACAATGCACCCATAAGCAACGCAAACGACCACGAAGCTGTAGTCAGCGCCGCCGTAGACCCCAAACGCTCAGCAAGCAATTCGACAACGGGACGCCGCGATAGCAAAGAGAGGCCCATATCCCCGCGCAAGTAGCCGAGCAATGTCCTTCTATACTGTTCGAGCAAAGGCGCATCTAGGCCCAAAGCCGCACGTTGTACGTCAATCGTCGTCTGATTTGCGCCTGCCTGTAATAGCTCCGTTGCAATGGCATCACCCGGTATCATACGCAGTAGAAAAAACACCACCGTAAAGGCCAGCCACAGTGTTAGCAACGCCGAAAGCAATAGCCGCATAATCGTCTGCGAAAACCGTACCGTATCAACCACCAGCATCTCTCAGGGTAACGTTGTGCATTAAAGGGAACCAGCCATAAGGGTCGAATACAAGCCCTTCGATGCGTGCACGTCGGGCATTCAGGTTGACGTAATCACGAATTGGCAAAATCAGAGCTTGTTGCATGATCTTAGCCTGTGCTTCACCATAGGCAAGCCGCCGCGTTTCGCTATCCTGCGCATTCAAAGCATCCAGCAACAATGCATCAAGCTCTACATCGGCATGGTTACTCCAATTGCTGCTACTGTTGCTCAGGAAAGCGTTGTTGAGGAATACGGGGTCGAAACCAAAGGTATTGAAAGCCACCAGATTATATTCGCCCTCTTGCACAGCAGCATTCAGCGCACTGAAACCGGGCACAGGTTCGATGATGAGCCGCACACCCACCGATCGCAACTGATCCTGTAGCAATTGCGTTACCTCCGGCAAAAATCCCCAGGGAGGTTGAATCGCTGTAACTTCAAGAGGCTGGCCATTACGTTCCAGGATGCCGTCTTCGTCGTCATCCCTAAAACCTGCTGCTTCCAGCAATGATTGCGCCTGCTCCACATCATAGTCGTAAACGCCCACAACGCCGCGATTGTAGTGCAATGTCTCTCCGGTGATCGGCCCCCACGCGACAGGCGAAAAACCCTGGAAAACGGCATCTGTGATGGCTGTACGGTTGGTTGCAAAAAGCAGTGCTTGTCGCACGGCCAGGTTATCGGTTGGGAAGCGCTGCGTGTTGATGTAAAACTGTAACGGTTGCCCTGGAATCTCAACCGGGTCCAGGACAATGCTTTCGTTGTTGGCCAATGTTCGGGCTTCAATCGGCGCAATCTCCCCCATGATGTCGGCGTCGCCATTTTCCAGGCTGACGACCCGCGTTGCCGGGTCCGTAAACCAGCGATACTCGATAACTTTGACAGCATTATCTGGCACATCTGCAAAATAAAATGACGGTCCCCACGTGTAGTCTGGATTGCGTCGCAACACAATGCGATCTTCCGGTACGTATTCTTCAAAGGTAAACGGCCCTGTGCCCACCTGATGAAACTGATAACGCAGGTTATTGTACTCGCGCAATGCCGCCGGACTCGCCATACCGAGATAGACCTGGCTGAGAGCATCCAGCAGGGGTGCAAACGGTTGTGATAGCGTAATGCGAATCGTGAACTCGTCAATAACCTGGTAACTGCGTATGGGGCCAAGCAAGGGGCGTGCTTTCTGTGAAGCAGTTTCCGGGTCTACAATACGTGTCAGGTTGACGCCGACTGCATCCGCATTAAATGGCGTACCATCATGAAAGTTCACATCCTCGCGCAACTTGAAGGTGTAGTTCAAGCCATCTTCCGAGGTCGTCCATGCTTCGGCCAATCCTGGTACAATCTCGTTTGTTGCCGGGTGCCGATAAACCAGCGTGTCGTATACTTGACGCAGCACAATGCCTAACTCTGCCGATTGATTGATATGCGGGTCGATGCCACTGGGCAGCAACGTCAGCCCGTAAACAAGTTTATTCTGATCGTCAGCGCCCTCGTTGGTATTTTGTGGTTCTGTTGCGCAACCGACAAGCAACAGAACAAGCGCGATTTGTAACAGACGTGAAGCGGTCATGATTGCCTCTTTGCAAGTCAGGGTCTTGTCGCTAGCATGTGAAGCTAGCCGATGCGTAAAGCTAAGATTCTAGGCTCGATTGTCCGCAGCACAAGAGCCGATGCACACGCATACGATTAAGCATCAAGCAGGAAACGATAGTGAGCCAGTATCCAGCTTCCAAACTTATTACGCCGCCTAGCGATGAAGAAGTGCATCCATATCGCCAAGTATGGCAAAGCGTCATCATCGAAACAGCGCTGTTGATACTTGTCACGGTTGCCTTGTTTGTATCAGTCAACTTCGTTGGGTTGAGCATACCACAAGCGTTACGATGGCCTGCCAATGTTACGCTTGCGCTATTGCCAGCGCTATTGTGGCTGATCTTCTCATATTGGCGTGAGCGCTATGCACAAGAACCGCGCTCCGGTTTGCTCATCACGTGTGTGACAGGTGCGCTGGTAGCGAATGCTATCGGCCTACCGTTGTTGAATGATTTTGTACAACCGGAGCGTTGGCTATCGTTACAATCGACTGTCAACCGCGTTATAGGCTACACGGTTACAGTTGGCATCGTGCAGGAATTGCTGAAGTATCTCATCGTCCGCTACATTGCATGGCCAGATTCATTCCGTGAACGCAACGATGCCGTTGCCTTCGGTGCTGCCAGCGCCATCGGTTATGCAACTGTTGTGAACCTGGCTTACGTTCTGAGCACTGATGCAGCCGTTGATGTGGTTGCAGCGCGTATCTTGAGCGTTACAACCCTGCATATCGTTGGTAGCGTGATCGTAGGTTATGGTTTAGCACAGTTACTTTTCAGCCGTGTGACGGTCTTGCTGCTGCCTCTTATGCTACTGATTGCTGCCTTGCTGCCCGGTATCGCCACCCCGTTGCGCTCTGGCCTTATCAATGCGCCCTTGTTGGTTGATGGTGCCGCGACACAACCACTGTTTGGCCTGGCCTTCACGATACTTGCTTTCGTTGTGCCGATGTTAGGCATGTATTTTCTTTATCGGGTTGCGGATCAGCGCGACAAGAGTCGCGAGAGCAGCACGGAAGCGTAGCGCATTGCGTTTATTGCGTTTGAGGAACTATGGCTTGAGTTATGGGTATCATCGAAGTATCTGCACCCAAGAATCGCTTGACGCTGACACAGCGTTGGTCGCATATCTTCACGCTTGGTCTCGCCTTAGCTCTGTTTCTATTTGGGCTGAATATGCGCTCGTCAATCTTGAATGCGTCTGTGCCGTACCTTAACAACGAAGTTGGCATTGAGGCCGAGCTACCTGCTAACTGGTTGCTGGATACAGATGGCGACTACGTATTTCGCGCCCGTGATGTAGCGAAGCGCGGCTACAAAACCACTATTCAGATGAGCGTGCGCCCGATTAGTGACGACACCGCAGCGCGTAACGTCTCGGACCGCCTCGCGCTGGACCGGGGCCAAACGCTGATTGATTACAACATCCAGAGCACAGACCCTTACACCTTCACAGAGCCTGATGACTCTCTAGCCGTGAATTACAGCTACGTTAGCCGGAATACCAGCCCGTTTCTGCGCAGTGTGCCCTTTGTCGTGCTGGGCCTGGACATCATCACACTGCAACGCGGTCAAGCTATTATAACCACCTTTCGCGCTGAAGCTGACATCTTCGATCAAGAATTTGTGCGTTTTGAGCGCTTCCTGCGAACCCTGGAATTCTAAAGGCAATGACGAATGCACCGTTCAACGCTACTATCTGCATGGCTATTTTGCGCTTTATGCCTCATACCCATGCATCCAGGCCATGCACAGATCGCTAGCTTGGATATTGAACGCATCCAACGCGCCACTGTGCTCATTATGCAAGCAAGTGGAGAAGACCTGTCTATTACGTGCGTTGGCTCTGGGACCATCGTTCGCTACGATGGCTTTATCCTGTCGAATGCGCATAACACCGTGCAGAGCAGCAGTTGCCCCGGCGATACACTCATCATCGCAATGTCCGTGAACGCGAACGATCCCCCAGTGCCAAAGTATCGCGCAGAGCTTGTGCAGGTCGATGAAGGTCTGGATTTAGCGCTACTGCGCATTAGTCGTGAATTCGATGGCCGTGTATTGGAGCCTGAGAGCCTGCCAAACCTACCCTTCGTCAACCTGGCATCCTCAGAGGGTATCCAGCTTGACCAAACCCTGACGATGGTCGGCTATCCATCGTTAGAGAACGATTCCGTTAGCAGCATTCGTGGCACGGTAAACGGCTTTGTAGCTGAACCCAGCGGCGGTGATCGTTCGTGGATCAAGATCAATGCAACAGAGCCGATTCCCGGCCTGATGTCCGGCGGCGGTGCTTACAACCAATCAGGTGAACTCGTGGGCTTGCCAACCACTGCTCCAGTTGCTATAGCGTCTACGACCTGTAAACGATTGGAAGATAGCAATGGCGATGGTTTCATCAATACTGACGATTTTTGTGTGTCCATCGGTGATGCCATCACGGTACTGCGGCCATCAGATTTTGCACAACCACTGTTGCGAAGCGCTTCACTCGGCCTGCGGGTTGAAGCGTTAACCACGTCAGACTTCCAGTTGTCGCCAGCAGACGACCCAGCGATACCGCGTCTGTTTTTTGCGCCATCAGTCAACAATGGGCAACCTTCCACGGTTGTCGGGCGCTTACCAACAGGCAGTAACAGCTTGTATCTATTCTTCGATTACGTCAACATGACGCCAGAGACAGTCTATGAATTGCGCGTCAATATTAATGGCGTACCGAGTCCACAATTTAGCTTACCGCCGGTGCGCTGGAGCGGGGGCCGCGCAGGACTATGGTACATCGGTAGCAGCGGCCAGCCCTTCCCGAATGGTGATTACGAGTTCCGGCTCTACATAAATGGTCGGCCCACCGCTAGCCAAATCATCACCGTCGGCGGTCCGGCTCAGTTGCGTGCGGCATTCACCGATGTGCTGTTTGGGTCGCTGGATGCAAATAGTCAGTTTGGTGGCAGTGGCTACATCCTGCCCACAGGCGGCACAGCAACCGCCCGCTTCATCTATCAAAATATGCAGCCCGGCATCCCCTGGACAGCGTTGTGGTTTTATAACAATCAGGAAATTGCACGCATTCAGGAGTCATGGCGTGCAGAAAACCAGGCTAACGGCAATTACCCCATGCCCATCACACCACAGGGCGGCTTCCAACCGGGCAACTATCGGCTTGACCTCTATATTGATGGCTTTTTGTCAGCGACGGGTGAATTTATCGTTGCGGGTGCGCCGGGTGGTGCACTGCCGCAGGTGTTTAGCAATGTCCGCTTCCAACGTGCAAACAGTCCGTTAGAAGCCCCAACTCGCGCCCCGGCCCGCACTTTCCCAGATGGTGTGAACACGCTTTATGCATCCTTCGACTGGCAGCAGATTGCACCGGGCACTTTGTGGACAATGCGCTGGTTGGTCGATAACAGCGTTTTTTACGAGCGCACCCGCGCATGGAACAGTGCCCAATCCGGCAACGACTTCACCACACGTGTCACTGCTCCAGACGGTTTACCAGATGGCACCTATCGCCTGGAACTGCTGATTAACAATGTGACGCTCATCTCTGAGGAAATCACGGTGGGCATTGGTCAGCTAGAAATTGACCGCTTTGCGCAGGCTGGTGGTGTGCAATTGCGCGGGCGCATCATAGATGCTGAGTCTGGCAATGGTCTACAGGGGGTCACATTCATGCTGATTACCGAGGATTACGCGGTAGCTGACTTCGTGTGGGATCGTGAGCAACTTTACGCCATCGCAACCTCAGACCAACAAGGTGATTTTGAGATTGACCGCCCACTAGAGCTAGATACACCCTATAGTGTGCTCATCACTGCTGAAGGTTACTTGCCAGTTTCTGCTGATGGCTTCAGCGTCGAAGCAGACGACGCAAACCCGCTCGAAATCACTATCCCGCTTACACGAGATTAAATGTATGAACAAACAGACAAAACAACGCCTGGATGTATTGCTGACACAGCTTGGTTTGGTGGAAACGCGGTCTAAAGCGCAGGGCATGATTATGGCAGGCGAAGTGCTGGTTGATGGTGAGCGCATTGATAAACCTGGCACACGCTTTGCCACAGATGTCGAGATTACGCTGAAGGACAGGCCGCGTTACGTTAGTCGTGGTGGCGAAAAGCTAGAGGGCGCGTTGCGCGAATTTGCTTTTGAGCCATCGAAGCGTATTTGTGCGGATGTCGGGGCCAGCACGGGCGGCTTTACGGATTGCTTGTTGCAGCATGGGGCGGCAAAAGTCTATGCGATTGATGTGGGTTATGGTCAGCTAGCTCATACACTGCGTACAGACCCGCGTATTGTGGTGATGGAACGCACAAACGCACGCTACATCGAAGCATTGCCAGAGCCGATTAATCTAGTTGTGGTTGATGCGTCGTTTATATCTCTGCGGATTATCCTACCCGCTGTGCGCGGTTGGCTGGCAACACAAGCAGACGTGATTGCGCTGATTAAGCCACAATTTGAAGCTGGCAAGGGCGATGTGGGCAAGGGCGGTGTCGTGCGTGATAGCGATGTGCATCAGCGCGTGTTACTGGATATTCTACAATTTGCACAAGATAACGGCTTTTATATTGCCAGCCTGACGAAATCGCCCATTACAGGGCCAGCAGGAAATATCGAATTCTTGGTTTGGCTGACTTGGCCACACACTGACAAGCCGATTACAGATATACACGAGCTAACTAAAGCAGTCTTAAACCCGCTTTAGCTTGCCTACTTTCTATGTCACCTTGCCACAGCTAACTAAAGCAATCTTAAACCCGCTTTAGCTTGCCTACTTTTTATGTCACCTTGCCACTATAATTGAAGTAATTAACTGGATAAGGCTTAAGGTTTTACAGGAATGGACCAACAGTATATCCGCAATTTTTCGATCATCGCTCATGTCGATCATGGCAAAAGTACATTGGCTGACCGCATGATTGAAATGACGAAAACAGTCACTAACCGCGAAATGCAGGCGCAGGTGCTGGATAGCATGGACCTGGAACGCGAACGCGGCGTCACGATCAAGGCATCCGCTGTGCGTATGGTTTACGAAGCAGCAAACGGCCACGACTACATCATCAACCTGATTGACACCCCCGGCCACGTCGATTTTACCTATGAAGTTAGCCGTGCCTTGCAAGCGTGCGAAGGGGCTGTTCTGGTCGTAGATGCTAGCCAGGGCATCGAAGCGCAAACGCTGACGAATGTCTATCTGGCGCTAGAACAAGACTTAGAGCTTATCCCAATATTGAACAAAATCGACCTACCTGCAGCACGCCCGGACGACATCGCACAGGAGATGGAAGACCTGCTCGGCCATCCGGCTGAGGATATAATGCGCATCTCGGCCAAAAACGGTATCGGCGTGACTGAGGTGCTGGAAAATGTCGTAAAGACAGTACCGCCACCGAAGGGCAACCCGGATGCACCATTACGTGCCCTCGTCTTCGACTCGCACTACGATGTATACAAGGGTGTTGTGGCCTACGTGCGTGTTGTAGATGGTCAGGTGACTAAACGTGATACGCTGCGTTTGATGGCCACACAAGCTAAGTTCGAGCCAGTAGAGATAGGCATCTTCACGCCCGCCCTGCTACCCCTCGAGTCGCTTGGCGCTGGCGAGGTCGGCTACATCGCCACAGGTCTGAAAACGATCCAAGAATGCCGGGTTGGTGATACGATAACGCTGGCCAATAAAGCAGCAGATCAGCAATTACCCGGTTACAAGCAAGTCAAGCCGATGGTATTCGCTGGCCTGTATCCGACTGAAAACAGCGAATACAGCGATTTACGCGATGCATTAGAGAAATTGCAACTGAATGACGCATCATTGGCGTATGAGCCGGAAAGCTCTAAGGCGCTCAATTTTGGCTTTCGTGTGGGTTTCCTGGGGCTATTCCACATGGAAATTATCCAGGAGCGGCTTGAACGCGAATACGACCTGGATATTTTAGCCACAGCGCCAAGTGTGGAATATCAGGTACTTAAGCGCGACGGTGAGATAGTGCGGATTGAAAGCCCCGCTAACCTACCGGACGAAGGGCTGATCGAGGAAATCCGCGAACCCTGGATGAAGATTCAAATTTACGTGCCGAAGGATTACATTGGCCCGGTGATGGACCTCGTGATTAAGAAGCGCGGCGAAGTCGAAACCACAGAATACCTTGATGAGAACCGCGTCATCCTGTATTACCGGATGCCGCTTGCTGAGGTGATCGTCGATTTCTATGACCGCCTCAAGAGCGTTACGCAAGGCTACGCCAGCCTGGATTATCAGCTAGACGGCTATCGTGCCGAGGATTTGGTACGCTTGGATGTGCTCGTGAATGCTGAGCCAGTGGACGCCCTGACCATGATCGTGCACCGCGAAGACGCTTATCACAAGGGCCAGAAGCTCGTCAGTAAACTCAAGGAGTTGATCCCACGTCAGATGTTTGCCGTCCCCGTGCAAGCGGCAGTCGGCAAGCGCGTAATCTCACGTGCGAACGTGAAAGCTGTCCGCAAAGATGTGCTCGCAAAATGCTATGGCGGCGACGTGACGCGCAAGAAAAAGCTGCTCGAAAAGCAGAAAAAAGGCAAGAAGCGCATGAAGATGATCGGTCAAGTAGAAGTGCCGCAAGAGGCGTTCATGGCATTGCTCAGCTTGGATGACGAATAAACCCCCGAATGGCCTGTGCTTGCTGAGCAGGCAACAGGCCATCCCTTGCTAATTCATCGACCACTACCGACAGCGTAACCAACGAGGACACAGGTACCGAAAAAATCGCATCAGCCTGAGCATCCAGGATAGCTACAACCCGCCTAACCTCTAATCCGGTCTGCTGGCCAGCTTCGATCACGCGCCTAATATCAGCGTCTCGTGTTGTGTACGTCACCAGGCAAGACGGATGACCCACATCATAGGCCCCGACCAGATCAAACACAGCTTTTTCGCCCCTACCCCGGCTGTGAACCAACGGTATCTTTGCTTGTACGCTGACCGCACCCGCAAGCGCCGACGCATCCGGCGTGCTCAGTAAGAAATCACAGTCGTCCTGCCCGACAATAACGGCCATTGCATCGACAATCTGGCTCATTAACGCCGGGTACGAGGGCAACATGCTGAGCTGTAGCCGATACGGGCTTGCTATACCGTCAACCACAAAATGCCCGACCTGAAACAAGCCCTTCTCGAACAAGGCGCGTGCAATCAAAGTAGCTGCTCCAATCTTTCACGCATACGCGCAGCAAAATCGTCATATTTACCCGCGTAAAGCACATCATCGCCTGTCATACGCAGTTGAAGCACGCCACCATCAAGACCTCGCAGGGTAAACGTTTTAGATTCTGTCCAGAAGAACCCGCCCCGTTCTGCTGCGTCTACTGTATCCATAGGCCGATTACTGACGACAAAGGCCGCGTAGGGTGGATTATCCAGATAGTGTTGCAAATCAGCAGGTCGTATGATCGTCAAGGCATCCACACCGAAAGCAATCTCATCAGCCATCGCAGAATAGCCTGTACCTACAAACGGCCCATGCAGGATTTTCGGAATATCTTTGCCGATGTAGCGGATAGTGCGCTCTAGTGCCCGTGCGCCTGCTGCACCGAGCGCCAGGTAAGACGCCAAATCCAGCACATAGCCACAAACTCTATCGGCAGATGCATCAATCACAGCTTTCCCAAATGGGAAAAATGGATCATCAAAGCGTTGAATTGGTAATGGTAAAGCTGGCAAACGTGGATTCAACATCAAGACCAAATCCGTACTAAACTGCACCTGACGATCTACCAGACGTTTTACAAAGACTTCCCACATATTGCTTAATCTCCATCGTACTTTGTCTGTGCGGATGCTGTCCGCGTGAAGATACGCCACACATTCGCCATCGCCCAGCGGCTCGCCCAGTCTTGCGCCAGTTCTGATTGGGCACCGAAGCCGTACACACGTGATTTTGCCTCTCCCAACGTGTAGATTGCAGTCGAGGTGGCTTCTAGCTTATCTGCGCCTTCGTCAACGTCTGGCAGGCTAGCAATTGCGATACACGCTTGCGCTTGATGCTCATGGCAAAAATGCTCAGCGGCAACTTGGGCAACGTCACGCAATGACGATTGTGCGTTGAGACCTAGCACCGCACGTAAATCGTCAGGATGCGCGAATTGACCAATGTGCGTTGCCACATCACCAAATCGCGAAATATCCTTCAATTTACCCGCAATGGCATCTGCAATGCCTGCTTCAATGATAACCAGCTTGGCATTCTGTGCGACCAAACTGTCTATCAGGGCGTCTTCGATGCTTTTCTGCCCTTCACCGAAAACATAATCACCGACACGCTCAAGTACCTGCTGCTGCACCGCGTCCAGCATTGCATCTGCTGCTGTCAGGCTGGCTGCCTTTGCTGTCATGCGGATGTCTATTGTGCCATGATGTGCAGCCAGCCCAACCGTCGGGTTAGACCCGTTCAGTAATTCACCACCTAGCAAATCGTCTAGCGCACTTTCACCGACGCCAGCCGTCTTCAATGTACGCGCCTTGATGACCCCAAGCTGATAGCGTTGGTGCAGATACGGCAATACAACCTGCTGCATGAGGAATTTCATTTCGCGTGGAACACCAGGCAGTGAAATCACCGTTTTGCCATCGCTCTCCATCATGAAACCGGGTGCCGTGCCAACAGGATTTTCAATCGGTGTCGCTCCATCCGGCAAATTAGCTTGCTGCCGGTTGTTTTCCGTCATCCTAACGCGATACATCTCAAATCGCGCAGCAATCTGATCGAGAAGCACCTGATAAAAAGTCAATCCAACCCCAAAAGCCTGCGCAACCCCCTGGCGTGTCATATCGTCCACTGTTGGTCCCAGCCCACCGCATGTGATGACAATATCGGCACGCTGCAAAGCTATTTGAATGGCGCTGGCAATGCGTACTTGATTGTCGCCGACGCTGGTCATAAAGTAAATATTAACGCCTGCGTCTCGTAACTGTTGTGCGATGAACACCGAATTTGTATCGGTCAACTCACCGAGCAATATTTCCGTGCCGATGGCGATTATTTCTGCTGATGGGTTATCGGTCATAGTCGTCTCATCCTGCGATTCAAAGCCAAAGTTCGTCACCATTTTATGCCAAGTCCGCGTTTGGCAAACGCGGAGATAAATATTATAATAGCGCCTATCTACAAAAATGGGCGATATGCAACATCTTTGTAGATATTGCCCAAATTATTTGACAAACAACGTTTACTCTTTATGGAGGCCCTTGTGGCAAGTGTAACCTTTGAACACGTTAGAAAATCATTCGGTGACGTATCTGTCCTTGAAGATTTTGACATTCAGATCGAAGACAAAGAATTTCTGGTATTCGTCGGTCCATCTGGGTCGGGCAAAAGCACCGGCCTGCGTATGCTCGCGGGTCTGGAAGAAATTACAGACGGTGTAATCAAAATTGAGGATAAAGTCGTAAACAACGTCGCACCGAAAGATCGCGATGTTGCGATGGTGTTTCAGAGCTATGCGCTCTACCCCCACATGACCGTTTACGACAACATGGCGTTTGGCTTGAAATTGCGCAAAACACCAAAATCAGTAATTGATGAGCGTGTGAGCGAAGCCGCCCAAGAACTCGGCATCGGTCACCTGCTGGATCGCCGTCCACGTCAGTTGTCAGGTGGTCAGCGCCAGCGTGTTGCTGTAGGCCGCGCCATCGTCCGTGACCCAAAAGTTTTCTTGATGGATGAGCCGCTCTCAAACCTGGACGCAAAGCTCCGCGTCGAAGCGCGTGCCTTCATCAGCCGCCTGCACCTGCGCCACCAGACCACGTTCATCTACGTGACGCACGACCAAGTAGAAGCTATGACGATGGGGACGCGCATTGCTGTGTTGAATGCTGGTCGTTTGCAGCAGATCGACAGCCCCTTCAAACTCTATCACAATCCCGCAAATACTTTCGTTGCAGGCTTTATCGGTAGCCCATCTATGAATTTCTTCAAGGCACGCCTGGAAGATGGCGATGATGGCGGCATCAACGTCAAGGTGATGTCTGACGAAACCAACGAAGTTGTGCTGAACTTCGACATCACGGAGCGCTTGTCGGGGCCATTCCGTAGCCATATCAACCGCCGTGTGACGCTTGGCATCCGTCCAGAGGATATCCACGACGCTACATTTAAGCCATCAAACATCGTTGAAAGCTCGCTAAAAGCCGAAGTGGAAGTAATCGAGCAGATGGGCAACGAAATGATCCTCTACCTAGACGCAGGTGGTGTCAACTTCGTTGCACGCACCGACCCGCGCACGACTGCTCGCGTCGGTGCCGTTCTGGAAATGGTGCTTAACGTTGCAAATATACACGTCTTCGACGACGAAACCGAAGAATCACTTGCATACGAACATAAAAAAGCCGGATTCGCAGCCGAAGCAAGCTAGTGCATGTTTGCGTAAATACTGTGCTGCACTTGTACGCAATGGCGTAGCGTGTACAACAGAAACTAAAAAGCCACCTCGTAGCTAATGCGCAGGTGGCTTTTTAGTGGGCTGCGTGACGTACATTTATCGCATAGGTCTGCGAAACTTATAACCATACAAAATCATGCCTTTATTCCCGTCCGCTGCTAGCTTGCGGGTAACCATCTCAACGCGGTCGCCAATCGTGACAGGGCCATCAACATCGGTCAATTGTGCCGTTACAATCGGGCCTTCGTCTAGGCGCACAAGGGCCAACAGATAAGGGGCCTGTTCTTCATAGCCGGCTGGCGCGTCTTGCACGATGGTGTAGCTGTAAATTTCGCCCTTGCCTGAAATGTGTGGCGTCTGCGTTTTTTCCGGTGAGTTCGATAAACTGGCCATCTACTTAGCGTTCTCCCTATGTTCCTTAGTTGGTGCGTTGCCTTCTTGTGACAGGACTAGCTTACGCGATAGGCGCTAAGCCGCGCTAGATTCTTGGAGTGTATTCGCTTTTGCTGCGGATGCTTCTCGTTCAGGTTGCTGCATCTCACTCTGCCGTGTGGCATCATCAGATTGCTTTTGAGCTTCTTTGTAGGCTTCCAGGATACCATCCATGCGGTATAGTGTGCCCTTCAAACGCCAATAGCCTGCTACCTTCATGAGTCTGCTCCAGATGAATATGGTCACTTTGTGCGTTTCAGCACGATATGAAAACATTCTACGAGGCACCAGCTATCAAAACCTCGCACTACAGTTTTCGAGACCTGCCAATGCCTATCAGCTCGCTGCAAGCATTGTTGCAGTCTGCGGACGCACAGGAGCGCGTTCTTATATAGCATCGTTCGTAGGGACGCCATTCTTTGGCGTCCGGGACGGCGCAACTGCATTGTGGGCTTATTTCCGCTTTGTTGTACTAGCCTTTCAATTTACCGCTATAGCGTGCATAGCTGGCATAATCGAGGTCTACACGACGATTGATATACTCGCGTGTTGTCGTAGCGCGGTGTTGCACATCTAGAATCTTATCAGTTACCTGTATATCAAAGGCATCAGAACCAGAGCCACTACCATAGCTCACCATCAAAATTCGATCCCCCGTCTGGGCAATGTCTAGAATGGCCGTCAGGCCAATCATACAGGACCCTGAGTATACGTTACCGATTTCATCTGCCAGCAGCCCTGTCTCGATCTGCTCTCTATCAAAACCTAGCATCTGGGCTATACGACTTGGAAACTTCACATTCGGTTGGTGGAAAACAGCAAACGTATAATCAGCGGCTGCTGTACCCATCATTTCCATCAGGCTACGTGCTGCCGACAGCGTATGTGCAAAATAGGCGGGTTCCCCGGTGAAGCGATCACCATGACTGGGAAATTCTTCCGTCGGACGACGCCAAAAATCCGGCGTATCTGTTACATAGCTAAAGCTGCCCTGATAGACTGCGCAGGCTTCTTCTGCTGGACCCAGTAAAAAGGCTGCCCCACCAGAGGCCGCTGTGTATTCTAGTGCATCACCGGGGCGGCTTTGGGCTGTATCCATACCAATGCTGAGCGCATACTTCCCCATGCCGCTACCGATGATGCCGATAGACGCTTGTACCGCTTCGGTCCCAGCCTTGCAAGCGAATTCCCAGTCAGCGGCTTGGATATGTGGTGTCGTGCCGATGGCCTCTGCAACGACAGTGCTGCTAGGTTTCACAGCATAAGGATGGCTCTCGCTGCCGACCCACACAGCCCGAATATCCCTCGGGTCAATCTGTGCGCGTTGCACAGCGCTACGGGCTGCTTCAATCGACATTGTAATCACATCTTCATCCAACCCTGCGACGGCCTTTGCCTCGATAGGTGAGCTACTCAGGCTATTCGTCCAAACGCGAGCTACTTCACTGCCTGGTAAACGGTACTGCGGAATATAGGCACCATAGCCAACAATCCCTACTTGTCGATCCGTCTTCATCAACCATTTATGGTCTTCCATTATATTTTATCTGCCCTATCTGCATCTGTATCTTGGATGTTATGGCCTAATTGCTGAACCAGTTCTTTTGCACGTTCTAGGCGAATATGACCTTCTTCTGCCATCTGTTGCGCGATTTGAGTGACCTGTATTCCCACTGCTCCAGCCGCTACTGCTATTTGTCGGGCGTGCATCCGCATGTGTCCGTGCTGGATGCCCTCGGTCGCAAGCGCACGAATCGCGGCCAGGTTTTGCGCGAGGCCAACCGCTACGATTATTTCAGAAAGCGTTTTTGCATCTGGCTCGCCAAGAATGTGCATGGCTAGTTTTGCCATTGGGTGTACACGGGTCGCCCCGCCAACAGTACCAACGGCTAACGGTATTTCTAACGAACCGCGTAAGTTACCGTCATTATCCTGCCACCACTGTGTCATACTGCGATAACGGCCATCACGCGCTGCATAAGCATGGGCACCGGCCTCGACAGCACGCCAGTCCTGCCCTGTTGCAATTAGCACAGCGTCGATACCATTCATAATGCCTTTATTATGTGTTGCAGCTCGGTAGGGATCGACCTCTGCGAAAACGCCAGCCTCGACGATGCTACGCACAACTTGGGTGCCTGTCAGATTGCCACGCTCTAATGCGTCGGCAGGGATTATACCTGTTGCACGTGCTTTACGACGATCTGTGAGGTTGCTTAGAATGCGTAAATTGACGCGGCCACCTGTCAAAGTTTCTATGTGCGGTGCAAGGTGTTCAACTGCTGTGTTGATAGCGTTTGCTCCCATTGCTTCGCGAGTGTCGTACAGCAGTTGAACAACGAGCATAGGGCCGAGTGCCGTGTTGGGAAACAAGCTGACTTCAATATCCCTTGCACCACCGCCGCGCCTGATGATGCTACCGCCGACTGAGTCGGCCTCGTGCAGAAGTTGCTGCTTGTTATTGAGGATACGTTGCTTACTTGCTGTTAAATCACCGATATCCAATACTTGAATTTGACCGATCATGATGGGATCATCACTGGACGTTTCAAAGCCGCCACCTGCCCTGAAGAGTTTTGCCGCATTGCTGACAGCAGCAACAACGGATGGTTCTTCGATGACCATCGGAATCAGATAATCTGTGTGATTGATTAAAAAGTTGGTTCCAATAGCAAAGGGTAGGCTGTAGCGACCAACCACGTTTTCAATCATGTGATCGGCTTGCTCGATAGAGAATGCTGCGTTTAGGTCTGTCAGACTGTTGCGTTCGTCTTCTGTCAGCCCAACCCACTCAGCGATAATCTCAATACGATCCTGAATACTCTGTTTGTAGAAACCTGAAAGGCGTGATGTTCTGTTTTTTCCGTTCATGTTGGTACGTTAATAGATGTAGGCTTTCAAAAGCTCTCAGGATGTAG
>DAOTTW010000049.1:0-6505 GCA_034437615.1 Anaerolineae bacterium | reverse complement strand
TGTGCCGGGGCCACATCCAGCAGAATGCACCTGTACGCTCTGCACGGAGCAGGGTCAGGCGTTGCTACAGGCGGGCCATGATGAGGCAGGCCAGCCGTTAAGCGCGGAGCAATTAGCGGAGCAGGCAGAGCGTGACGCCGCAGAGCAAGCCGACGACGACCCGAAGCAACTCAGCTTGTTCTAGCGACACATGACGCATTGCAACACAGACGATGCAAAATGGATGCGCCTGACGCTGCGGGAAGCCGAACACGCCCGCGCTTATGGGGATGTGCCGATTGGCGCGTTGGCGGTGAAGGACGGCGTGATTATCGGGCGCGGCTACAATCGGCGTGAAGCCGACGACGACCCCACCGCACACGCCGAGATGATCGCCATCCGGCAGGCCGCGCAATTTATCGGGCATTGGCGGCTGGATGGCGTGACGCTGTACTGCACGCTGGAACCCTGCATCATGTGCGCTGGCGCGATGGTGCTGGCCCGCCTGCCGCGCCTCGTGTATGCCACAGCCGACCCCAAAGCAGGCGCAGGCGGCAGCCTGCTGGACGTGCTGCACTACCCCGGCCTGAATCATCACGTAGAGGTCCACAGTGGGCTATATGCGGACGAAGCCGCCGAGCAAATCCGGGCGTTCTTTCGCTATCTGCGGTCACAGGGCCAGAAATAGCAGGTTGACCATGTTCAAGCCCTGCCATGCGGCTTATAATGCAAAATCCGAGTAGTCAAGCTGCATGGCGATAGCATCACCATCAACCGGAAGGGTGCCAGAGCGGTTGATTGGGCCTGTCTCGAAAACAGGTGTGCCCTCCTGGGGTACCGTGGGTTCGAATCCCACCCCTTCCGCACAGCAATCACAGACGAGACAGCCAATACACACCACAGCGGCACGTGCTATAGTAGCAGGTGCCTTTTGTGTTATATGCAACAGACAGCACAGGACAAAAGTCAAACGGAGCCAACAGCATGAACAAGACCATCGCCGTCTATGGCGACACCTGGCGCAAACTGCTGACGCGCCTGTGCCAAACGCGCTACCTGCCCGATTACCATGCGAACCTGATACAATATGCTAGTAAGCCCGCCGATGTCATGGCGGCGCTGGAAACATGGTTTAAGGAGCCGACAAGCTGATGACCAACCCGACAACCGACCACGATGAGCCGACACAAGCGCTGCTACAATTCCGCGAAAATAAAGATGCTTTCTTCAGGGCACACGAGCAATCCCCGCTGACGCTGGCGCAACGTGCCGCCTTTGACCGCCTGACCTACTTCAAGCCAAACCCCGATCTGGATTTGATTGTCGAGGTCACGCCCTTCGAGAAGCGCGAAGACATCCAGCTTGAGACCACCAAATTGCAGGGGCGCTGGGTGCGGCGCTATGGTGAATTCAGCTTCAGCGTGGACGGCACACAGGCCCGCCTGACGCTCTATCAGACGGCCAATGGCTATTTTCTGCTCTTCAGCGATGGGCTGGCCGGCGCAGAGACCTACGCCGCAGGCCGCTACTTAGAGCCAGAGCACCTCGGAGGTGACCGCTTTCATGTGGATTTCAACATGGCCTACAACCCGTTTTGCGTCTATAACCACCTGTACGATTGCCCGATCACGCCACCGGAGAATCGGCTGAGTGTGCCGATCCGTGCTGGCGAGAAATTGCCGCAGGGCGCATGGACGAAATTACCGCAAGAGTAGGATGAATATCATGGCAATTGCTGAACAACAGAAGCGCTACACCGCAGCAGAATTCTTAGAGTTGTTACAAGACCCTTATTACGATGACAAGCGGGTCGAATTGGTGGAAGGGATTATCGTTGAGATGTCGAAAGCCGGCGGCAGGCATGGTGAAATTGCTCAGTTGATTGGTGAACTCATTGGTCCATACATCCGCTCCAATAAACTTGGACGCACGACAGCCGCCGAAACGGGCTACATCCTGAAGAAAGCCAACGCTGAAGACAGCGTTCGCGGCCTCGATTTTGCCTTCGTGCAGATGTCGCGTGCGCCACAGGGGTTGCCCGTCGGCCTCGTGCCCTTCGCGCCGGATTTTGCAGTTGAGGTGATTTCACCCGGCAACTCTGCTGAGGATTTACACCGGAAATTGCTTGAATTACTCGATAGTGGCACTCAGTTAATTTGGTTCGTGTATGCCGATACAAAAACGGTCAGCGTCCACACAGCCACCGGTGCGAAGATTTACCAGCTAGGCGACACGCTCGACGCCGACCCCATCATTGCGGGCTATCAGGTCGCTGTCGCAGATTTATTTGCCATTTAACGCAGGAAGCCTATGTTGAAGCACGCATCACGTCGCATTCGTTACATTTATTTTATCTGTTTTGCTTTTGCCGCCTGCTTGCTATCCCCGGCGCATGTAACGACCAGCGCACAAGAGGATACGCCGCCCCCCGCCGCCGAAACAGCGCAACCGACCGCCCTGCCAAACCTAACCCTGACAATCTGGCTGCCGGAGCCACTGGTCAGCGCGGATAGGCCCGAAGCGATGGCGCTGCTCAATGAGCAGACAAACGCCTTTGTCGAAGCAGAAAACGGGCAGCAAATCAACCTGGATATGCGGGTGAAGCGTGTCGGCGGCGAAGCAGGCAGCTTGATGCCCACATTACGATCAGCCAGTGCGGTTGCCCCCGGCGCGCTGCCAGATGTGGCGCTGCTGCGGCGCAGTGACCTGCTGACGGCACAGCGCAACGGCCTGATTCAGCCGCTAGAAACGCTCGTGCCATCGGCCACACTCGGCAACCTGGGCGCGACCCTGCCGCTGGGCCAGATTAACGGGGAACTGCTCGGCTTGCCCTACATGGTCGATCTGCTGCATATGGCTTATCGGCCAGACGCGGATATTGATTACTCAAGTTGGGCTTTTGACGCCGTGCTGGAGCGCGAACAAGCCATCTTGCTGCCAGCAGGCAGCCTCACGGGGTTAAACGAGGTGACGCTGCTGCAATACCTGACGACAAGCAACAACCCAACGCACAACGGCAGGCTGATCCTCGATGACGCTGCGCTGCGCACGGTCCTGAATTTTTATGAGCGTGCGGGCGCAAGCGGACTCATCAGCGACAACACGCTGAGCTACCTGACGCCAAACGATTATCTGGCGGCTTTCAGTGCCGGGGACGTAGACAACGCCGTGTTGCGTTCCACGACGTTCTTGCGCTTACTCGCGAGTGAGCCAAACCTTCAGGCTGCGCCCATCCCAACAGCTAATGGCAGAACAACGGCCCTGCTGGATGGCTGGATGTGGGTCCTGGTCGCGTCAGATTCCAGGCAGCAGGATGTAGCAGTGCGCTACATCGCACACATGATGACGCCCGAACGCCAGGCGGCTTATGCAGATCGTATCTTAATGCTGCCCTCGCAGCGCTCCGCCCTGCGTGCAAGCGATCTGCAAGCTGAACAGGTAGATTTCTACCTGAATTTGCTGGAAAACGCCCTGCTGCCGCCGGAAACAGAGGGTGGACCGCTAGCACGTCAGATGCAAGAGGCAGTCGTGGCCATCATCAGCGGTGAAAGCAGCGCCGAAGCCGCCACAGCAGCGATCACACAGACGCAAGAAAATTAACGTACAGGCTTTTCATAGAAGCGGTGCGTCTTATACACCCGCGCCCCAATCTTGGAGACGAGGCCCACCAGCGGGTTCGTCTCCAAGACCCAGCCCGAATCCACATAATCATAGCGTGAATGCAGCAGGTTCATGGTCAGGGCATAGGTCAGGGCCATCTCGATGCCCTTATTGCGGTGCTCACGCTTGACGCCCATCAGCGGCATCCGCACCCCTTTGATCTTCGGGCGCAGCTTCCAATGCCACAACACCTTAAGCAGCGTCCAGATTTCCGGCGTCTGTGGGTTCGGGTACGCCAGATGCAGCGCCTGGTTGAAATCCGGCAAGGCCAGCGAAAACGCCACCGCCTCGCCGTCAATCTCTACGAAAAAAGCCATATTCGGGTCGAAGAATTGGCCGAGGTTTTCAATCAGGTCATCTAATTCAGCGTCGGTCATCGGCACAAAACCCCAGTTTTCCGCCCAGACCTCGTTATACAGATCACGAAATAGCTGAAATTCCGCCTGCTTGCGCTTGGGGTCAATCGGGCGCACGTGGATGCCGCTACGTTCAACAGAGCGCTTGACCAGCTTCTCTAAGCGCGGCAGCAATCCGACCTCTCGCATGAATTCACGGTTATAGATCATGCTGTGGACGTCCATCTTCTTCGTGAAGCCCGCGTTTTCTACGAGTCGCTGATAATACGGCGGGTTGTAAGGCATCAGCAAGACAGGCGGGCTGAAATTATCGACCAGCAGGCCGCATTCCTCGTGGGTCGTGAAGCTCTGTGGGCCGCGCAGCGCATCATAGCCCTGTGCCTGCGCCCACTGATAGGCCGTGTTCAGCAGCGCTTGTGCCGCTTCCTCGTCGTCGTAGACTTCAAACATGCCGAACCAGGCGATATTTTCATCCGCAAAATCGTTGTGACGGTGATTGACGAAGGCGGCAATCTGCCCCACAATGCGGCCATCGCGTTCTGCGAGGTAATAATCGCCTTCTAAGTATTGCCACGCGGGGTTTTTGTTCGGGTCAAGCTGTGCACGGCGCGATGAGACCAACGGTGGCACCCAATTCGGGTCGGCTTTATATAGCTGCCAGGGGAAGCGCAAAAACGCCTCGTGGTCAGCCTTGCTGCTGACCTTGCGCACGATAACGGGCATGGGGTTCCTCGCATTCTCGTTGTCTATATGTTGTCATCGGCAAATGAGGCTTATCTTAGCGCGTTCGGGCGCGTTGTAAACGTGTAGATTGCCGCCGCGCAAACCTTGACACCTACAGGGCGCTTTGATATATTTGGCTAACGCTAGATTGCGCCATAGCTCAGCGGCAGAGCAACCGGCTGTTAACCGGTGGGTCGTTGGTTCGAATCCAACTGGCGCAGCATATACAAGGCTCGCGATAAGCGGGCCTTTTTGTTTGGCTGCTGTTCGTCTGATGCAACACCATCCAGCTTGGGCCAGGACCATGACACAACATCCACGACTCTCAATCGTCATCCCCATCTACAACGAAGCCGAGAACATCCAGCCCCTATACGACGAACTGAGCGCAGCATTAGCCGAGATGGGCCACAGCTACGAAGTGATTGCGATTGACGATGGCAGCAGCGATGATAGCCTGCAACGCCTGCGCAGCATCCATGAGCAGGACCCGCGCTGGCAGATCATCAGCTTCCGGCGCAATTTCGGCCAGACGGCAGGCTTCGCGGCGGGGTTTCAGGCAGCACACGGCCAGACGGTCATCACGATTGACGCCGACCTGCAAAACGACCCCCGCGACATACAAAAGCTGCTGGATAAGATGCAGGAGGGCTACGACATCGTGAGCGGCTGGCGCACCGAGCGCAAAGAGCCGTTTTTGCGGCGGCGCTTGCCTTCGATGACAGCCAACTGGCTGATTTCCCGCACGACGGGCGTGCGCCTGCACGATTATGGCTGCACGCTGAAAGCCTACGACCATGCGGTTGTGAAGAACGTGCGCCTGTATGGTGAATTGCATCGTTTCATCCCCGCGTTGGCAAGTGAATTCGGCGTGCGCGTGGCAGAAATCCCCGTGAATGACCGCCCGCGCTTGCATGGCAGCAGCAAGTACGGCCTCTCGCGCACGTTCAAGGTCTTTCTGGATTTAATCGCCGTGACGTTCCTGCTGAGCTACTTCAATCGCCCGTTGTATGTATTCGGCAGCGCTGGCATGGTTACGGGCGGCGTCGGCACGCTGATTCTGCTGTATCTGGCCTATGTGCGCCTGATTGTCGGGCAGGATATTGGCGACCGTCCGCTGCTGATGCTGGGTATTTTGCTGGTGGTGCTGGGTGTGCAGATGGTATCGACGGGCCTGATTGCGGATATGGTGATGCGCACCTACCACGAAGCGCAGAACAAGCCCATTTATCACATTCGGGAGCACCTACGCGCCGAACCCGAACAGGAAAGCGTTTAATTATTGGCCTCTAACTGCGGTTCTGGTGTATGGTAACTACTCAGGCCAGTCTGTGTCTGTCGCCACTGGCTAAAGCCAGCGGCTTCCGCAGGGCCAACCCCCCTGAAGGGGGCTATGGCACGGTGCATACAGCCTGCTTGAGCAGGCTTGTTGTTACCGGAGCCGGACGTTTTAACGTCTGGCGACTGAGAATGGGACACGTACTTGAGTAGTTACCATTTCATCTTAGGCGCAGCTTGTCGGACGCCCCATCGGGCGTCCCTACGAACGACACCATGTAGAGACATCCAACGGGATGTCCGCGCCCGCCAGGGTGGTTTGCCCACAGATTCAAATGTACCCTTTATGCCGTAGATGCTGCTGCGATAGGGCGCACGCTCAGGCGCACCGTGCCCGTTTTCGTCGCGCCCGGCTCCAAGACGAACACACCCGACCCCGCAACCCCGCGATCATACAGGTTGAAGCCATCGTTAGCGTTCGTCTGTGGCTCTAATGCGAAGAACGGCTT
>DAOTTW010000048.1:0-5291 GCA_034437615.1 Anaerolineae bacterium | reverse complement strand
ACGACAGCCCGCAACGCCGCTAGCAGCGCATCGAGGTCGGCTTCGGCTGCCTTCTGATTGATGGCACCTGTAGCCCGATAGACGACTTCTTTCGCCAGCAGCGGACTCATGCCCAGGATACGTGATGTGAGCAGGCGCACCGTCTTTTGCTTGGGGTCATCGTTCTCTTGCAATAGTTGGCTGAGGTCAGCCAGCGTCAGCGTGCTGGGGTCGTAGCGGTTGGTCATCGGTGGCGGCAACTGATATTCATGGTTGGGCAGGCTCAGGCGATAGCGGTTTGCTTCTGGCCCGACGCGGCGCATACAATCCAGGATGATACCGTCACGCAGCAGCAATAGGTTGCTGCGGCGCTCCATCGGCTCGATAATCACCGACACATCGCCCTCCGGCCCGCTGAAATCCAATTGTAGGATGCGCTCCCAGGGCGGCTGGCTGACGTGCTCCAGGCGGCCACCTTCGATGTAGCGCCGCAGCAGCAAGCCAAGCTGTGTCGGGCGCTCCAGGCCACGCCGCAGGCGGTCCGGCACGATATGAATGCGCGGCGTCTGCTTGGCGGCGCTCATGTACAGGTAGTGGCGGCGTCGGCTGGCGTAGATTTCCATGCCGATGCCTGTTTCATCGACATCCAGCACGTCCTGTACGCGCCCGCCGACCAGCGTATCCATAAATTCATCGGCCAGGGCCGAAATAGTAAAGGCATCAAAGTACATGCTGTGTCTCTGTCAGCTTACATGCAGTCGTCGGATATTTATTGTGCAAGTGCTACCCGTTTATGATAGCACAGAGCGCGGGTAGGCTAATCGGCTTCGGGCGTTGTCTCGGCTTCGGGCGTGGCCTGTGGTGCATTCAGGTCCACTTGCGGCTGACTGACGCAATCACCGAGGCTGGTCACCACATCCTCGCGCACCCAGCTATCATCAACGAGGTACCACCACACAAAGCCATCATCACCGAGCGCCTGCCCGATGACCTGCCGTGTATCATTGCGGCCAAGCTGACCAGCCACAGCGGATGCGGTTGAGGGTGCTGCACGCTGATTTACAACCCCTGGCGCGACGACCTCACACTGGCCCGCCGCTACCAGTGGCACGCGGTACACCCAGAAATTCGTCGCGTTACAGCGTGAATTGCCACTGCGCCCGAACCACGATAGATTGTAGATGCCCCGACGTTCCTGCACAGGTGCATCCTGAAATACAAGCTGGCCGTTGATAAAGACCGTCATCGTGTCTTGCGCCAGCACGTATAGCACATGCTGCGCCCCACTCAGGTCTAATTGTGCGGGGCGGCTGAAGAAGGGCAGGCGGTCCGTGTCGGTGGTGTTTTCGCCCGCTAATTCATAGAAGACGTGCTGCCGCGTATCAAAGCCGACGCGGATTTGCTGCGTGATCTGCTGGCTGTTGTTGAGCGTCACACGAGCGGATAGGGCACATTCTTCTAATTCGCCCTGCGCTGGATTCACGATGTCGAGTTGGGCTGCGATGACGAGATTTGTCTCTGGTGAATTGCGGCCCACCAGCGTATTGATCGGGCCGAAGCCCTGCGCGAAAACAAAATCCTCCTCAAAGACGATGCTGCCACCATCCCCAATGACACCCCGGTTGCGTAATTCAGCCGTTGCGCTTTCCCATTCTGCGGCGTAATCTTGCAATTGCAGGTTTGCCTGAGGCTGAATGGCCAGCGCCACATCGGATGCTATGCGAAACGACCCGGCGATGCGCTGCGTCAGGTCGAAGGCGGCGGGGGCATCGTCGGCTGTCGTCACGGCCAGCAGCAGACCATAGCCGCCGTCCGGCTCATCCGATAGCGGCACCGCCCATGCGTAGCCTGCTAAGCCCTCATCGGGTTGAATGCGTGCATAGGCGGCTACGCCATTTGCTAATTCTAACGTCTCTATCGCGGCTTCGGCGCTGACGCTGCCTGGCTCTGGTGTGGTCTCTGGCGCTGGGTCGGCTGCAATAGGTTCGGCGTCTGCGGGCGCTGCTGGGGCGATAAATGCAAGCGTGTCGCTCAGGCCCGTCAGCACATCGGCTGCGGATGCGGCATTAGCGGCGACCTGTGGGCCGAAAACCGTCAGCGCATACTCGTTCACCGTGTCTGTGCTGCCGCTTAGCACGACGAAACCCGCGTTTTGTGTGTCGATCTGCCAGCCTGCGGGATAGTAAATCTCGTAGCTACTGCTGGGGTCCAGGTAGACGCGCCTGAATTCAGCGTCGGGTTGTTGTTGGGCGCTACTCTTGCCAATGACAAAGATCAAGCTGAAGGCCATTAACATCACAATCGGGATGGGGCGCTGTGTAATCCTGGTGAGCATAATTTTTCTCCGTGCATGGTAAGGGTGGCCAAAGTATCGCGCTTCGCCTTTAAGATACGCGCATTGCAAGCGTTGCGAAAGTGGCGGTCTGCCTATGCTTGGTTCTGATGAGGGGTAAATAGGGGCATAAGACCCCGATCATATGCTTATCATGGCTACCTCATGCATGATGCTTATAATGCAGCATTAACATAGGGCATACCAATTTGGATGTCATCAACCGGATTCATTACAAGAAGACCAAGCCAAAACGAAACGGACGCTTAACTTAATGCCAGATGTTGTTGTATCAATCCGTGATGTAAGCAAAAGCTACGATGAAGCAGGGCGCAACCGCGTCGTGCTGGATGCCGTTGACCTCGATATTTACAAGGGTGAGTTTTTCGTGTTGCTAGGCCGTAGCGGTAGCGGCAAGAGCACCCTGCTCAACCTCATTAGCGGCATTGATAACGTCGATGCTGGTCACATCTACATCCACGACAAAGCCAACGGCCAGCAGGATGTCACCAGCCTCAGTGAGAAGCGACGCACGCTACTGCGGCGCGATAAGGTCGGTATCATCTTCCAATTCTTCAATCTCATCCCCACGCTGACTGTGCTGGAAAACATCACGCTGCCACAGGAACTAGGCGGCGCAAACCGCAGTCAGGTCGAAAAGCAGGGGATGCAGTTGCTAGAGCGCGTGGGCCTGGCAGACCGTGCGCAGACCTTCCCGGATAAACTGAGTGGTGGCGAACAGCAGCGCATCGCGATTGCGCGTGCCCTGGCGCATGAACCAACGCTGGTCTTGGCCGATGAACCCACTGGCAACCTAGACGAAGAGACAGGTGAGCAAGTCCTCAAGCTGCTGCTAGAATTGACACGGGACGCAGGCAAAACGCTGATTATGGCTACGCACAGCCCGGAGATCGTACCCTATGCCGACCGCGTCTGCCGCATCCATGATGGTAAGCTCGTGATAACCCCTGGCAAGGCGGCAAACGCAGACGATCATAACAAACCGTCACCTGTCGTAGAAACTGCCTAAGCATTTTGATGAGATTTTCACTAAAAATCTCACTTCTGTTTTGCGCAGACCGTGCCATAATGAAGTAGGTTTATTACAGGGCAGCAACCTTAAGTATGTAATACAGGCGAAAGGGATACGCCAAGATGGTTGACCCCATAACACAAGATGTAAAAGCCGTTCTATCCGAGTTACGCGACGTTAGCAAAGACAAGCGACGTACAGCCGTGATGAAGCTCGCTATGATCGGCGGTGATGAAGCGGTTCGCGCCCTGATCCGCACGCTCGATAATGACTATGAAGACCTCATTGTTCGCGGTCGCGCCGCCCTGCTGCTTGGCAAGATGGGCGACACACGCGCCGTCGATTCGCTCATCCGCGCCCTGAATGCTCCAGGGTACCAAACACCCTTCAATGCCATACTCTCGCTCGGTTCGCTCGGTGATGAACGTGCAATCGACCCCCTGCTGATAATCTATGAAACGAACAATGACCGCCTGCGCAATGCCGCAGCCGATGCCCTGACCAAATTGGGCTGTGATCCGACTACACCAGAGGCTGAATTCACAGATGACCCGGAGCCACAACCGGAACCGGAGTTGTGTGAAAGCTAGCTAATGCTGTGCGAAAAGCCTCTGGTGTTGACAGGGGCTTTTTGCTTGTATCCTTTATCCTTTATCCTTGCGTGAGTTTTTGCCCGTATCATGCGAGGACGACAACATGAGCCGATACACCTACATTTTAGCGCCTCTGTTATGCGTGCTACTGCTTGCTGCTTGTGCGCCGAGCTTCGATATGACGCCGGATGCAAACCGTGCGACCGCCCGCGATGCGGGCCTGCCGGACGACGCTTTAACGTTGTTAAACGATTTGCTTGGGATGATGCAACGTGAGGATTATACGCTCGTATCCGCTGAAGCCGCCAGCGACTTCGCCCCTTTCATAGCAGCCTATGAACAGGCTGCCGTTGCGGATGCGGTCTGGTGCGTGCTGTTGCAGGTCGATGTATCCACCGAGACAGAGGCGGGTGGCACGCCCACTGCAGGCACTACACAAAGCGTATGGCGCTGGATGCTGTGGCGCGAAGACGCTGACTGGGTGGATGCCATGTGGATATTAGACGATGAGCGTGACATCTGGGAAGGCGCGGGCTGTAGCGATTGGTAGGGCGTTGCGCAGCCTTGCGCGTCGCCTGCTTTATCTATTCTTGTATGGCATCTTCTTGTATGACATCGAAAACCTTCGGCGTAACCAGCCAGACGAGTTCGCCCTGCATATTGGGTGGCATCAGATCAATGCGGACAACTGCGCCTTTTTTCATGCCGACGTTTGCGCCGCTTAGTGTGCTGACGACGTTGCTCATAGAGGGGTTGTGGCCGACAAATAGCACCTCAGTGCCGTATTCAAAGCCCGTAATCATGTTCTGCACGGCCACAACGCTAAAATCAAAATCGCATTCTGAGCGCGTCTCGACGCCTTTACCCAGTATGCCAGCGACGATTGCCGCTGTTTCCTGGGCGCGTAGACGGGGGCTAGCGTAGATATACGACGGATTGACGCCCAGCTTTCCGAGTACGTGTGCAGCGTTTTGTGTGCGCTTTTGGCCGCGCCTGGTCAGTGGGCGTGCTGCGTCGTTGGCGGCCTCGTCGCTGGCTTCGGCATGACGCATAAAATACAGCTTGAGCATGGCTTGCTTCCCTCTGGTTATGAACCAACTACTCAGGTAGGCATATTTTGCCCGCGACTTGGCCCTCACCCCATCAATACCCCTTCTCAAGGGTAGGTATTTGGTTTTTCGTTGTTCCTGTGTGGTGGACGCACCAGTGGCGCGTCCCTACAGACCTGTTGTGAATAATTGCGGCCCTGTAGGGACAGGGCACTGACCTGTAACTGCTCAGCCCTCACCCCAAACCCCTCTCCCGAACGTGCCTTTGGCACTGGGAGAGGGGCCTTAAACGGCTTGCTTCCCCC
>DAOTTW010000047.1:0-9569 GCA_034437615.1 Anaerolineae bacterium | reverse complement strand
GCGCTTCTAGCATCGTGTGTCCTCTTTTTTCTATCTTCTATCTTCTATCTTCTATCTTCTATCTTCTGTCTTCTATTTTCTATCTTCTGTAGATTCGTTTTGTACACAGTTCGGCGGACGTGCCATCGCACGTCCCTACAAATACGTTGTAAACCGTAGGGACACCCAATGGGGTGTCCGTGTGACTTAGCCCTCACCCCAAACCCCTCTCCCGGACGTGCCTTTGGCACTGGGAGAGGGGCTTTAAACGGCTTGCTTCCCCCTCTCCATTGTTATCTGGGTATGATGGGAGAGGGGGATTGAGGGGGTGAGGGCCAATTCGCGGGCAAAATGGGCCTGGCTGAGTCGTTAACCCCACGACAATCGAGCATTGATCCGAAATCAAAAAACCCTCGCCATCGCCTGCAATCAGATTGCAAGGACGGGAGGGCTGGCCTCTCGCGGTACCACCTTGCTTCAGCGCATCGCGATAAATCCGACACACTGCGCTCATAAACGCTATAACGGGCGTGCCCGACCGGATCTAATAGCGCCTGGCGCGTTCTTCCGGCGACTCACGGGTGACTTTCGGCGTAGGCTTATGGGGCAGGCTTGCAGCCGATGGCCTGCTTTCTCTGGCATAAGTTGCCGCGCTTACTCTTCCCGGTCTCTGTCTTTATTGAATTCTAGGATTTTTGATCTGCCAAGACTATAGCACGGGTCAGAACGGTTCGTCAAGCAGTATAGCTCAGAACGTGATGAGTGCCTCATCCACGCATTACATCCAGCATGTTCAGGATGCGCGACGCGATCAAATCCACCGCCACCCAGTTATAGCCGCCTTCAGGGATAATCACATCGGCATAGCGCTTACTCGGCTCTACGAATTTCAGGTGCATCGGGCGTACCGTATCCAGATATTGCTGCACAACGGAATCGGTGCTGCGCTGACGTTCCTCAATGTCTCGCAGTAGCCGCCGGATGAAGCGAATATCGGCGTCGGTGTCCACGAATATTTTAATATCAAACAAATCACGCAGTTCAGCCTCTGCGAAGATCAAGATGCCCTCGACCAAAATCACAGGCTGCGGTTGTACGGTCTCGGTTTCGGCTTTGCGCAGGTGGCGCGTAAAATCGTAGATAGGCTTGCGTGTGGGGCGCATATCTTGCAAATCACGCACGTTCTGCGTCAGGATGTGCGTGTCAAGCGCGTCGGGGTGGTCAAAATTGGCCTGGTCACGGACGGATTTCGGCATGTCGCACAGGTCTTTATAATAGGAATCATGCGGCAGATAAGCGACGCGGCCCTGGCCCACACGGTCAATCAAATGTTGCGAAATCGTCGTCTTACCAGACCCCGTGCCCCCGGCAACACCAATGGTCACGGGCCGCTGCTTGATGTCCGTCATGATAATCTCCGGTTGTGGCGATGCAAATAAAAAACGCCCACGAAATGCGGGCGACGCGGAGAGCCACTGATGGGATTTGAACCCATGACCTATCGCTTACGAGGCGATCGCTCTGCCAACTGAGCTACAGTGGCCTAACAGCCTACGAGTATAAGCAACCTGATGCTATGACGCAAGAGCCATTTTGTAAGCCACCATAGGGACGATCAGGCGTCATCCCTACAGAAAACAAGCGTTATGCGCTATCCTATGCGGTAGGTAATGCCAGGGGCATCCTCACAGCCGTGTGTTTCTTAATCCATCAGGGCGGCTCGATGCTGCTGCCACAGCCATCTTGTGCTGCTCTCTGGCCTAGTCCCCTGCTGGCGTAGCTGTTTCATCAGTGAATTGCGCTTCCTCAGTGGAGCCGGTCAGCGCTGTTGTTGAGGATGTCCCACCTGTTATCGTCAGTTGCACCTTATCGAAGTAACCTGCCCCCACGAACGACTGATGCTTGGTTGCCTTGTAGCCGTTCGTGCGCTCAAGCTCGAACTCACGATCTTGCAAGGCCGAGTAAGCGGTCATGCCCGTGTCCTTATAGCCCAGCGCCAATTCAAACATCGTCAGGTTCAGCGCATGGAAGCCAGCCAGCGTGATGAACTGGAATTTGTAGCCCATCGCGCCGAGTTCGCGCTGGAACTTGGCAATGGTGGCGGCGTCCAGGTTGCGGCTCCAATTGAACGACGGCGAGCAGTTATACATCAGCATCTTGCCGGGGAATTTCTCGTGCATCCGCTGCGCGAATTCGCGTGCTTCGTCCAGGTCCGGCTTGCTGGTCTCCATCCACACCATATCGACATAGGGCGCATACGCCAGACCACGCGCAACAGCCGCGTCCATGCCGTTCGTCACCGGGTAGAAGCCCTCAAACGTGCGCTTTTCGTCGCGCTTGATAAAACGATGGTCGTATTCGTCAATATCGCTGGTCAACAACGTGGCCGAATCCGCATCCGTGCGGGCGACGATCAACGTCGGCACACCCATCACATCCGCTGCAAGGCGTGCCGCCTGCAATTTAGCAATGGCTTCGCTGGTCGGCACAAGCACCTTGCCGCCCATATGACCGCACTTCTTAGCTGATGACAACTGATCTTCGTAGTGGATGCCAGCGACACCCGCTTCAATCATGGCCTTCGTCAGTTCAAACGTGTTGAGGTTGCCGCCGAAACCCGCCTCAGCGTCAGCGACCATCGGCGCGAAGTAATGCACGTCGCTACCGCCGTTCATGTGCTGAATCTGGTCGGCACGCATCAGCGCGTTGTTGATGCGCTTGACGAGTTCGGGCACGCTGTTAGCGGGGTAAAGGCTCTGGTCCGGGTACATCTGGCCTGCAACGTTGGCATCGGCTGCCGTCTGCCACCCACTGACGTAAATCGCCTTCAGGCCAGCCTGCACCTGCTGCACAGCCTGATTGCCCGTCATCGCACCGAGCGAATTCACGTAAGCCTCAGTTTGCAGCAGTTCCCACAGGCGCTCTGCGCCTATACGCGCCAGCGTGTATTCGATCTGGATGCTACCGCGTAGTTTCAGCACGTCCTCTGGCGTGTAGCCGCGTTCGATGCCCTGCCAACGCGGGCTGGTGTTCCAATCCTGAAGCATTTGCTCAGCAGTTGTCATGTGCTTATCTCTCCTGAAAAAAGTTATGTAATGCGTTTAATTGGTCTTGGCGATCATGTCGCCGGTTCAAACAGGCCCGCCCGTGCTGACACACAAGCGCCCCGACTTCACCCTAATCTAAGTATTGATACGCAGGCAGCGTGAGGAAATCCACAAACTCAGCGCTGCGGGAAAGATCATCGAAAAGCTGCATCGCACGCTGGAAGTGCCCGCCTTCGTAGCGCTCGTCGCCGATCTCCTGACGAATCGCCTGCATCTCCTCATTCAAAAACTGCGTAAACAGGTCGTCGTTGATCTCGCGGCCATCGTCTAGCCTGGCGTTATGCTGTAGCCATTGCCACACCTGCGAACGGCTGATTTCGGCGGTGGCGGCGTCCTCCATCAGGTTATACAGCGGCACACAGCCGTTGTTGCCCAGCCACGATTCGATATACTGGATGCCGACCTTGATATTGGTGCGCAGGCCCTTCTCTGTGATTGCGCCCTGCGGCACTTTAATCAGGTCCTCAGCGCTCACCTTCACATCACGGCGCGGCTTATCCGAAATCTGATTCGCCTGCCGCATGTGCTTGTTAAAGACTTCCAGCGCGACAGGCACCAGACCCGGATGCGCGACCCACGTTCCATCGTGGCCGTCTTTGGCTTCGCGCTCTTTATCAGCACGGACCTTCGCGAAGGCTTCTTCGTTGGCTTGCGGGTCGTTCTTGATGGGAATTTGTGCCGCCATGCCGCCGATAGCATGTGTGCCGCGACGGTGGCACGTCTGGATCACCAGCAGCGAATAGGCTCGCATAAACTCAGTCGTCATCGTCACCAGCGCCCGATCCGGCAGCACGAAATTGCCATAATTGCGGAATTTCTTGATGAAGCTGAAGATGTAATCCCAACGGCCACAGTTCAGCCCTGCCATATGGTCGCGCAGTTCCCAGATGATTTCGTCAATCTGGAACGAAGCCATAATCGTCTCGATCAGCACAGTGGCCTTGATCGTCCGGCGCGGGATGCCGAGTTCGTCTTGCGCCATGTTGAAAACGTCATTCCACAGGCGTGCTTCCAAGTGGTGTTCCAGCTTGGGCAGGTAGAAATAGGGGCCGCTGCCACGCTTGAGCAATTCGTGTGCATTGTGGAAGCAGTACAGCCCAAAATCAAAGATACCAGCAGGCACCGGGCGACCATCCACGCTGAAATGCCGCTCGTCCAGATGCCAACCACGCGGGCGCACGATCAGCACCGCCGGATCATCCTTCAGTTGATAGTGCTTGCCATTAGCCGGATTCGTGAATTCGATGGTGCGGCGCACGGCATCACGCAGGTTTATCTGCCCTTCGACCATGTTCTGCCATGAGGGGGCGTTGGCGTCCTCAAAATCCGCCATAAAGACCTTCGCGCCGCTGTTCAGCGCGTTAATCACCATCTTGCGCTCCGTTGGACCCGTAATCTCAACGCGGCGATCCTGCAAATCAGCAGGCAGATCAGCGATGCGCCAGTTGTGCAAGCGAATCTTATAGGTTTCCGGCAGAAAATCCGGCATCTCGCCCGCGTCAATCTCTGCCTGCGCCTCTTTGCGTGCTGCCAACAGGTCATCACGCCGACCGCTGAAGGCACGCGCCAGCTTCGCAACAAATTGCTGCGCTTCCGGCGTCAGTATTTCCTCGTATTCCGGCGTTAACTGGCCTGTGATTTCTATTCCTGCGTGTGTGCTTGCAACCATTATGCGCTCATGTCTCCTACAATCAATTTTAGCCGCTATTGTAAATCTTGTGACGACTGCACGCCACACGTGTTTGAAAACTTGGCCTCAAGCTGTTTATTTCGTGCAATCTGTGCTGGCACAGGTGCAATGTTCATATAATTTATTGTAAAAAATATAGTCGCGCAACAATTTTTTGCATTAGTTATCGTAACGGAGTGCTGGCAAGGGTGCTACGACAGCTATGTGAAAAAAATCACGATTTTTTCCTACACGCTGCTGCATAGCTCTCACGTTGGCCTCATGTAGCTGTGGGTCGGCGGCATCGTGCTATAATCCAACCATCAGCGACAACAGGAGTCAAACCAGATGGTCACCGCAATCAGGCGTTATACGCTCGCAGAATTCGAGGCGTTCATCGCCCAACCAGACAATGCGGATAAGACATTTGAATACATCGGGGGAGCCATTGTTGAAGTGCCATCGAATGCATTTGTATCAAAACTCGCGGGGATCATCCTGACGTTCATCAACATGTATCTGTTTCAGCACGACATCGGCCACGCAACAGGCGAAGCGGGTGGTTACATGGTCTCCGGTGAGCGCTACGCGCCTGATGTCGCCTTTATCTCGTATGCACGACAACCCCAGTTAGCCAGGACGGGCTATAACCCCAACCCGCCAGAATTAGCCGTTGAGGTCATTTCATCCGACAGCGCAGAAGAACTACACCGATTGCGCATCAAGGTCAGCAATTATCTGGCCGCGCACTGCATCGTGTGGGTTATCTACCCAGAGACGCGGCTCATCGAAGTGCATGAACAGGGTCAGCCCGTACAGATTTATGAATCCGGCGACACACTGAACGCGCCGGACATCCTGCCGGGGTTCAGTGTGTCGGTTGATGCTATTTTCAGCAAAATTTAGGCCGAGGAGGGTGGTCACGAGGAGGGTGGTCATACGTAGGGACGCGCTTCTGTGCGTCCGGTGCGTCGTCAGCTAATGCCGGAAGTGGCGCGTATTCGTGAAGACCATTGCCAGCCCTAGCTCATCGGCGGCTTCGATGACCTGCGCATCACGAATAGAACCACCCGGCTGAATCACGGCTTTCACACCCGCACGCGCCGCCGCTTCGATGCCATCCGGGAACGGGAAGAAGGCATCCGACGCCAACACCGCCCCCTGCACGTCATCACCCGCTTTTTTCACCGCCAATTCAACCGCATCCACACGGCTCGGCAGACCGCCACCGATGCCGACTGTGCGCCCCGGCTGCGCCAGCACAATCGCGTTTGATTTTACGTGCTGTACGGCCTTCCATGCGAATTGCAGCGCCCGCAATTCGATAGCATCGGGCACACGCTCCGTCACCGTCCTGAGCACCGCGCCGTCGGGGTCGCCCATATCGCGCCGCTGCACCAGCACCCCACGATGCACGCTGCGAATATCGTATTCACTGGCGTTGTAGGCTTGCGGCACCTGCATCAAGCGGCAGTTCTTGCGTCTGCGCTTGAGCGTTTCGACTGCGCCATCACTGAATTGCGGCGCGACGATCACCTCAACGAATTGGGAGCCTAGCGCTTCGACAAAATCATCATCAACCGTGCGATTAACGGCGATGATGCCACCAAACGCCGCTACCGGGTCGGATCGCAGCGCATATTCATAGGCCGTTGCGATGCGCTCTGCGCTGGCAATGCCCGTTGGTGTCAGGTGCTTCACGATCACAACGGTTGGTTCTTCGTAGTTACTCACCGCACGCCAAGCGGCATCTAGGTCCAGAATGTTATTGTAAGATAGTTGTTTGCCGCTCAGTTGTTTTGCGCCCAGCGGTGTATCCGTTGATAAACGGCTGTAGTACGTCGCGCTCTGATGTGGGTTTTCGCCATAGCGTAACGGCTCCACACCGTAAAGGGCAAACGATAGCTGTGCAGGTAGGTCAGCGCTTTCGTCTACCGAAGGCAAAACTTCTTGCGAAAGAAAAGCATGGATGGCGGTGTCATAATCACGTGTATGTGCGAAGGCTTTCACAGCAAGCTCACGTTTCAGGGCCAGGTCAGGCTCACCATGAGCGCGGATTGCATTCAGCACGCGGCCATAATCATCAGGATTGCAGAGCGTCAGCACACGCAGAAAATTCTTTGCAGCAGCCCGCAGTAACGTCACGCCGCCGATGTCGATCTGTTCAACGGCATCCTGCAAGGCCACATCGGGCTGTGCCACCGTCTGCTGAAACGGATACAGGTTACACACCACCATGTTGATCGGCGCGTAACCATGCCGTGAAAGCTCGTCGAAGTCCTCGGCCTTATCACGCGCTAAGATGCCTGCGTGAATGGCCGGATGCAGCGTCTTTACACGACCGCTGAGCATCTCCGGCAGGCCAGTTAGCTGCTCTAGCGGTGTGACGGCCAGGCCGTAATCCCGCAGGGCTTGTGCGGTGCCGCCGCTGGCGACGAATTCCCAGCCATAATCGACAAGCTGGGATGCGAAATCGGCAAGACCTGTTTTGTCGTAAACACTGATGAGGGCACGTGGCATGAATGATCCTTACGTAAAACGTGTGTTGTGTGCTGGTTAACTGAAGCACGGCATTATAGCGATTTTATGCAAATTGACCAACCTGCTACCCTGCACAACATAAAGTTTGCACACAGCGGATTAGCGCTTGCAAAGTAAAGGCTTAAGAGGCTTGCTAAACCCGCGCTGACCACTCATATAATGGGCGGCACATCGCAACACGCATGGTACAGGCCAACACGAGGAGATAAGAGGAGATAATGGGATGGCCCGTAAGCAAGTCGTAATCATCGGAGCCGGTTTTGCGGGGTTATACGCCGCTAAAACGCTGATGAAATCCAAAGACGTTGAGATTACTCTCATCAACAAGGATAACTTCCACACATTCACGCCGCTGCTCTACCAGGTTGCGACCTGCGCGCTTGACCCTAGTTCGATTGCTTATCCGGTGCGCTCTATCTTCCGCAAGAAAGAGCATGTGCACTTCATGCTGGGCACCGTGACGCACATCGACCACGATCAGCGCACCGTTCTGGTTGATACACCCTACGCCGAACGGCAAGTATCCTATGATTATCTCATCGTGGCAGCAGGCAGCGTCACCAACTACTTCGGCCAACAGAGCATCGAGCGAAATTCCTACGGCCTGAAAGACCTGGATGAATCGCTGGAATTGCGCCATCACATCTTGAAACTATTCGAGCGTGCAGCCTGGGCTACGGATGCATCAGAAAAGGACGCCCTGACCACGCTGGTCGTCGTCGGCGGCGGTCCCACCGGCCTAGAGACGGCTGGCGCGCTTTACGAACTCTACAATCACGTGCTCAAGAGCGAATACGGCGACCAAAAGCCCAAGCTGCGTGCCCGCGTGATCCTGCTAGAAGCACAAGATCATGTGCTGGCTCCCTACCCGAAGGGCTTACAGAAGGCCGCGACAGAACAGCTAGAGTCCATCGGCGTCGAGGTCTGGCTCAATTCGATGGTCGCTGAGGTATCGCCGGATAGCGTCACGCTCAAAGATGGCCGCATGATTAAAACGTATACGCTGGTTTGGGCTGCGGGCGTCAAAGGCTCTCCGATGGCTGAAATGCTGGGCGTTGAACTCGGTCGTGCTGGTCGCCTACCCGTCCATGAGACAATGGAGGTCATTGGCCGCGAAGGGGCCTACGCCGCAGGCGACATCGTGCACCTGATTAACCCCAGGGATGACCGCCCCTACCCGATGTTGATCCCAGTCGCTAAGCAACAGGGCATCCTGGCCGCCAAGAACATCCTGCGTGAGCTTGACGGCAAGGCCCCCCAAACATTTGAATACAACGACCGGGGCATCATGGCGACCATTGGCCGCAGCCGTGCCGTCGCCTGGATTTTCTACACCGTGCGTCTGACAGGCTTCCTGGCCTGGCTCTCGTGGCTGTTCCTGCACCTCGTAACACTCGTCGGTGCACGCAACCGTATGATGGTGCTGCTCAACTGGATTTTCAACTACGCCACCTATGACCGCTCCGTGCGCCTCATCCTGCAAAGCGAACAGGGTGCGCGTGAACGTGAGCGCCAGCAGGCCATGCGAAAACCGACGGTCGCGCAGCAAAACACAGAGACCAGCGAAACACCGCATCAGGAAGAGCGTATAGCGGTTTAGACCCCAATACGTTTGTAGGGACGCGCTCCTGCGCTTCCCTACATCACACCCAATTTTTCAGGCACTAGTCCAACTCGCCCAAATGAATTTGCGCACATCGAACGCAGACGTACACGCCATTCTGCGCTAACATGCTGCGCCATATTTCTTTTTCATTTGATGCGCTGCATCTAACCATCAGGAGAGTTGGCACTATGAGCCAAAGCAACGTGAACAAGGTCGTGCTGGCCTACAGCGGCGGCCTGGATACCTCTGTGATTGTCCCCTGGCTGAAAAACACCTACGGCTGTGAGGTCATCTGCTTCACAGCCGACCTGGGCCAGGAAGAAGAACTCGACGGGCTGGAAGAAAAGGCCATCAAAACGGGCGCGAGCAAGCTCTACGTCCGTGATTTACGTGAAGAGTTCTTGCAGGATTTTGTGTTCCCCACGATGCAAGCCGGGGCCATCTACGAGCGTGATTATCTGCTTGGCACGTCGATGGCACGCCCACTGATCGCAAAGCACATGGTTGCAATCGCCGCTACCGAGGGCGCAGACGCTGTTGCACACGGCTGCACAGGCAAAGGCAACGACCAGGTGCGCTTTGAACTGACCACGATGGCCCTCAACCCCAAGCTGCGCACCATAGCGCCCTGGCGTGAATGGGACATCCGCAGCCGCGAAGACGCCAT
>DAOTTW010000046.1:0-7398 GCA_034437615.1 Anaerolineae bacterium | reverse complement strand
CGCTCAGCGGGCAGACGACGCCGCAATGGTGGCGCGTGCTGCGCCGCCTGAACTGGCGCGTGACGCTCAGCAGCAGCGTGTTGCTGCTCATCCTGTTTATGGCGGTGGCTGCACCCCTGATTGCACCCTTCGACCCCAACGAGCAGCACATCTTAGAGCGCTACACCGCGCCAAACGCCACCTACATCATGGGGACGGATAACATCGGGCGCGACATCTTCAGCCGCGTGATCTACGGCTCGCAGATTTCACTGACAATTGGCCTGCTGTCGATCACCGTTTCGATGTTGGTGGGCGTGACAATCGGCATGGTCAGCGGCTACGGTGGTGGCCTGGTCGATAATGTATTGATGCGCTTCACTGATGCACTGCTGTCGTTCCCGATTTTCTTCCTGCTGCTGACCGTCACGACTGCGCTAGGCCGCACCGTGCCTGTGCTGATCCTGACGTTGGGCCTGACATCCTGGGGTGTTACGGCGCGCCTTGTGCGTGGTCAGGTACTGTCGCTCAAGCAGCAGGATTTTGTGCTGGTGGCGCGTTCGTTGGGGGCGTCGCCCGCGCATATCATCCGCAAGCACCTGCTGCCGAATATCCTGCCCATCATCATCGTAGATGCCACGCTCAGCGTCGCGGTGGTGATTCTCGTTGAGGGTGGCCTGAGCTTCCTGGGTGTGGGTGTGCAGCCACCGCTGCCAAGCTGGGGCAACATGATCGCTGAAGGCTCCGGTCAATTGCGGCGTGCTTGGTGGATTAGCGTCTTCCCTGGGTTGCTGATGTTCTGCTGTACGCTCTCGTTCAATATCCTGGGCGATGGCCTGCGCCAAATGCTAGACCCGACCATGCGCCGCTGAAAGAGATGACAATAGAAACAGAGAAACAGAAAGGCAAAACAGACTTTGTTATTGACGAACGCACGCATGGTTGACGGCACAGGCAGCGCGCCGCGTGAGGCAGCGCTGCACATTCAGGCTGAGCGCATCGCCGGAATCGGTGAGGCTGCCAGCTTTGACGCAGCACCGGATGCAGAAACACACGACCTGAACGGCTGGACGGTGCTACCGGGCTTCATCGACAGCCATGTGCATATCATGATGAACCCCGACCCAAGCGCCAGCATCCCGCGCCGCAACATCCCGGCACGCGACTGGGATTATGTCAACAGCCGCCGCACGCTCTTTGCCATCGGGGCGCTTGAACGCACCCTGGACGCAGGCTTTACGACCATCCGCGACATGAGCGCACCCAACGCGCCGATTTTCGCGCTGCGTGACGCACTGGCAAACGGCGAAATTCGCGGGCCGCGCTTGCTGGCGTCGGGCATGTGCATCACACACTGGGGCGGTCACGGCATGGAAGCGCTGGACGGTTCCGCACACATTGCAGATGGCCGTGACGCGATTCTGGCGGCAACCCGCAAGCAGATCACAGCAGGCGCGGATGTCATCAAGATCATGGGCGGCACACGTCCGGCTTTTTCGCCGCCATTTAAGGGGCGTCCCGGCTACACAGCGGATGAGATGCTTGTTGCTGTCGTTGAAGCGCATCGCGCCCTGACGCGCACGGCTGCCCATGCCCACTCCGATATGCAAGGCATTCTGGATTGCATCGCAGCAGGTATCGACAGCATCGAGCATGGCTGGGGCCTGAACACCGAAGGCGCTGCTCAGATGGCCGCAAATGGGCAATTTCTGTGTCCGACGCTTTCGGTGCCGCCTGCCGCGATTGAGGCGATGGAGCGCGGCCTGTGGACGTACCCCGGCGCAGAAGATCAGGTCAAGCGCACGCTGGAATTATCACAGCAGGCGATCCAACACGCCGTTGCGCAGGGCGTGCGCGTCTCGTTTGGTACGGATGCGTCGCTACCGCTGGTGTGGCATGGCGGCAACGCCTGGGAATTTGAACTGATGGTGGATTACGGCATGACGGCGATGCAGGCCATCATCGCCGCGACGCACAACGCCGCGTTGAACATCGGCATGGCGGATGAAATCGGCACGCTACAAACGGGCAAGTTGGCTGATATAGTGGTCGTGGACGGCGACCCATTAGCCGATATTCGCATCTTGCGTGACCCGCGTCGGATCAAATTGGTCATCCAATCCGGGCGCATCGTCGTTGATCGGCGTGCAGCTAAAGCGGAGATACACACGACCACCACGTAGGGACGCACTTCTGTGCGTCCGCCGGACACTACCCTACATAATTAATTATGTTAAAGGCACAGAGCCATTGACCGATTTACCGACGCGCAAGCGCACACAGCGCAGCAGCAAGGACAAAAAGCGCGATGATGTCTATCGCGAAATCCGCACGAATATCATTCAGGGCAAGCTACAGACTGGCGATGTACTCAACGAAACGGAGCTAGCCGAGCATTACGGCATCAGCCGCACGCCCGTGCGCGAGGCGCTGTTGATGCTGGTCGTAGAGGAATTTCTGCGTGGTGTGCCACGTGCGGGTTACGTCGTGACCGAGGTCACCGTTCGCGATATTCAGGATTCATTTCATTTGCGCGAGGTACTCGAAACCGAGGCGGCGCGGCTAGCAGCCAAAAACATCACGGACGAGATGCTAACGCAACTCGAAGCCACAAAAGTCATACAGCAGGATGCAGACGACGCTGCCGCCCCTGAAATCATCTACAATCGCGATTTTCACCTGCTGATTGCACAGGCATCCGGCAATCGGCGTCTGGTGCAAATGCTGGAAAAAATCCTTGATAACATGGAGCGCATCCTGGCCTATGATCCGCACCATAGCAACGCCCACGACGCACAGGAACACGGCGCTATCGTAGAGGCGCTACGGCAAAAAGACCCACAAGCCTCTCAGCAGGCCATGCGTGCCCACATTCGGGCGGTGCGCTCTCGCATCCTGGAGCGCTTTTAATGGCCCTGAGCGATGTACAGCCCGCCAGCCAAGCGACGTATCGCGCTGTGCCGCTGATCTTCACGATCTTCGGCGTGTCGTTGGCAAATTACGCTGTGCATATCCCGGCGTTGCAGGCCCATCTGGGCCTGACGGAAGGCGCGCTCGGCCTGATCCTGCTGTCTGAGGCGGCTGGCTCGATTGTCGGGGCGCTGTGCGCGGGCTGGGTGATTACGCACGTCGGTAGCCGCGTCGCGCTTGTGGGGGCGTCGTTCGCGTTTACGCTGCTGATGGCCCCCTTGTTGCTGGTGACAAACGTGCCGCTGTGGGTGCTGCTGCTGTTCCTGCATGGCATTGGTGGTGGCATGATGGATGTCGCCATGAATTCACAGGGCACGACGCTCGAAAATCAGGCGCGGCGACCTTTGATGTCACGTTTGCATGGGCTGGCAAGCCTGGGCAGCGTCGGCGGATCGTTGCTGATTGCGGGTTTCGCCAGCCTGAGCTTACCGCCCGTGTTACGTGCCGCGCTGATCGGCGTGGTGCTACAGGCTGTTGTACTGTGGAGTGCCTGGGCGTTGCTGCCGCATCAGCCCCGCGCAAAGCAAAAGGCAGGCCAGGCAGCAGCAGCACCGCTGCGCTTACGCGGTCCGTTGCTGCTGATTGGCTTGCTGGCGTTATTGGCGTTTTTAGCTGAAAGCATCGCCCTGAATTGGAGCGGCGTTTACATGGAGCGGCATCTGTTGCTGGAACCTAGCGCGGCGTCGTTGGGCTTCACCGCCTTCATGATCGCCATGACGGTTGGGCGCTTCAGCGGGGATGCGCTGGTGGCGCGTTTCGGCGGCGCGCTGACGGCACAGATCAGCGTGAGCGTTGGTCTGATTGGGTTGCTGCTTGGTCTGCTGGCGAATACGTATGTTGCGATGCTGCTTGGCTTCGCGTGCTTCGGCTTCAGCATTGCGAACCTGCTGCCAACGGCGTTTCGCCTGGCGGCGCGCCTCGGCGGGGCATCGGCTGGTTATGCGCTGGCGCTGGTGACGACGTTGGGCTATGTGTCTTTCTTGCTGGCGACCCCGTTACCCGGCTTCGTCGCGGATACGTTGGGGCTGCCTGCTGCGGTCGGCATCGGCGTGGTGTGCAACGCGCTGGCGCTTGGCTTGCTCGGCCTGATCTATCGCCAGCCAGCATTATCCGGTCAGCCTGCACAGGCACACGAAGGCTAGCCGCATGACGTGGTTGCAGTTGGCCCTGGATACCATCGCGCCGATTATGCTGTGTGCGGCGGTCGGCTTTGTGTTCGGGCGGCGCTTCCGGCCTGATCCGCAGCTTATCTCGCGTATTTCGCTGTATGTCATGTTGCCGAGCCTCGTCTTTGTCAGCATGAGCGAAGCACAGGTCGAAACGGGCGAAATCGGACAGATTACGCTGGTCGTGTTCGCTGTCTCGGTTTTGCTGATGTTTGCCGGGTGGGGCCTGACGCGCATGGATCGTGCCATGACGCCGACGATGCAGGGCAGTGTGATCGTCGCAATCCTGCTGATGAACACAGGCAATTATGGCTTGCCGCTGGTGCAATTTTCGCTCGGTGATGCGGGCTTGCAGCGTGCGGCCTTTATCTTCGTGCTGTCGGCCATCGTCACCAACACGCTCGGCATCTATGCGGCCTCGCTCGGCAACGCCACGCTGATGCAGGGTCTACGCAACATCCTGACGAATCCGCTGCCGTATGCCACTATCGCGGGCATTTTGGTCAATGTGACGGGCATACAAACGCCTCTTTTCGTCAGTCGGGCGGTGGGCATCTTCGCGGAGGGTTCCGTGCCGATTTTGTTGCTGCTGCTAGGCGTGCAAACGTCGCGTATTGCCTTACGCGGCAACCGTACCTGGCCTGTGCGCAGCCTGTTGTGGGTATCGCTGGCGCGTTTGGTGCTGACCCCTGTGCTTGTGCTGGTGTTATGTGCATTGCTTGGTGTCGCTGACCTGACGCGCAACGTCTTGCTGCTGCAACTCAGCACGCCAACCGCTGTGACGACTGCTGTGCTGGCGAGCGAATACGGCAATGACGCCGAGTTCGTATCGGCGGCGATTCTGGTGACGACGCTGCTGAGCGTGCTGACGCTGAGCGTGCTACTGGTTATTGTAATAGGATGATTCTTGATAGGGTGTCATGATGGATTCAAATTTTAAGTCGTTGTGTGATGCAACAGAAAGCTATATGGAGCGCTTCGGCGTGCCTGCTGTGGCGCTTGGCGTCATCGCGGATGGTCAGATGCAGCGCTACGTCAGCGGTGTAACCAACGTCAATCATCCGCTGCCAATGACGTCGGATACCTACATGCAAATCGGCTCCATCACCAAGACGTTTACCGGGCTGGCGCTGCTGCAATTACGCGAAGCAGGGCAGGTGGATTTAGATGCCACCGTCAGGACGTATTTGCCCGATTTTGCTGTACGAGATGCCGAGATCAGCAAAAACGTCACGCTGCGGCATCTGCTGACGCATACCGCCGGGTGGGATGGTGATTTCTTCCCTGAAACGGGCGACGGTGACGATGCGCTGGCGCTGTACGTGGCTGGAATGCAGAACGTCGCGCAGGTCGCGCCGTTGGGCCGCTGGCGTGGCTACAATAATGCGGCCTATGCTGTTGCAGGCCGTGTGATCGAGCAGGTCACCGGGCAGGTCTACGAGCAGGTCATCAGCGAGCGTATTTTGGGGCCGCTAGGGATGCACAACAGCCGCTTCTTCCCGAATGACATTATGACGGAGCGCTTCACGACGGGCCATAATCCAATGCCGGACGGACCGCAGGTGGTGCGTCCCTGGGCCATGCCGCGCAACATTAACTCAATGGGGCGGCTGGCTTGTACACTGAACGATATGCTGATCTATGCGCAGTTTATGCTCGCTGATGGTCACAGCAACAGCGGCGAGACGGTTGTCAGCCCTGAGTCGATGCACTTGATGCGCAGCGTGCAAGCCTGGGATGGCTTGCAGGATAACGGTATCGGCATCGTGTGGCAACTGGAACACCTGCCGACAGGGTTAGCACAATTGCATTACGGTACGACCAAAGGCCACGCGGCAAAAATCGCCATCTTGCCCGAACATGGCTTGGCGCTGATCGTGCTGACGAATTCATTAGGTGGCATGGTGCTGCGTGAGGTGCTCTACTGGCAATTTCTGGCGTATTATCGCAATCAAGCACCCATCGCCAACGAAGCACAAAACGCATCCGCCGACGCACTACAAGCCTACACAGGCATCTTTGGCGAGCAGTCGCGGCGCTTCCAGCTTTACATTGAGGACGACAAGCTCTTTGCAGCCGACGCAGGCGGCACGGAATCCGGCCTCGGTGGGCCATATCAGCTTGATCTATGTGGGCCGGATACGTTACTGGTGGTCGATGGTCGTTTTGCAGGGCGCACTGTTGAGGCGCTGCGCGATGACGCGGGTGCCGTCGGTTGGCTGCGCTTGCTGGATCGCTTATACCCACGACGAAAGGCGGATTAACGACATGGACTTACATAAACAGCTTGCGCAATCACCGTATCATCAATGGCTCGGTATCGAATTGCTAGACCATGATCGTGAAATCGGCCAGATACGCTTGCGCTTGCCGTTCCGCAGTGACTTCGCAGGGGATGCAGCAGCTAAGTTTTATCATGGTGGCGTCATTGCCTCGCTTGCGGATATTACCGCGACGTTTGCGCTGATGATGCAAGTCGGCGCTGATTTGCCGAGTATTGATTTACATGTGGATTATCTGCGTCCGGCTCCGGCAGGTGATTTGCTGGCGACTGGTCACGTTATCCGACAGGGGCGCACGCTGGGTGTAGCCGATGTCCAAATCCATAGCGTCACAAATAACAAGCTGGTAGCGATTGCACGCGCCAAAATCAGCACAGCAACATGAGCGATAACAGGAGCAAAAGCCAATGAAAGCCATTGTCATCCATGCGCATGGTGAGCGCGACCAACTGCGCCTTGAGGACGTACCGACCCCTGAACCCGCACGAGGTCAGGTGCGCGTTGCCGTGCGGGCCTGTGGCCTGAATTATCTGGATGTGTTTGTACGGCGTGGAATGCCAGGAATGCACATCGACCTGCCACGCATCACGGGTGGCGATATTGCAGGCGTGATTGATGCACTTGGCGCTGATGTAAGCGGCTTGCAGGTGGGGCAGCGTGTATTGCTCGACCCTGCAATTGCACTACCGAACGGCGAAATCGGCGCGTTAGGCGAACATGCAACAGGCGGCCTCGCTGAAACTATCGTGGTGGCTGCTGAGAACGTCATTCCGCTGCCGGATGCGGTTACATTTGAGCAAGCAGCCGCCTTGCCGATTGCCTACGGTACGGCTTGGCGTATGCTGATTACACGCGGACGTTTGCAAGCTGGTGAAACGATCCTGATTTTGGGGGCCAGCGGCGGTGTGGGTACAGGCTGCGTACAGATTGCCAGAATGCGCGGCGCGGTGATCTACGCTGCGGCGAGCAGCGACGAGAAAATCGCCCGCTTGCAGCACATC
>DAOTTW010000045.1:0-56870 GCA_034437615.1 Anaerolineae bacterium | reverse complement strand
AGCAACGTCTACGAAATATCACCGGACGGGCGTTTATTCCTGGGCGAAGTCGTCATCCCGTCAATAGAGTAAACAATCATGGTAGACGATCAATAGAGTAAACAATCATGGTAGACAATCACCAGAGTAAATAATCATGGTAGACAATCACCAGAGTAAATAATCATGGCAGACGATCACCGCGCCGTGTATGAGGCGCTTCTGAATGTATACGACAACGGCACCCCCGCAGCGTTGGCCACTGTAATTAAAACGCAGGGGTCCATGCCGCGCCATGCTGGTAGCAAGATGCTGGTCTATGCCGATGGCGGCATTGTGGGCACGGTGGGCGGCGGCGCGATGGAAAATGAGGTTATTGCGGCAGCGAAACTGGCTGTCGAGACGCGCAAAAGCAGCACCGAGACCTACACGCTGAACAGCTTAGATGCTGGCGACCCCGGCATCTGTGGTGGCACGGCGACTATCTTTATCGAGCCACTAGAGGTCAAGCCGACGCTGCTGGTGATCGGTGGTGGTCATGTGGGCAAGGCGGTGGCAGAGCTAGGGCTGTGGCTGAGCTATCGCGTGATCTTATCCGATGATCGGGCAGAATACGCCAACGAAAGCTATGTGCCGGGCCTAGCGGGTTATGTTGTGTGCAAGCCTGCTGAAATTGCTCAGCGCGTCACGATCAATCGCAATACTTACGTCGCCGCCGTCACACGGGGCCTGCCTGTTGATCTAAATCTAATCCCGGATTTGATACAATCGAGTGCACGCTATATCGGCTTGATCGGCAGCGAGCGGCGCTGGGCCATCACTGCAAAGGCGCTGCGAGAGCAACACAACCTGACGGCTGAGCAATTAGCGCGGGTGCGTTCACCGATTGGCCTAGAGTTGCAGGCTGAATCCCCGCGAGAAATTGCGCTGAGCATCCTGTCAGAGATTACGATGGTGCGGCGCGGCGGCACGGGCCAGCCCATGCAGCAAGGACAGGCGGCAGCTAGCGGCGCAGCAATATAACGATAACGGGCAGCAGGGCGTGAAAATTCTGGCAGTGAGCGACACAATAATGGGACCATTGGAGAGCGCGGCAAATTTGCGGCGGCGCTATGCAGATATTGATGTCGTTGTCAGTTGCGGGGATATGCCCGTCACCTATCTGGAATTCATCACCACGATTTTAGGGGTGCCGCTGCTGTATGTGCGTGGCAACCACGACGAAATGTACGAACGTGCTCCCCCTGGCGGTATTGACCTGCACAATAACATCTTTGAATATCGCGGCATTACGTTTGTGGGCTTGGAAGGTTCAATGCGCTATAACAAGGGCAGCATCCAGTACACGCAATCTCAGATGCACTGGATGGTGAACGGGCTGTCGCTGCGTATGTTGTGGCGCAAGCGCAAGTATGGGCGTGGCGCGGATGTGTTTGTCGCGCATTCTCCGGCGCGTGGCATCCATGATGCCGAGGATTTGCCACACACGGGCTTTGATGCGTTCTTGCGCTTCATGCGCTGGTATCGGCCACGTTATATGCTGCATGGCCATGTGCATACGTGGGACCGACGCAAGAAAGTGATTACGACCTACGAAGACACCTGCGTGATGAATATTAACCCGTATATGGTGATCGAAGTCGAGCCGACATCTGTAAGAACAGCCGCAACGAAACCCGTATGATATGAGAGATTTAGACGTTTAGCGTAAAGAGGCGTGCTTATGTGGTCAAAATATGTCGCTGTCAGTCGCATTGAAGAAGCGTTGCAGTTATTGGACGCCTACCGTGAACGGGCGCGTGTAATTGCTGGCGGTACGGACATCCTGATTGAACTGGAACAGGGCAAGCGGCCTGATGTGGACGTGCTGATTGACCTGACGCGGGTGCCGGGGCTGGATGCCATTACACTGCATGAGGGTGTGGTGAGGCTAGGGCCGTTAGTGAACCATAATCATGTGGTGGCCAGCGATATAATTAGTAAGTGCGCCTTACCAATTGCCCAGGCGTCGTGGGAGGTGGGCGCGCCGCAGATTCGCAATCGGGCAACCGTCGCGGGCAATCTGATCACAGCATCCCCGGCGAACGATACAATTGTGCCGCTGATGGCGCTGGATGCGTCCGTGACGCTGGCCTCAGTGGATGGTGAACGGCGGGTAGCGCTCAAGGATTTTTACACGGGGCTACGCAAAACCGTCATGCAGCCGAACGAATTGCTGACAGCGGTTACATTTGCGGCGTTGGGCGATATGCAACGTGCTATCTTCCTGAAATTGGGTCTGCGGCGTGCGCAGGCGATTTCGGTGGTGAATTGCGCTGCGGTGCTGGGTTTTGATGCAGATAGCACCGTCACACAGGCGGCGATTGCGCTCGGCAGTGTCGCGCCGACGATTATACGGGTGCCCCAGGCTGAAACCGCGCTTGTGGGTGCTGAACTAACGCCAGAGAACATCGCAAATGCGGCGCGTATCGCTGGTTCGGTGCCAAAACCGATAGACGATGTGCGTAGCACCGCCGAATATCGCAGCGAAATGGTGAAGGTGCTGGTGGCGCGTGCCCTGCGTGCGCTAGCGACGAATACACAGGCCGCGACTTTTCCACGAGACCCAGCGATGTTATGGGGTGCAGGTCAGGCGCGTGTGAACGGCAATCAGCTAAGCACGCAAGCGACGCACGAAGCAGGCACACCGATTGAATGCACGGTGAACGGTAAACCCGTCAGTGTGCGCAGTGGGCAGGATAAGACGCTGCTGCATTGGCTGCGCGAGGACGTCGGGCTGACGGGCACAAAAGAAGGCTGCTCAGAGGGTGAATGTGGCGCTTGCACGGTGTTTTTAGATGGCGCTGCGGTGATGGCCTGTATGGTGGCTGCGCCGCGTGCGCACGGCGCGGACATCACGACGGTTGAGGGCTTGAAGCAGGGCGACAGCCTGCACCCAATCCAAACGGCATTTATTGACGAGGCTGCTGTACAATGTGGTTACTGTACACCGGGCTTTCTGATGGCCGGGGCAAAGCTGCTGGAAGAACGCCCGCAGCCAAGCAAAGCGCAGATTCAGCAAAGTATCAGTGGCAATTTATGCCGTTGTACTGGATATTATAAGATTGTCGATGCTTTTGTCAAAGCCAGCCAACAAGCAAACACATCGGCTGATGCTGATGGATAAACGAAAATGAAGCTATACGATTGTAGGGGCTTAGCACGCTAGGCCCTGGGCGCAATACATTGCGCCCCTACGAATCCGTTTTCATATCTATATCTATATCTCCATGAAAGGAGCTATCACAATGGCACTGAGCGACGAACGTGCAACAAATGTGAAGAAGCGGCGTAAACGCAGTTGGACGACAATTTTCCTGCCGATCTTTGGTGTGATCGTACTGGGTGTGTCAGTGGCTTTTGCGGTGGTACTGGCAGAACCTATTTACGGCTTCTTGCAGGATCAGATGGACCTGCCATCGGGCGAGGATACGCTGTTGTATGCCTCTGGCGCTGGTGTTTTCCTGATTTCGATTATGTTATTTTCGGCGGTCTATGCGTTATTGATACCCAAAGGGCCGAAAAACGTCAGCGAACAGGCGCTTGGTAAAGAGAAGCTCGAAAAGCAGCAGGAAATCGAACGGCGTAAGAAGATGCAGAAGCAGATGCGTGCTAAGATGCGCAAAGCCAACAGACAGGGCCGATCTTAGGTTGGTAGCCAACATAACAAGCGGCATGACTAACAGGGCACAGCACTGCTGTTGCCCTGTGCGTTATAATAGGGGCATGTGTTGTTGATTTTGACGAGGCAAGATGGTGGCGGACAAGAAACAACTTAAAGCCATGCTGGTGCAACTGCACCGCGAACCCGACGACGGCCAGAACATCGAGGCGCTGTGTGAAGCCTATCTGCGTGCTGGCGACAAGCAGCGTGCAAGCATCCGGCAGATTATCCAGCAGCAGGCGCATTTCATGGCACGGCTGAACCCGCAGACGGGCTATCAGCCAGCAGACCCCGAAGCTAGGCCGCTGCGCTGGCTGGTGACGCTGCTGGCGCAATACAGCCTGTACGACCAATTCACAGACTCGGAGGCCGCGACACAGCACCTGGCGCAGATTTGGCAGCAAGCTGAGGACTACGGCATGAACCCACAGCCGTATTTCCAGAAGATCGCACAGCTTTCGTCGGTTCGTGCGGGTGGCGCACGCGCCCTGATTACCTCCGTCATGGAGCCAATGGTCCGCGAGCATTACCTTGCGCTGGACCTGGCTCAAGCAGCATCAGCAGCGGAGCCGGAAACCGCAGCACAAGCGCCTGATTTCGCTTTTGATGATGCAGCACAGCAAGAGCAAACGAGCGCAGCCGAAGCTGATGTCGAACTGTTTGTAGATGAGCCAGCAACAGACGCCGAAGCTGAATTCTTTAGCGAAGATGCGTTTGCACCTGAAGCCGATGCCGCCGATGTCGCTGATGAAGCCGACGTTATGATTGATTGGGCAGGTGGCGATGATACGGCAGCGGGGATTGAGGCCGAGATTGAGGCCGGACCGTCAGCCACCGCCGATGACTTCAGAGCCTTTGAAGATCAGTCGGGATGGGCTGGCGATTTTGCCGAAGCCGACGATGACTTTGATTTTATAGGCGATATAGGCGCTGACGAACAAGAAGCGAGCGACGCAAGGCCCCAGGCCGCATCCCAGGCTGCACCCCAGGCTGCACCCCAGGCTAATGAACAGCCGGAGCCGGAGATCAACAAAGACGTTGCAGCCGCCTTTGATGCAGAATGGTTCGGCACCGCGTCTGGCGCTACTGAAGCTGAGCGCAGCACAGGCGACACGATACAAGAGCAAGCACAAGCGGCAGAGGGTGAAGGCGACTTTCTGGATGATTTTGGCTTTTTCGATGACGAAGACGCCGACAGTGAAGCCGCCCCGCAGCAAGTGCCTGCTGAGGCCGACGAACCCGAAGCCGAATTTGCAGCCCTGATAGGTCAATTCGAGGGGCAGGAAGCGTCCGAATTTGATCAGGCCGATGCAAGCGACGATGGCTTTGCCTGGCAGCCAGAGGGCGAAACCGACGACTCCGCAGAGCAAGCGACCCGCGTGCAAGAAGGCCAGGATGCCGCACAAGATGACATCGTTGGCGCGGTGGATGACGATTTCGCGGCGTTCCTGGGTGATGATGTGACGTTCGACGACGATGAGCCAGCAGCATCAGCCACCGACCAGGCATTGCAAGATAGCTTCGACGATGATGAATTCCCCTGGCAAACAGGTGCGGTCGCGGATTTCGATGATGCGCCACAGGCCGAACAGAGCGCATCCGAGGACCCCTGGGACGTAAACGCTTTTTCGTTTGATGATGCTAATAACGCCGAGGCTACCACAGCCGACGAAGCCGATGCGTTCACCTTCGATGCAGACCCGTTTGATGCGGGTTTGGATGATGCAGCAAGTACGGTTGATGAACCAGAAGACGCTTTTGCGGCGTTGCTGGCCGATGCGGACTTCGGTAACGATAGAGGGGATGCCGATGTAGCCGAAGCAGCGGCAGATGTAGACCCGTTTGATGCCATGCTGGACGGCTTCGACGTGGGACCTAACGATGCACCGACAGACGATAGCGCGTTCGCATTTGAAGTAGAGGACGATGCCGCTTCAGACGCATTTAGCGATTTCGACAGCTTCGATTTTGAGGATGAAATTGCCAGTGCTGAGGCAGATGCAGAACCGCTAGCCGATGAATTCGACGCTATCCTGGGCGACATGGATTTCGGCGCTGATGATGCTATAAGCCTTGACGATTTTGGCGATTTAGCCGATGACCTTTTTGCAGATGATAGCAACGCCACAGAATCCTATACAGATCGCATGATGCATGAGGACCCATCGACGCTGACGCGCAATCAGGCGGCCCAGAAATTCTTTGCGCAGGGGCGGCAACTAGCGTCAGAGGGCGATTTTGGCGAGGCCAACCGTGCATTTACCGAAGCCATCGAGCTTGACCCTGAATTTGAGGCGGCGTATTTCTTCCGTGCGCAGTTACGCGCACAAAGCGGCGCTGAAAATGGCGCGATGGGTGATTATACACAGGTGATCCGCCTGAACCCTGCAAACGCCGATGCGTACTACGAACGCAGCGAGCTATATGCCGGACGTGAGCAGCTTGACCGCGCTATTGACGACCTGACGCAGGCCATCAGCGCACGGCCCGACATGGCGATTGCGTACAAGCTGCGTGGGCGCATCTACGCGGCGCAGAATGCTTACGATGAAGCGTTGGCCGATTACGATCAGGCGCTAAAGCTTAATCATAGCGATGGCGAAACGTATTGCTGGCGCGGCAATGTGCTGCGGGAGCGCGGTGAACTGGAATATGCGCTGAGCGACTACGATCAGGCGCTGCAACTGGATGATGCGTTGGTCGAGGCGTATTACTATCGTGGCCAATTGGAGCGCGACGCGGGCAACCTGGAAACCGCGCTCAAGGACTATCGCACTGCGCTGAAGCTGGACCCGCAAAATACGACCATCCTGCTAGAGTATGCTGAACTGAGCGCGACAGCAGGTGACGCGGGCAATGCCGCACAGCTTTACGAGCAGTATTTGCGTCGTGTGAAAGATACGCCGAAAGAGCAGCGCAAGGCCATCGAGAAGCGCATCAAGCAACTGCGTAAGCAGGGGTAAGCGTGTGAGTGTGTGAGCATGTCAGCATGTCAGCGTGTCGGCGCGTTAGGAGATAGACGTGTATGCCAAAAGAGCGTGATGTGGTTATTGGTCAGTCGGTGAAGCGCATAGATGCGCTGGGCAAGGTGACAGGCGAAACGCCCTATCCCGGTGACATCAACGCCGAGGGCCAACTGTGGATGAAAATTAAATTCAGCGACCGTGCTCATGCGCGTGTGCTGAACGTGGATACCACCCAGGCCGAAGCGCTGCCCGGTGTGGTGCGCGTGTTTACCTCGCGGGATATTCCGGTGAACGAATACGGCCTTGTCATCAAAGATCAGCCCGTGATTTGCGGTCCCGGTGGCAACAAAGTCGGTACGGACGTCGTGCGCTGTTATATGGATGTGGTCGCCGTCGTCGTGGCAGAAACCGAAGCGATTGCGGCAGCAGCGGTCAAGCTGGTGAGCGTCGAATATGAGGATTTGCCAGCCGTTTTCGATGCAGAGGCCGCTATGCAGGCCGATGCGCCACAACTGCACCCCGATAACCCGCAGAACGTCATCAATCAGTATCGCATCCGCAAAGGCGACATCAGCGCAGGCTGGGCACAGGCCGAAGTCGTGGCCGAAGATGTGTATGAAACCACCTGGCAGGAGCACGCTTATCTGCAACCGGAAGCAGGTTTAGGCTACATTGACGAAGCGGGCCGCGTGACGGTGGTGGTGGCTGGCCAGTGGACGCACGAGGACCAGGAGCAGATTTATCATGCGCTGAATTTGCCGCCGGAGCAGGTGCGCGTGATCTACCCGGCGATTGGTGGTGCGTTTGGGGGCCGCGAAGATATGTCGGTGCAGATTGTGCTGGCGTTGGCGGCGCTGACGTTGCGGCGTCCGGTCAAAATCCAGTGGACGCGGGAAGAAAGCATCTTATATCACCACAAGCGGCACCCTATCCGCGTGTATGCGAAGTGGGGCGCGACACGTGCAGGTAAAATCGTGGCGGTAGAAGCGCGTGTGATCGGGGATGCTGGCGCGTATAACTACACGTCAAATAAGGTGCTGGGTAATGCGCAATTGACCAGCAGCGGCGCGTATGAAATCCCCAATATCAGCATAGACACCTATGCCGTGTACACCAATAACATCCCTTGCGGCGCATTTCGCGGTTTTGGCGCACCGCAGGCGCTTTTTGCCGCAGAAAGCCAGATGAACAAGCTGGCTGCGGCCCTGGGTATGGACCCGGTGGAGCTACGCCGCCGCAATGTGTTTCAGGAGGGCAGCATCGCACCGACTGGAACGCCTTTACCTGCTGGTGTGTCGATTGATCGCGTTGTGGAGCAGTGTGGGCTGGAGAGCTACTGGCAGCAGAATGCAGATGGCACGTTCAGCCGTCAGCCGCTTGTGCAACCGACGGACCCAAGTAAACGGCGTGGTGTGGGCTTTGCCTGCGGATATAAGAACGTCGGCTATAGCTTTGGCTTCCCGGAGCATTGCTGGGCGGCTGTTGAGCTACATGGCAAGGCAGACATCCAAGAAGTGGTTGTGCGGCAGGCAGGCGCGGATGTGGGGCAGGGTGCGCACACGGTCATCGCGCAGATGGCGGCTGAGGCCGTCGGCGTAGCGTTTGATAAGGTGCGTTTGCTGACAGCAGATACGGCTTATGCGCAGAGTTCAGGCAGTGCGTCGGCGTCACGCTTGACGTTTATGGCAGGCAATGCGATACGCGGCGCAGCAGAGAAGGCGCTGGCTGCCTGGCGTGCTGAGGAACGCCCCGCTAAAGCCGAATTTATGTATCGGCCACCGGAAACCACGCCCTACGACCCCATGACCGGACGCAGCGAGCCGAATTTTGCGTATGGCTATGTGGCGCAGGCGGTTGAGGTCGAAGTGGACATCGAGACCGGGCAGGTGCAATTGCTGCGTGTCATCAGCGCCAACGATGTCGGCAAGGCCGTTAATCCGCAGTTGGTGCAAGGCCAGATTGAAGGCGGTGTTGTGCAGGCGCAGGGCTATGCGATGATGGAGTATCTCGTCAGCGAAAAGGGCCGCATCCGCAACCCGTATCTATCCACGTATCTCATCCCAACCGCGTTAGATGTGCCAGAGGAAGTTAAATCCGTCATTCTGGAATACCCCGACCCGATTGGCCCCTGGGGTGCGCGTGGCATGGCGGAAATGCCTATGCTGCCGCTGACGCCGGCGATTGCTGCTGCTATCTACGATGCGACGGGCGTCTGGTTGAATGCGCAACCCTTCACGCCGGATAAGGTGGTCAAAGCGTTGCGTGCACAGGGCCTGGGCGTTATCTAAACACATTGCGCACAGGGCCACATTTTGGTTTATAATGGTGGCTGTGCGCATGGGTGTCATGCGTCTCACCAAAGTCTCGTGCATTTTGAACCCAAGTGAATCCGTTTTTAGGAATAAACGTCCACCGGATGGTAGGATTTTGTTTGCGGTCATCCATAAGGCGGTCGCCTGTACAATCGGCGTGTGCCATTGTAGCTATCTCGAGTGTTCTGTAGGTATTGTAATTTCGAGGCGTCATGAAGCTTCACCAAGCATTTAACGTGGTACGTGGCGATGTCGTGGCCTTCACGGGGGCGGGCGGCAAAACCTCTGCATTGATTGGCCTGGGCTATGAGCTACAGGAGGCTGGCTGGCGCGTACTGGCGACGACCACAACCTGCATTGCCGAAGAACAGTTACCGCTGATGCCGCATTACATGCGCTACGACGCGGGAATGAACGCGATTTCGCTGGCACTGACGCAGCATGGCTTTGTGTTCTTATATGATGTGGTGCGCGGTAGTCAGGTGTATGGTCCGCGTAGCGCGTGGTTACGTGAATTGCTGGATAGCGTCGATTCGGATGTGCTGCTGATCGAAGCGGATGGTGCGGGTGGTTTGCCACTGAAAGCGCCTTATGACGATGAGCCGACCATCCCGGATGAGGCGTCGTTGGTGGTGCCGGTGGCCTCGTTAAGTGCGCTGGATTTGCCGCTGGATGAAGAGCACGTCTACAATCCGAAACCGATCATGGAGAAATTCGGCTTCCCGCATGGCAGCAAAATCTGCTCACCCTGGATTGCACAGGTGCTACGCGATGATGACCTGGGTTTACGCGGCATTCCGCAGCGTGCGCGGGTGGTGGCTTTCTTGAATCAGACGCCGGAGGAGGGCTATAAGCGGCATCGGGCGCAGATGATCGCCAAGATGGTGCTGCGGTCACCGCGCATGGATGGCGTCGCGCTGGGTGCGGTGCGGGGCGCTAACCCCGTGTTGGAAGTGCAGCGTTCGCTGGGTGCGGTGGTGCTGGCGGCAGGCCGTTCATCGCGCATGGGTGCGCCGAAGGTGCTGTTACCCTGGTCGAATGGCCAGAGCATCGTTGAGCATATCGTGGCGCAGCTTATTCGCTCACGGATTGACCACATTAACGTGGTGACGGGCTTCTACGCTGACGATGTGAAAGAGCGCGTCAAGCCGATGGGCGCAAAGGCTGTACATAACCGTCAGCATAAGACGGGTGAGATGCTATCGTCCATTAAGGCGGGTTTGCGGGCGATGCCGGATAACGTCTCGGCGGCGCTGATTGTGCTCGGTGACCAACCACGCATCGAAGCTAAGGTCATCTATGAGCTTTTGCGTGCTTATGCAGAAGTTCAGGGTGATCTGATTATCCCTAGCTTTGAGATGCGCAGGGGCCATCCAATTTTGCTAGGGCGGCGTTTCTGGCAAGAGGTGCTGGCGTTGCCGCGTAGTGGTTCTATGAAGTCGGTCATCAACAAGTATCAGGACGAGATTGTTTACATCAACGTCGATACGGATAGCATCCTGCGGGATGTCGATACGCCAGCGGATTATGAGCAGGAGCGTTTACGCGCTGGCCTCGACCCGCTGCATATGCGTCGCTCGCCGGATGCTTGATAGACCTGCGGAAGCCACAGCCCGCCCGCGTCATCCCCGAAACCAGCTAATCAAGCGCTTGACCATGTTGCGCTTCTGGTTCATGGCCTGCTTGTATTCTTGTTGCAGTTGGTTCGTTAAGTAAACTAATTCGCCAATGCGCATCTGTGCCCCATTGACGACGACCCATTCTTCATCCAGCGCACGCAACTCGGACGGGTGGCGGTTGTATAATTTGCTATAGGCTTCGACGTAGCTGTGCATCGCTTTTTCGGTGTCGTCCATACACGTTGATTCCCTGCGTGTTGTGTTTCGGGCTGAGCAATTGGTTTATGGGTCAACCTATTGTAGAGCAGATCGGGGTAAAAGCCTACAGTTTGTTAAAAAAAAAGCGATGTCTGTGCGCGTTACGTTTGCAGGCCACCATTGCCAGCACAGAAGGCAGCGCATACTATGTAACGTGCAATCAGGCATTTTATTCACATCAAGCCGTTATATTGTCAGGGATCAGCCGCACCATGAACGACACGCAGCAAACCGATACAAGCCACGCAACGTATGAAAAAGCCATTGCCGCCATCCGCGAACACACGGATCTACAGCCCGATGTGGGGCTTGTATTGGGGTCCGGCCTGGGGTCGCTGGCGGATGTGCTGCAAGACCGCACGAGCATCCCCTATGCACAGATACCGGGCTGGCCGGTGTCAACGGTGCATGGGCATGAGGGCAACCTCGTCTTTGGGCGCTTGGAAGGGCAGGCGGTTGTCGCGCAGCAGGGTCGGGCGCACTTTTATGAAGGCTATACCATGCAGCAGGTGACGTTCCCGATTCGCGTGATGCATTTCCTGGGCGTTAAGACGTTGTTGCTGACCAATGCTGCCGGGGGAATTGACCGGGGCTACAGCGTGGGCGATGTGATGCTGATCGAAGATCATATCAATTTCGTCGGTCTCGCAGGCAATAATCCGCTGTTGGGGCCGAATGATGAGCGCATTGGGCCGCGTTTTGTCGGCATGGCGCAAACCTACGACCGCGAACTGCGCGATGCGGCGCAGTCTGCGGCGCGTGAGCATGAGCTACCGCTGCATTGTGGCGTTTATGCGGCGGTTGCTGGGCCTAACTTCGAGACGCCTGCGGAAATTCGTATGTTGGGTGTGATGGGCGCGAGCGCTGTCGGTATGTCTACGGTGCATGAGGTGCTGGTGGCACGTCATGCCGGAATGCGTGTGATGGCGCTGTCGGGCATCACGAACGTCACGATAGATCAGGTGGATAGCGAGCGCGAAACGGATCACCAGGAAGTGCTGGACGCGGGCGAGGTGTTGATCCCGCGCATGAAGACGATTGTGCGTGCTGTGCTGCGCACGATGCAACAAGGGCAATCGCAGTAGAAGCAGCAGGCTAGTTTGAAGGCGGGTGGGACGTGACGCAGGTATTTTTCTTGATCGACCAACTTGCACTCGGCTTGTATATCCTGATGGCGGCGGTCATCATGCGCTATGGTTATCGGCTGCTGCTGGCGGCGGGTGATTACCGCGCAACGTACTTTGAATTAGAGCGCAGCCTGGCACGTCATCGGCAGATGAACGCCACCACAGGCATTATCGTGGCCGCTGAAATTGTGCTGCTGGTGTTGGGTGTGCAGCAGACCGTTGTGCCCTTCCTGGAGCAAGAAGCGACGTTGCAGCAGGTGGCGCAGGCGCGCCGCGCCAATATGACCGATGGCGAATTCGTGACGGCGACACCACCGCCACGCGCACAGGGTGCGTTTGACATCGAACCTGTGCCGCCGCTGGTTGGGGACGATGAGCAGATCATCCTGCTGACGCCGACGCTGACGCCGACCCCGGTGGGGACCATCGTGCCGAATCCGCCAGCGAGTGAAGGCTGTGATGATCCGCGTGCGCAATTGCAGGTTCCGGCGAATGGGATGCGCGTCTTTCAGCCGATTGCCGTGCGGGGTACGGCCTACACGTCGAATTTCGCCAGCGCTAAGATCGAGATCAAGGGGCCGGATACGAATAACAGCTATCAGGTGGTGGCGGATATTTTGCAGCCCGTGCAAAACCTGAGCGATTTCTATCAGTTTAACCCGGCGGTGTATGGTGAAGGCGTCTATCAATTTCGCCTGATGATTTACGATGTATCCAGCACGTTAGTCGCCGCGTGCATGGTCAATATTTACATTAGCGACCCGGCTACGCCGACGCCAGCCCCCGGCAATTAGCCGCGAGCTATTGTCTGGTGCTGGTCATTGTTCACCTTTTATCCATTAGCGCGGGCTGAATTTACATATCGGCAATGATTTGCTGCGAAATTTCTGATATTTGTGCTGTATTCTCTGTTCAATTTTGCATTCTGCATTCTGCATTTTGCATTCTGTATCTGTAAACGCAGCACGACTGAGGTGAGACACGATGCTATTCTTCGATCCGTTGTATCTACTATTTATGATTCCGGGTATTCTGGCGTCGGTGGCGGCACAGGCTTACGTGCGGTCGTCCTATAGCAAATGGAGCCAGGTGCGTAACAGCGCCGGCATCAGTGGACCCGACGCGGCGCAACGCATCATGCGGGCGGGTGGCTTGCGTGATGTGCAGCTAGAGCGCACGCCAGGCCAGTTGACCGATCATTACGACCCGACATCGCACACGGTGCGCATGTCCGAGGGTGTGGCAGCAAAGCCGAGTGTGGCGGCAATGGCCATCATTGCGCACGAGCTAGGCCACGCGCAGCAACACCAAGAAGCATCGTTGCTGATTCAGATGCGTAGCTTTCTGCTGCCTGCGGTGCAGTTCAGCCCCAACCTATCGTACATTCTGATCCTGGCGGGCGTATTCTTGAACCTGACAGGCTTGGCGTGGATTGGTATCGGCTTCTTCGCGCTGTCGGTGGTGTTCGTGCTGCTGACGCTGCCTGTGGAGTTTGACGCCAGCCGTCGCGGGTTGTCGATGTTGCAAACTGCGGGCTTGATGCAGATGGATTCTGACCGTGAAGGGGCGCGACAGGTGTTAAATGCTGCCGCAATGACGTATGTGGCTGCTGCGGTGACTGCGTTGCTGCAATTGCTGTATTTTGTCAGCCTGGTGAAGCGCAGCGACTAAAGCTACAGGCTCCTTTGCGGAATGTATGAGATACGTGTATCGCTACACGAGAGTAGTATCACACAATAGCGCGGTCGTGTGCTCTTTCGTGGCGGACGCGCCACTGGTGCGTCCGCCACACAGGAACAACGAAAAAGCAAATACCTACCCCTGAAGAGGGGCTTGGGGTGAGGGCTGAGTCGTTACACGGTGTTTGTGCTAACGCGTACTAGGCGGCACCTTTTGCATTGCGCAGGGTGCCGTCCTCGTTCCATTCCAGTTGGACGCCCTCATGATTGTAGATCAGCGGGCGCTCATCACCGTGCACCACCTCGCCTGTGATGACCACACGGCGGATGCTATCGCGGCCTGGAATTTCATACATCACGTCTAGCAAGCATTTCTCGATGATTGAGCGCAGGCCACGTGCACCTGTACCGCGCTCCATCGCTACTTCTGCGGCGGCGAGCAACGCGCTGTCGGAAAAATCCAGTTCCACGTTATCCAACGATAGCAGGTGCTTGTACTGCTTGGTGAGGGCGTTTTTCGGCTCGATCAGGATGCGTTTGAGCGCTTCACTATCCAGCGGCTCGACGCCGACGACAACTGGCAGACGCCCGACCAACTCAGGGATCAGGCCATGCGAAATCAGGTCTTCGGGGCTGACATGCCGCAGCAATTGCCCACTTTCGCGCCGTTCGGTGTCGTCGCCCGCACGGAAGCCCAATGAGCCTTTGACGCCGATGCGCCGCGCAATCACGTTCTCGATGCCGTCAAACATGCCACCACAGACGAACAAGATGTTGCTGGTGTCGATCTGCAAGAATTCTTGATGCGGGTGTTTGCGGCCACCTTGCGGCGGGACGTTGGCGACGGTGCCTTCGATGATCTTCAGCAGGGCTTGCTGGACGCCTTCGCCGGATACATCGCGGGTGATGGACGGGTTATCGTTGGATTTACGCGCAATTTTGTCGATTTCATCAATGTAGATGATGCCGCTTTCGGCGCGTGTGATGTCGCCATCTGCGGCTTGGATCAGGCGTAGCAGGATGTTTTCGACATCTTCACCGACGTAGCCCGCTTCAGTCAGCGCGGTGGCGTCTGCGATGCAGAAAGGTACATCGAGGATGCGTGCTAGCGTCTGCGCCATGAGTGTTTTGCCGCTCCCTGTCGGGCCAATAACCAGGATGTTGCTTTTTTCCAGTTCTACATCGGACATAGATTGCTCGGACTGAATGCGCTTGTAGTGGTTATAGACAGCGACACTCAGGACGCGCTTGGCGTATTCCTGGCCGACGACGTACTCGTCCAGATGCCCCATGATTTCGCGTGGTGACAGCAGGTGGTCGAACTGGAAATCGGGCATGGAGCGTTCGACAAACTCCTCATCTGACAGCAGGTTATAGCAGAGCTGCACGCAGTAATTGCAGATAAAGACGTTGTCTGGGCCTGCGATCAGGCGCTCGACCTCATCATGGCTGCGGCCACAGAACGAACACCGATGCCCTCCGGGTGGGTAAGTCACGACGCATTTTCTCCTTCGTGTTGCGTTGCATTTGCGTAGATATTGCAAGGGCGTGCTGATCGCACGCCCTGGTTGCGGTTTGGATGGTCTACCATTGCTCAGGCTTTGGCGGGTTCTTCGCCCAGTGCGAGCACCTGGTCAATCAGGCCGTATTCGACGGCCTCTTCCGCGCTCTTGTAGATGTCGCGGTCTGTATCCTTCTCGATGGTGTCGTAATCCTGCCCGGTGTGATGCACGAAAATTTCATTCAGGCGTTTCTTCAGGCGCACGATTTCGTTGGCCTGGATGACAATATCGGATGCCTGGCCCTGTGCGCCACCGAGTGGCTGATGCATGTGGATCGTGGCGTTGGGTAGGGCGAAGCGCATTTTGTCCGCGCCGGCGGTCAGCAGGACGGTGCCGAAGCTGGCTGTCAGGCCGACGGCCACCGTCTGCACCGGGGCCTGGATAAGCTGCATGGCGTCGTAGATCGCGAGGCCGGCGTACACCTGGCCACCGGGGGAGTTGATGTACATCTGCACGCGGCGGTCGGGGTCTTCACGATCCAGAAAGAGCAACTGCGCGACGATGAGGTTGGATACCTGATCGTTGATGCCGGAGCCGGCGAAAACAATGCGTTCCTTCAGCAGCAGGGAGTAAATATCGTAGGCGCGTTCGCCCCGGCTGCCCTGTTCAATAACCATTGGAATGACGTTTTGAATGTTCATCTGCTTGTTACCTTTGACCTTTATCTGTTCACTCATAGATTGGTTTGATAGTAAGACGGTAACGGTAAAGCTACGGCGCGGATGTCACCCGTTATCTGTGGTCTTATTGGCGTCCGTTGTGGCATCCGTTGCCATCACGCTACTAGACGCTTCTGCGTCCGCTGTTTTTACGCTGTTCTCGGTAGGCGTTGCATCAGAAGTTGCTGCTGCGTCGTCGGCGTCCGTGCTTGCGTCGGCGCTTGTCGCGTCGTGCGGGTCTTCGATGGTGTCGCCGCGCCCAATCTGGCACAAGCGTTCCGTCACACTTATAGTCACCATGTTACTTGCAACTTGGTCGCGGTATTGCGGCTGATTGATGAAGCTACGCATCGGCTCTGATACTCCGCCGAATTGCGACAGCACTTCGTCAACCTTTGCTTCGATCTCGGCTTCGGTGACGAGCAAACCTTCTTGTTCAGCGAATTGTGATAGCACGAGCGAACGCTGCAAATGACGGTGTGCTTGCGGTAGCATTGCCTCACGCAGTTGTTCCGCGCTCTGGTTATTGAGCTTGAGTTGGTCTGCTAGTGTCGTGCCGTGCTCACCGCGCAGATAGTCATCTTGTTCTTGCAGTAGCTCGTCAAGGCTTTCATTCAGCATGTCGTCGGGATAGGCGACTGTCGCGTTTTTAATGATCTGATTGAGGATTTCGTCAGCGTATTGCTGATCGTACTTGCTCTTTTGTTGCTTTTGCAGGCTCTCGCGGATGTACATCCGCAGTTGCGACAGGTCTGGCGGTTCATTGGCAGCAGTGGCTGCGGTGTCTGTCTCTGGCTCGGCTTCTGAGCTTATGCCTGCGCCGCCCTGAGATATGTCATCGGCGATGACACGGGCTGCGAAGTCGTCATCCAGGGCTGGCAATGTGACCGTTTCGACCTTGATGATAGAGACGTTGAAGCTGATTACACGGCCTGCAACGGGCGTGAGGGTTTTGTGATCTTCTGGAACCGTCAGCGTAAAGTCAAGCTCGTCGCTTACATCCGCGCCGATGAGTTCCTCGGCAAAACCGGGCATGACAATCTCTTGGCCTTCTTCAAGGTCGAGGGTCGCTTCTTGCTGCTCGATGAAGGCATCGCCCGGCTGTGGCTTGTGGTCATGCTCATCGCCATGAGCGCCTTTGGGGGCTTCGTCCGCGAACTCCGCGCGAATTTCTGCTTTGACGCGGTTGCCCCATTCAATCGGGTCGTGGCTGTCCTCGACCAGGGCATATTGGCGACGTATCTCTTTGAGCTGCTCATCAACCTCATCATCTTCTACCTGCGGCGGCTCGTAATCCTGGCGGATCTCACGGTAATTGCCCAGGTCTACTTCTGGTGCAAGCTGTAGCGCGAAGGTAAAGACAGGCGGCACCTCTTCGCTGACATTTTCTAGCACTGCGGTGCCATATTGATCGAGGCCGGATTCGTATCTGGCTTCTGCGAATACCTCTGGGGTCAGCTTGTCAACGGCTACTTTGAGGATGGATGCTTCACCGACGTACTGCGCGACTACGCGGTATGGGGCTTTGCCCTTACGGAAGCCGGGAATGCGATATTGCTTTGATAGCTCTTTGGCGGCCCGCTGCATCGCCTTCTGGAAGCGTTCTTCGTCAATTGATACGGTTATGCGGGCGCTGTGGTTTTCGAGGCGCTCCGTTTGAACGTTCACAAATTCATCCTTGCGTAGTTGACTGCTTATACGAGTCGTATCGGACGGGTTGCATGTGTGGGGTACAGCAAAGGCGCGAGACCGCGCCTTGTGCTTGTGTTTGGGTCGATGGGGAAGGAGGGACTCGAACCCTCACCTCCGGAGAGACATGATCCTAAGTCATGCGCGTCTGCCAATTCCGCCACTCCCCCACGCTTAGATCGTCAGTATAGTTGATTTAATCCGTTGGCTCAAGGGAATCAAACGGATGTCTTATGTTCTGATGTCAATTCCTGAGATATCGGAGAAATCAGTGGTATCGGCTTGTGCTAAAACGCTGGTGATGATGAGTTGTGCGAAGCGAAACAGCACTTGCATTTGGGACATGCGCTCGATGTAAAGATGGGCCAGGTGCTGATCTGCCTCGGTCATATCTTGAAGCCGCTTGGTGAGTAGCTGGTTGTTTTCGTCAATGACGTTGATTGCACGTTCGACATCGCGCATTTCGCGGCCCGTGAGCAAACTTGTGATGATCTGCCAGAAATCCGTTTCGGCTTCATAGAATTTGCGGCGTCCACCGCGACCACGAACCCACACCTGCCGCACCATTCCCATGTGTTCCAGCGTGCGCATGTTCATGCTGACACTGGCCTTTGAGATGCTGAGGCGTTCCATCATATCATCCAGACAGAGCGGCTCGGCGCTTAGCATCAGCGTGCCATACAACTGCCCCATTACCTTGCTGAAGCCGAAGTAATCCGCCAGTTGGCCGAGTCCATCCAGCATACTATCGTGGACTTCGCGTATCGTTGGGTTGCCCTCGATCCCCGTTCCGTTTGTATTTTCTTCAGACATTATTCGACCTTTTACGCAATGAGCCATGCCAGAGAGAGGTGAATGACGGTGTGCGCCCCTATGTTTACGTTCAGTTTACTACAGATGTGTTGAATTCGCGAAGGTCTTTTAAAACGATATGAAGATTATGAACACATTGCACAGGCCCTACAAGGCATCACGCAGATTGAGAATTTCCGTGAAGGCGACGACGGCTGTTTGCATCAGGTCCGGCAGTTGCTGCATAAGCGTCTGCCTTGCGCGTTCGGCGGCGTCAAATGAAATGAAGCCATGCCCATCAGCCGCACGCACAATCACGAAGCGTTCCTGTGTGCGTACCGAAAATTCGCTGAGCAGGCCACACTCGCGCAAGCGGTCTTCGATCAAGTGACAGAGGTCTTTGTGCTGTGCTGTATTGACGTAGTAATAGCGCACGGGCACGTCAACGATATTCGGCAAGGGCGACAGATGCACCAGCAAATCGTCGTAATCCTCTACGATGCCGACCTTGCGCAATTCGCTCAGTTCAAAGTCGGTGATGGGTGTGGTTTCGGCGTGCGTTGTGTAGGCATAGTAGCGCCCGCTTTGTAAATCCTGCACGCGGTTTTCCTCCCATTGCACGACGAAGTTAGCGTTGAGCACGAAAATGCGATAACGCGGAATGGGTATGGTCTCGTCAGTTGGCTTCGCTTCGTCAGTTGCTTTGCTTTCGTGGGGTGTCTCGGTCATGTGTGCGCCTCTGATACGGTTGTGTTTGGTCTGTAACGACTCAGGCCAGTCTGTGTGTGTCGCCACTGGCTAAAGCCAGCGGCTGCCGCAGGGCCAACCCCCCTGAAGGGGGCTATGGCGTGCTGCATATAGCCTGCTTGAGCAGGCTTGTCCTTACCGGAGCCGGACGTTTTAACGTCTGGCGACTGAGGATGGGACACGTACCTCAGTCGTTACTTGCGTCTATTCGTAGCGTAATGCATCAATTGGGTTCAGGCTACCCGCCTGATTCGCTGGGTAGAGGCCGGATAGCACCCCAACCAAGACGGAAATGGCTGTTGCCAGCACGATGCTTGCCAATTGCACCGAAACCGACAACTGTGGGACCAGCGCCGTCACAGCGAATGTGACAGCAACCGCAATCAGCACGCCGATTAAGCCGCCGAGCACGGAAAGCAGCACCGCCTCTATGAGAAATTGTAGCAGGATGTCCGATTTTTGTGCGCCGACGGCTTTGCGCAGGCCGATTTCTTTGGTGCGCTCGGTGACTGTGACCAGCATGATATTCATGATGCCGATACCGCCGACCAGCAGCGATATGCTGGCCAGCAGCGCCAGAAAGACCGTCAGCAGGCTGGTGATATTGCCGACTGTATCCAGGATTTCGGTTTGCGTCAGCACGAAGAAGTTTTCGTCGTCCTGAAAGCTGACATCGCGCTCTTCACGTAGCACCTGGCGAATCTGATTGGCGAGCGGTTCTACGCTTTCGGCCTGGCGTGCCTGCAACACGATCACATCAAGCGGACGGTTCCCACTGAGCACACGTTCACCGCTCAGGCGGGTTTGTGCGGTGGTGATGGGGATGACGATACCGCCATCGCCGCCGATCCCCGCGTTGCCAGCGCCTAGCACGCCAATCACGGTGAAGCGCACATCGCCAATGCGCATATTCTGGCCCACCGGGAACACATCCGGGAAGAGCGTATTCACGAGGCTTTGCTCGATGACGGCGACGCGGGCGCGGGTTTCCATGTCTTGCGCATCAAAAAAGCGCCCGCTGGCCATCTCGCGGTTGAATAGCTCCAGGTAATCCGGCGTGACGCCCTGCACGCTGGCCGTCGTTTCGCGGTTTTCATAGCGGATGGTGCGGTTGCTGAGCGTATCGAACGGCATCACTAAGCTGGCATCCGGCACGCGAAAGACATCACTGAGGGCCTCAAAATCGTCCTGCGTCATCGGCTCGAAGTTGCCGCGTGCGTCTGGCACGGCAAACGTGAACACCAGATTGACGCCGACACCTGAGAACAGATCACGCACGAAGCCATCGAAGGCTTGCCCGACAGAGACCAGGATAATCACGGCTGCGACGCCGATGGTGACGCCAAGCATGGTCAGGATGGTGCGCAGGGTGTTGCTGGCCAGGTTGCCGAGAGCGATGCGTAGGTTTTCTAGCATGGTTGACCGTTTCTGCTCGTTGCTTGCCTATTCAAAACGTAGCGCGTCGATGGGCTTCATGCGGGCGGCACGGCTGGCGGGATAGTAGCCGAAAAAGACGCCGACAAACGTGCTGACACCCGTCGCCAGCAGCACGGCATCCGCTGACACGCTGACCTGTATGGGCTGATTGAAGATGTCGCGGATGATGATAGTGCCCAGCGCACCCACGCCGGCCCCGACTGCAATGCCGATAATGCCACCGATCAGCGATAGCACCACGCTTTCAATCAGGAATTGCGTCAGGATGTCGATGCCGCGTGCGCCGACGGCTTTGCGCAGGCCGATCTCTTTGGTGCGTTCGGTGACGGATACCAGCATGATATTCATGATGCCGATGCCGCCGACCAATAGCGAAATGCTGGCAATCATAATCAGGAAGAGCGTCAGCACGCTGCTGGCCTCGTCAATCAGGTCGATGAAATCCGTCTCGCTGCCGACCTGATAATCACGCTCATCGTCCAGGGTCACATCATGCGCCGCGTCCAGATAGGCGATGATCTCTTGCTCGGCTTGTGGGATCAGGTCCTCGCTGCGCACCTGTGCATAAATGGTGTTGACGCGATAGCCGCCATCGCGTGTACGGGCGTTATCCAGGCGTGTTTGTGCGGTGCTGATGGGGATGAAGGCGGCGTTATCCTCGCTGATGAAGCTGCCGCCGCGCTGTGACATGATGCCGACGACGGTGAACGGGCGCTGGTTCAGGCGCACGACCTGCCCGATTGCGTTGAAATCGCGTGAGCCGAATAAATCCTCCACGACATCCAGGCCGAGCACGATCACGCGCCCGTTGTTTTCGATGTCCGTTGCATTGATGAAACGCCCGGAGCGCACGGGCCATTGCTGTACGTCGGCGTAATTGGCGGAGACGCCATCAATGCCGAGTTGGGTACGTTCTGCGCCGTTCACCAATTGGCCGAACACACCATAGCGGATGGCAACAGCACGCAGGCTGGGCGTGATGATGGGGTTGGCCAGGTCGCGGGCTTGCAGCGTCGTCAGCGGTTCGATGCGGGTACGGGTGGGGCTATCCGGGCGTGCGCTGTTGATCTCCAGAATATCTGCGCCGAGTGTGGCAAATTCCTGGTCGATGTAATCTTCAACGCCGCGACCCAGCCCGACCAGCGCAATTACAGCACCAACGCCGATGATGATGCCTAATGTGGTCAACACAGAGCGCAGACGGTTGATGAGCAGGCTTTCGATGGCGATACGCAGTGTTTCGTTAAAGTTCATGATTAGTTGTATTCTTCTTCGCCGCCGCCATAGTAGGTTTCCTCGAAGATGCCCTGTAGCTCCTCGGCCTCGGAGGGGCGTTCGGCGCTGCGTGCATCCAGCGGGTCTTTGACACGTTCATCGGCCACGACGCGGCCATCCCGCAGCATAATCACGCGGTCCGTGTGGCGTGCAATCCAGGGGTCGTGCGTGACGAAGATGGTGGTGATGCCCTTGTTGCGGTTGAGTTCTTGAAAGATCTGCATGACTTCTTTGCCGCTGCGTGAATCCAGGTTGCCAGTCGGCTCATCGGCTAAGATCACAGACGGGTCGTTGACCAATGCACGGGCGATGGCGACGCGCTGCTGCTGGCCGCCGGATAACTCGTTGGGTGTGTGGTCGAGGCGTTTGCCCAGGCCGACGGATTCGAGCGCTTTGCGTGCTTTTTTATTGCGGTTGCCGCCGCGCCCCGCATAAACCAGCGGCAATTCGACCTGCCGCACTGCTTCGGTGCGCTTGAGCAGGTTGAAATTCTGGAAGACGAAGCCGATTTTCTTGTTGCGCACGACTGCGAGTGAGCGTTCGCTCAAGCTGCTGACATCCACGCCATCCAGATAGAATTCACCGGAGGTCGGGGTATCCAGTGCGCCGAGAATGTTCATCAGCGTGGATTTGCCAGAGCCAGACGGCCCCATGATGGACAGGAACTCACCAGAGCGCACCTTGAGCGAGATGCCTTTTAACACGTGTAGCTCAAAGGTGCCCATCTGGTAGGTTTTCGTGATTTTGCGGATGTCGATGACGACCTTGCGCTGTTTGTTGCCGTTGCGTTTGCTCATTGTGGTTATGGTGACCTTTAGCTATCCTGTGGCAGCAGCACAATCTGATCGCCTGCGCTCAGGCCGTTGACGATTTCGGTGTAGGTCTCGTTGCGGTCGCCAAGCAGCACCATCATTTCGCGCACTGCGCCGTCAGGGTCTTGCACGGTCACAAAGGCGTCTTGTGTGCTGCGGTCGATGCGGATGAAGCGGTTTGGCACCAGGATGACATCGGGCTTTTCCTCTACGATGACGCGGGCCGTTGTGCTCATGCCGACGCGAATGGGCTGCGCTGTCGGTTCGAGTTCGACGCGGGCGGTGTAGGTGATGAGTTGGCCGACCTGCACGGGCGTATAGGCGATGCGTACCACGCGCCCGGTTAAGGTGACATCCGGCAGGGCATCTACACTCAAGAGGACGCGCTGGCCTTCTCGTAAGCGCACGACATCGACCTCATCAATCGGCAGGTCCACATAAAATGTGCTGGTATCCATCAGTAGTACGGCGATGCCCTGTGGTGGCAAGTCACCTTCACGCAGGTTGTTCTGTGCGATGACCCCGGCAAACGGTGCCCGTAGTTCGGCCTGTGCGATGCTGTACTCAGCCTGTTCAACGGCCAATTCAGCCAATTGTAAATCGACACGGGCGCGGTCTAGCTGCAATTGCGACGGCCCATTAAGCAGGTTATCCAGCGCGATTCGGGCTTGCGTGCGTTGTGCATTGGCGGCGGCCAGCGACCCGGCATTCGGCCCCCGATTCAGCACGGTCTGGTATTGCTCCTGCGCTATGAAGATACCGTATTCTACCTGACGTGCGGCGGCTGTGGCGTCTTCACGGGCGGCTTGTGCGGCACGGATAGCGGCAGCGTTCTGCTGGTCGATCAATGCGTTGATCTCGCCCACAGCCAGGTCGATACCCTCGTTCAGTGGGTCCAGGATGACGTTATCAATGATGGGGCGTCCGGTTTCCAAGTCGTCGGGGTTGCCCAGCAGGTCGGTTACCGAGGGGGCGATGGCATCGCGTGCAAGCTGGGCTTGCCAGTTGCGGTTGCCAGCGACTTCTAATTGTAGGCGAGCGATTTCTTCGGCCTCTGCGGAGGGTGCGGTTTCCAGGGCGCTGTATACCTGCCCCTGCGCAGCATTCAGGGCGGCTTCTGCGGCGGCAATATCAATATCGCGGGGCGGTTGCGTCAGGGCATCAAAGGATGATTGCTGTAAATCGAAGGCGACGCGGCTATCCTCAGCGTTTTGTGCGAGGTCGATGGTATTTAAGCTGGCGATGATGTCGCCTGCATCGACGCTATCGCCCTGATGGGCGTTGATTTCGGCTACGCTGGCTGATGCCTGAAATGCCAATGGCACCTGTCGCCTGGGGGTAATGGCCCCGGCTGCGCTGATGCTGATGACCAGATCGGAGCGGATGGCAGCACTACGTGCGATGATGTTTTCTTGCAGGGCTTCGCGCTCCGAGATGGCTGCGCGTGTGCTTTGCTGTGCTGATAGCAGCAGCAACACAAAGCCGGTGACCAGCAGAAGCGGGATCATGGCTGCGTAACGTAGTGACCACCAGCTAATGCGCTTGATGAGCCAGGTATAGATCAGATAGGTTATGACGAGTGCAATCGCGATGTAGAGTAACACGGTGTTGCTTTGCTCCTAAAATCTACTGCGCCTAGAAATGTGCCTAGAAACCGATGAACGACGACAGGCCGCCGCCGGAGGGATCAATGGCGATCAGGTCGTTTGCTTGCAAGCCGCTGATGACTTCGCTGGATTCTTGCCCACGCAGGCCCAGTTCAATTTCGACTTCTTGCAGGGTGTTATCGTCTTGTAGCACGTTGACGAAGGCGCGTTCTGTATTGTTGACGGCATCGCGTTCTAGCCGGATGTAGAGGTTGGGCACGGTCAGTACGTCGGTGCTTTCCTCGATGATGATGGTGGCTTCGGCGGTCATGCCGACACGCGCACGCGGGTCTTCGACTTCCAGCGTCACGCCGACAGCATAATTGACGATACCGCCGCTGTTGCTGCTGATCGGGGCGATGCTTTGCAGCCGAGCGGGAAATTCGACATCGGGCAGGGCGTCCAACTCGACGCGAACGGGCATTCCGACCGCGATCAGGCCGAGGTCTATTTCGTCTACCTGAATCGTCAGGCGTAATGGGCTGACATCCGCTAATTGCACCACGTCTACGCCCGGCGCGACCAGCGCACCGACTTCAGCATTGAGCGTGGAGATAACACCGTCGAAGGGCGCTATAAGCCGTGTGCGATTGAAAGCCGTCTCAGCGCGGTCAACCTGATTTTCGGCCTGGCGGATGCTGATTTCTGCGGCTTCGATTTGTACAGGGGGCGGGCCAGCTTTCACGCGCTCCAGTTCGGCCTGTGCTTGCAATACGCCACGATAGGCGGCTGTCGCACCGGGGGCGGTGGATGTGCGGAGTTGTTCGGCCTGCAAACGGGCGATTTCAGCGTTGAATGTGGCCTCACCGTAGCGGGCGTTGGCCTGCTCCCATTGGATGCTATCGCCACCGAACAAGCCCCCAACGCCATCACGGGCGCGCCGCGCAATGTCAATGGCTTCTACGGCTTGTTCATAGGCTAGCTCAGCAGAGCGGATATCGCCATCTGTGACCGAGTTGACGACGCTGTTATAGGCTCCCCAGGCGCTATTGACAGCGGCCTCAGCGAGAGTGATTTGCGTCTCGTCCGGCTCCAGCATGTCTTGCATATCCAGGCGGGTGCGCTCTAGGTTGAGTGTGGCTTGCTCGTAAGCGATGCGTTGCAGGGTGTTATCCAGTTCGGCCAGCACATCACCCTGTAACACGTAATCGTCCTGTTGGACGAGTAGCGTGGCGACGCGCCCCGGCACCAGGAAGCTGAGCGAGGCGACTTCTTCGGCTTCCAGGCGGCCAATTGCGCTAACAGAGAGCGCTACATCAGCGGGACGGACCTCATATAATTGTAGGTTCGAGACGCGCTCGACATCCGCACGTAAAGGACGCCGGACCTGTGAATTGAAAAACCAGACGGGCAGGATCAGGACGACAATGAGTAGGACAAACAAAGAACGACGGACAGACATAGCACCTGCTTTTTGCTGTGAAGTTACGACCATCTTATCATACACTGCACCTTGCTTTGAAGATTATGAACGAGGCATGATGCATAAATTAGTTACAATTGTAACAAACGCTTTTCGATGGCTCTATGCGGTGCTATGATAGATATTTGCTGATTGTCCACCCATTTAAGGAATAAGAAACATGGCGGCTTTCAAAATAACCGAAAACATTCCCGACATCGTTATCGGGCGCTTGCCGCTGTACTTGCGTGCGTTAACACGCTTGCAGCAGGAAGGCCAGGATGTTACGTCGTCGCATGAGTTGGGTCGCCGCTTGGGGATTAGTTCGGCGCAAATTCGCAAGGACTTATCGCATTTTGGTGGTTTTGGCAAGCAGGGCACCGGCTATCAGATCGAGTTTTTGGTCGCCAAGCTACGGCAGGTCTTGCAGGTTGACCGTAAATGGAATGTGGTTGTGATTGGGGCGGGTAATCTGGGCAGCGCGATTTCGCATTACAAGGGCTTTGCGGAGCGTGGCTTTCGCATTATGTGGTTGTTTGACGCGGACCCCAGCAAGGTCGGTCAGCAGATCGGTGGCTTCAGGGTGCGGCCTGTTGGTGAACTCGTTGAAACTGTCGTAAAAGAGAATGTGCAAATCGCGATGATTGCCGTGCCCGCAGAACACGCGCAAGAAGTGGCTGATCTGGTCGTGACGGCTGGCGTGCGGGCGATCCTCAACTACGCGCCGATTAACATCAACGTCCCCGATGATGTGATGGTGCAATACATCGACCCCGTTGTGCACATGCAGCATATGACGTACTACCTACGCGATGGCGAAATATCCTAACCCACAGCGATAACCTCAGACATGCTTTATGTGCCTTGTGCGATGCGGCGTAAAATGGCCGGGTCTTCGAGTGCGCGGCCAGCACCCATCGCGACCACAAGCATCGGGTTATCGGCTCGGTAGACAGGCACCCCGGTTTGGCGCGTCAGAAAGTCGTCTACGCCACGCAGCAACGCGCCCCCACCTGTAATCACAATGCCCCGGTCGATAATATCCGATGCGAGTTCGGGTGGCGTGTTGCCCAAGACGTTTTTCAGTACGCTGGCAATCCCCGTGAGTGGCTCCTGTAAGGCTTCGACCACTTCGCCTGTTGTGATATTGACCATGCGCGGCAGACCGCTGACGTTATCGCGGCCCTGTACGTCCATCGAGAGTTCTTCGGGTTGGTCGAGCGCAGCGCCCACCTGAATCTTGACGGATTCGGCGGTTGGCTGGCCGATGGTGAGGTTGTACTTGCGGCGCACGTAGCTCATGATGGCCTCATCCATGCGGACCCCGCCGACGCGGCCACTTTCGGCGCGGATGATGTTATTCATGGTCAGTACCGCCGCTTCGGTGATGCCACCGCCGATATTGACGATCATATCGCCCGCAGGCGTGCCGACGGGCAAGCCCGCGCCAATGGCGGCGGCCAGTGGCTCCCAGATCAGGTAGACTTCGCGTGCGCCCGCGCTCAGCACGGCCTCTTGCACGGCGCGTTTTTCGACGCTGGTCACACCCCAGGGCACAGAGACCATGACCGTTGGCCGAAACAGGCGGATGCGCCCGGCTACCTTGCTGAAGAAATACTCCAACATGCGCTCGGTGACTTCGTAATCCGCAATGACGCCGTTTTGCAGGGGGCGCACGATCTGGATGTCCTCATCATCCACACGGCCAAGCATCTCGCGGGCTGGTTGGCCAAAATCCACAATGAGTTCTGTTTCGACCATCAGCGCCGCGACAGTTGGCTCTTGCAAGACGATTTGCCCACGTTCGTAGATGAGGGTGTTCACCGTGCCCAGGTCCAGGCCCAGGCGTTTCGAGAATAGCGCCATTGGATTGTGTTATACCTTCGTGCGATGTGTGTTATCGGATGGTGCTGCCAGGGTGACTGTGGTGACTGATGACGAATGCGGCTATTTATACTGATGTGGCCAGCAAAAAGCAACGCCCGGACGAAACCGGGCGCGCTGAAGCACAGTTGTCTATTTACGTTGCCTTGTTTTTATGGCGGCTTGCACCACCCTGGACGCCGAGAATGGCGTCGCCCAAACAGGGCTTTATGCTTCGTCGTCGCTGACGATGCGTAAGCCCGGACCGCCGGCGCTCATGCGGCGCTTGACCTTCAGTTGCAGTTCAGCGCGGCGCAGTTCGAGCGCGGCCTGTCGGTTTTGCTCTGGGGGTGCGCCCTCCTCGATCATCTCTGCGGCGCGTTGGCGTGCTTTCTCGGCTGCTGCTTCGTCAATATTAAACGAGGATTCGGCCAAGTCCGCCAGCACGACGACCTTATCCGGGCGCACATCCACGACACCGCCGTAGATGGCGAAGCGCTCTTCTGCGCCGCCTTTGCGCACGACCAATTCACCGAAGCCCATCGTCGTCAGCACCGGAGCGTGGCCGGGCAAGATGCCCATTTCACCCTCAACGGCTGGTACGAGGATAATATCGGCTTCGGTTTCCTCAAAGACGCGCTTCTCCTGCGTCACGAGTTCGACATGAATGGGCATGTTAGGCGCTTTCTTTGTTGTCTTTGTTTTGTTTGTTATCTTGTTGGCTTTCGTTGTAACGCGCCTGCACATCCTCGATGGGGCCAGCCATGTAAAACATCTGCTCTGGGATGTGATCGAGTTCGCCATCCAGCAGCATACGGAAGCCGCGCACGGTGTCCTTGACTGGCACGTACTTGCCTTCGCGCCCGGTGAACTGCTCCGCTACCTTCATAGGCTGACTGAGGAAGTTTTCGATCTTGCGTGCACGCGCCACGAGCAGCTTATCGTCGTCGCTCAGTTCTTCGACGCCGAGAATGGCGATAATATCCTGCAAGTCTTTGTAGCGCTGTAGCACCTGTTGCGTTTCGCGGGCGGTGCTGTAGTGGTCCTCGCCGACGATATTGGGGTCCAGGATGTTACTGGTGCTGCCGAGCGGGTCCACTGCTGGGAAGAGGCCGCGTGAGGCAATCGAGCGCTCTAGCGCGATGGTGCTATCCAGGTGGGTGAACACGGCAACCGGGGCGGGGTCGGAGTAGTCGTCTGCGGGCACGTAAACGGCCTGCATGGATGTGATGGAGCCGCGCCGCGTGGAGGTGATGCGTTCCTGTAACATACCCATTTCTTCAGCCAATGTCGGCTGATAACCCACAGCGGATGGCATACGACCTAGCAACGCCGACACCTCAGCGCCGGCCAGCGAATAACGGAAGATGTTGTCGATGAAGATCAGCACATCTTTGCCTGTGTCGCGGAATTGCTCAGCCATCGTCAGGCCGGAGAGGGCCACACGCAGGCGCACACCGGGCGGCTCGTTCATCTGCCCGAAGACCATCGCCAGCTTATCCAGTACGCCAGCCTCTTTCATTTCCAGATACAGGTCGGTGCCTTCGCGGGTGCGCTCACCCACGCCAGCGAAAACCGATAGACCAGCGTGCTCGGTGGCGATGGAGTTAATTAGCTCCTGAATCGTAACCGTCTTGCCGACGCCTGCGCCGCCGAAAATGCCTGTTTTGCCGCCTTTGGTCATGGGTGCGATCAGGTCGATCACTTTCAGGCCGGTTTCAAAGATTTCGATGCGGGGTGATTGGTCCTCAAAGTTCGGCGCGACCTGATGAATGGGGCGGCGCGGTGCGTCGTCCGGCACGGGGTCGCGGCCATCAATCGGGCGGCCCAAGACGTTAAAGATGCGGCCCAGTGAAGCTTCACCGACGGGCACGGCAATGGGGCGGCCTGTGCCGAAAGCGGCTATACCACGTTGCAGGCCGTCGGTGCGGTCCATGCCGACGCAACGCACGGCTCCATCGCCCAGCAACAGTTCCACCTCCAGGATCAGGTCTTCTTCGTCGCCTTCACGCGGTACGCGGATGGCGTCGTAGATATCCGGCAGGGAGCCTTCCGAGAATTTGACATCGACCACGTTACCGAGAATTTGTGTAATTTTACCTTCAACTTCTGCCATGAGTAGCTCGCTCCTCACTATTGCTATTTTGTCTTTGTTTGTGTCTGTGTGTCTGTGTTGATCTTATGGCGGGACCAAAACGAATCCGTAGAACCCTGTGTAGGGGCGCAGCGTGCTGCGCCCAGGGCGCAATGCATTGCGCCCCTACAGATTGTCCGGTTTTTCTCGTTCGTCCATTACTTCTTTATTTCTTTACTTCTTTACTTTTTTTCTAGGGCTTCTGCGCCGCCAACGATGTCCAGGATTTCGCTGGTGATGGCTGCCTGACGTGCCTTGTTGTATTCCAGCGTGAGGTCGTCTTGCAGTTGCGAGGCGTTATCGGTAGCGTTGCGCATGGCCTGCATCCGGGCGGCGTGTTCGCTGGCCTTTGCCTCTAATAGCGCCTGATACAACTGCAACTCCGTGAAGCGCGGCACGATTTCTTCTACGACTGCGGTGGCGTTTGGCTCATAGTCGTAATCCATCTGCATCTCTGAAACCTTTGGCGGCTCCTTCACGGCGTCCTCTGCGACGCGCTCTGCAATCGTGTTGGTCGTCAGCGGCAACCAGCCAATGATAGATGGGCGCTGCGTCAGCAGATTGATAAAGTCCGTGTAGGCGATCAGGACTTCATCGACTTCGTTATTGAGAAAGGCGTTGATGCCGACACGCGCAATCGGGCGGATGTCCTCGATTGTCGGCTCGTCGGGTAGATTGCTGAACTCTGCGACGATATTCGCACCCTGACGCAGCATCGTATCGCGTCCGCGTTTGCCAACCGTCACGTATTGTACGGGGCCATCGAAGCGCCGTTCAAAGTTATCGGCCACGCGGATGATATTTGAGATGTATGGGCCTGCTAGCCCGCGATCCGCTGTGATGAGAATGATCATCACGGATTTGACCGCTTCGCGTTCGCTCAGCAGGGGGTGCAACAGTAGCCCTTCGTTGGCACGCTGCACGTTAATCAGAATCTCCCAGGCTTTTTCGGCATAGGTGCGCGTCGATTGGGCGCGTTCCTGTGCTTTGCGCACCTTCGAGGCCGAAACCGCTTCCAGCGCTTTGGTGATCTGGGAGATGTTCTTCACGCTGCGGATGCGGTTCTTTACTTCTCTTGCTGATGCCATCGTAAGCTAGCTCCAGGTCTCGTTAAAGTCGCTGATTGCGTTTTCGACCTTCTGCGCGAGTTCGCCTTCCAGCTTTTTGTCGAAGTTGGCTTCGATTTCGGCGCGCACGTCGTTGTAGCGCGTTTGGAAGGCCCGCATGAAGTCTTCCTGCCAGCGGTCCATCTTATCAACCGGGATTTCATCGAGCAGGCCGGTGGTGCCTGCGTAGATCAACGCCACCTGATCGGCCAGATCGAGCGGTTGATATTGGGGCTGCTTGAAGAGTTCGTTGAGGCGCATACCACGATCAAGCTGACGCTGCGTGTCTTTATCGAGGTCGCTACCGAACTGTGCGAAGGCGGCCAATGAACGGAACTGCGCCATCTGCAAACGCAGACCACCAGCCGCTTTGTTCATCATCTTGCGCTGTGCGGAACCACCCACGCGGCTCACGCTCACACCTGTATTCACAGCGGGGCGTTGGCCGGAGTAGAACAGGTCGCCTTCGAGGTAGATTTGGCCATCCGTGATTGAAATCACGTTGGTGGGCACAAATGCGGATACGTCGCCAAGCTGCGTCTCGATGAAGGGCAGGGCGGTCAGGCTGCCGCCACCGCGTTCTTCGCTGAGTTGCGCGGCGCGTTCTAGCAGGCGGCTGTGCAGGTAGAAGACATCACCGGGGTAGGCTTCGCGTCCGGGTGGGCGGCGCAGCAGCAGCGACACCTGACGATAGGCGTTGGCGTGCTTGGAGAGGTCGTCGTAGATGCAGAGCGCGTCCATGCCGTTTTCCATGTACCATTCACCGATGGCGCAGCCTGCATAGGGGGCGATGTACTGCAAGGCGGCGGATTCTGAGGCGGAGGCCATGACGATAGTCGTGTATTCCATCGCGCCCGCTTCTTCCAGTGTATTCACGATACGCGCAATTTCACCACGACGCTTGCCGATGGCGACATAGACGCAGTACATGCCTTCGCCAGCCTGATTGATGATGGTATCCAGCGCGATAGCGGTCTTACCCACCTGGCGGTCACCGATAATCAACTGGCGCTGACCACGGCCTATCGGGATCATGGCGTCGATGGCGAGGATACCCGTCTGCACCGGGCGATTGACGGGGCTGCGGTCCATCACACCGGGGGCGATGCGCTCGATATCGTAATATTCTTCAAAGGCAATCGGCCCTTTGCCGTCAACTGGGTTACCGAGGGCATCCACCACGCGGCCTGCCATCGCCTTACCGACGGGCACCGAGGCGATGCGATCCATCGGCGTTACCTGCTCGTTTTCCTGAATCTGGTCGTAGGCACCCAGCACGATGACGCCGACGCTATCGGTTTCGAGGTTGAAGGCGATGCCAACCGTGCCGCTTTCAAAGCGCACCAGTTCGTTAAAGCGCACGTTGGGCATTCCGGCGACGCGGGCGATACCATCACCGACTTCTTGCACGTAGCCGACCTCAACCACGTCAATATCACGTGAATAGCCCTCAATCTGATCTAAGATGGATTGATATACATTTTCTACCATGCCGATGGCTCCTTCTATTTGTCTGTCTGTCTGTCTATCTATAGTCTATAGTGAATTGTAACTCATGTGTAGTAGACCGAAGCCCGCGTTGTGACCTGTATTCAAGCAGAACCCCGTGGCTACTCAGCCAGGCCCATTTTGCCCGCGAATTGGCCCTCACCCCCTCAATCCCTCAACCTCCCTCTCCCAACCTCCGCTACGCAACTAGGAGAGGGGGAAGCAGGCTGCTAGAAGCCCCTCTCCATCTGTGTCTGGGATAATTCGGGAGAGGGGTTTGGGGTGTTCTCAGGGGTAGGTTTTTCATGATTGACTGTATTTTATGGCGGCTTGCGCCGCCCCGGACAGATCAGTGCCCTGTCCCTACAGGGTCGCAATCATTCACAACAGGTCTGTAGGGACGCGCCACTGGTGCGTCCGCCACACAGGAACAACGAAAAACCAAACACCTACCCCTGAAAAGAGCGCCGGGCTGGGGTCGTTTTTAGGCTAGGCTGCGTAGGGACGCGGCTTGCTGCGTCCGCCTGTGGTATGATTGTCGCTTCAGCGCGTGGGCGTCCAGCACCGTTAGCTCGGCAGACGTGCTGAAGCGCCACATCCGATGCTGCAACCAGGTGAAAACCATGTCCTCCAGCCCGCGTGATACCTGCGGCAGGTCGTCCGCCCACAGGTGGCCCGCTTGCCACCACTGCGGCGAAGCCCGCATATGCCAGGTCACCCGCCGCCGATAATCCCGCACGACTGTGCCATCCGCGTATGTTTTCGTGATGGGGTACTGGCAAGCGCGGTGACGCAAAAAGTGCTGTTGTGTGGCCGTGCGCATCCGCTCTGCCTGGGTCGCACTGGACGCGGCTGCATCGCGGTGCACCTGTCCGTAAGGCGTCTGCTCCCAGGCGCGTTGGGTCTGATCGTCCAGTGTCAAGGCTGTTATCTCCTGTAAAGTTGCGATTCTGCAATAAACGTAACAAGCGCAGAATACACGTTCAGTCACTACACCCTCAGCATATCACGGCCCCATCAATTGTACAGATGTTTCGAACAGGATTCGAACGTTGCGCCACGAAATTCCAACTTCGCCGCACGCAAAATTTGCAAAATGGCGGCGTTCCGCGCAATAATACGTCACGTATAAACCGACCTACAAGCAAAACACAGGCGAAAACATCATGAGCCAGGTAGCTATCTTATGCGTAGACGATCACCCCGCGTTGCTAGCAACGCTGCGCGTGGCCATTCACGATGCCATCGGGCCGGATTGCATCGTCGGCACCGAAACACAAGCACAGCAAGCCCTACACACCCTGCAAAGCTGGCTGGCAGCAGGCTACGATGTGCCGCTGGTGCTGGTGGATTATCGAATGCCGGATGTCAACGAAGCGCACCTGCTGCGCCGCATCCACGCCCTGACGCCCGACACCCGCAAAATCCTCATGACCGCCTACGATAGCTATGTCAATCTCGACCAACTGGCCGACGACGTGCGCCTGTACCGCATCCTACCCAAGCCCTGGAGCCATATCGACCTGCGCGTGACCCTGCGTGAAGCCGTCCACAGCTACTTTCAGGAGAAGCGCCTGCATAGCTACGTGGGCCTGCTGGATGCAAGCCACGCACAAGAACAGGTTCAGCAATCCCAGCGCCTTTATCGCACGTTAATACGCAACCTGCCGGATATGAGCGTGCTGCTCTTCGATCATGATCTGCATTATCTTGTCGCAGAAGGCCCCTACTTGTATGAAATTGGCTACGAACACCTTGAGGGCCGCACACTCTACGATGCGATGCCAGCGCACGTCATCAAAGAGTTAGAGCCTTTCTATCATGCAGCGCTGCGCGGCGAGGTCAGCAATTATGTGCATGAAAGTGAACAGTTATGTTACCAGGCCAGTTTCCTGCCAATCTATAATGATGCGGGTGCTATTATCGCGGGGATGGTCGTCGCACGGGATATTAGCGCACAGCGCAGAGCCGAAAACGCGCTGCGCAGCGCCAAAAACGCCGCCGAAGCCGCCAATCGTGCCAAAAGCACCTTTCTGGCCAATATGTCGCATGAGCTACGTACCCCCCTGAACGCCATCCTCGGCTTTGCACAGTTAAGCGCACAGGATACGCACCTCAGCGCCAGCACACGCAGCAACATCGACATGATTATGCGTAGCGGCGAACACTTGCTACAGCTTATCAACGATGTGCTGGATATGTCCCGCATCGAAGCCGGGCGCATCGAATTGCGTTATACAGATTTTGACGTGCATCGCCTGCTCAAAGAGCTTTACGACATGTTCGAGATGGTAGCGGATAACAAGAACCTGCGCCTGACGCTGCATCAAGCCCCCCACATCCCGCAGTACCTGCATAGCGATGTCGGCAAGCTGCGGCAGGTGCTCATCAACCTGCTAAGCAACGCTATCAAGTTCACCGACACAGGCCGCATCGAACTGCACGCTGATTATCAGCCCGACCCGCAAACGCTCATCGTTCGGGTGCAGGATAGCGGGCGCGGCATCTTGCCAGCGGACTTGCCCACGCTCTTCGATGCCTTCACCCAAACCGAGACCGCCCGCGACATCGGCCAGGGCACCGGCTTGGGCCTCAGCATCTCGAAAGCCTATGTGGATTTGCTCGGTGGCCGCATTGAGGTCAGCAGCGAAGTAGGCGTAGGCAGCAGCTTTAGCGTCACGCTGCCCGTCACGTTAGGGGATGCCGTGCCGCTGGTGGCCAGCACATCGCAGCAGAGCACGCTGCGGCTTGCGCCGGGGTCGCCATCGTTCCGCATTCTCGTGGTGGATGACAACGAGGAAAGCCGCCACGTCTTGCAGGGCGTGCTCAGCAGCGCCTTCGAGGTCCGCACCGTCGATAATGGCAAGTCCGCGCTGATGCTCATACCCCACCTGCAACCCGACCTGATCTTCATGGATATGCGCATGGCCGACATGAACGGGCTAGAGGTCACGCGGCGCGTGCGTGCGCTACGCGGCATCGTGCAGCCCGTCATCATCGCGTTTACAGCTAACGTGCTCGGCTACGAACGCGCTGATATGCTTACGGCGGGCTGTGATGACGTGCTCAGCAAGCCCGCAAAATTTCAGGATGTCTATGAGATGCTGCGGCGGCATCTCGGCGTGCAGTTCCAGGGCGACGGACCGCCCAACGGCCACGCCGCCCGCATCACAGCCGATGGCCCCATTCCGCTGCTCGGTGCGGCTGCATGGTTGCAGATCAAAAGCGATGAACGCGCCGCCCTGCGCCATGCCGCCCTCATCGGCGACCTGAACGCCCTGCGAGAATTCGTGGCCTATCATAACGCGCAGCACCCGCAGCTAGCGGCCTTTGTCGCGCAATGCCTGGAGCGCTTCGAGTTCGAGCATATCGTAATCGCACTTGAGGCCCTCTAGCGCAGCAGCAGCGGCCAGCGCACCGTAAACAGCGTGCCCTGCTGATCGCCCTCTGTGTTGCTCTCGACCTCAATGCTGCCGCCGATATACTGCAAGGCGGCGCGGCTGTTGCTCAGGCCCAGCCCGATGCCGGGGACGTAGCCCAGGTTGCTGCCCCGATAAAACGGCTCGTAGATGTACAGCAGGTCGTCCTCCGGGATGCCGATGCCCTCATCCTGCACGCTCAGCACAATCATATCGCTGGCCTTGCCGTCTGTGCTGGTCTGCTGCTGGATGCTGAGATCGACCTGCACCAGCGTATCATCAGCGGAATACAGCAGCGCGTTACGCAGCACTTCAACCACGATCAGGCGCGTGATGTCCGGGTAGCCCTGCGATACGACCCCATCGGCTATATCGCTGTTGAAGCGGATGCGCTCATCCCCCAGACGTTGCCCGGTTTCCTCAAGCGCCGCCTGTACGGTCATACGCAGTGGGTAATCCTCCACAGTCACCGAAAGCGTCTGCCGGAAGCCATGCAGATACAGACGGATGGCCTGCAACATATCGCTGATCTGTAGCACCGCCTGCTGTATCCCCGCAAGGCGCTTGCGCCGCTGATCGACGGTTATGCGGTCCAGATAGCGCGATAAAAATTGTATCGACGACGAAATTAACGCCAGCAGCGTGCGGAATTCGTGGTCGGCCTGCCGCAGCGCGTTATCCAGCGTCTGCAAGGTGCGCTGTTGCAGTACCAGTTGTTCCCGCAGCCAGTGGATGTCATACGTGGGTTCATCGTCCGAGTAGCCGGTGATGTCCACCATGATCGAGAGCGTCTGGCGCACCTTGCCACTGTCATCACGCCGAAAAACCAGGTCCGTCAGTTCCAACAAGCGCCATTCACCGTTGGCGTTTAGTTGGCGAAAGGTCACCATCGCCCGGTGGCGGTTGCTGGGCAGGCTGCTCAGGTGCTTGCGTATATGCTGCATAATCGTCGGCGCGTCGTCCGGGTGTACACGGTGGAAAAACGTCTGCAAGCCCTGTGATTGCAGGTCCCGCAGTGTTGCCCCGTTGAATTGCTCTAATGCACGGTTCGCGTACAAGTTGCGTTGTTCGTCAACATCAAACACAGCGACCATCAAAGTGTCAGAATTGTCGAGTATAGTGGGCTGCATTGCCGCGCCAGTCCTTAACTGCATCGTGTGGGTAACAAGATAAAAAACGGTCACATTGTCCGTGTCTGATGGATGAAAACCCGCGTGCGCAATACACTGCGCACAGGGCGCAGCACGCTGTGCCCCTACAAGTGCTTCAGGTTTGTTTTCATCCATCCATAACGGGCTATAACGGGCCGCGAGTAGGCGCTATATGCGCCTCAACATAATTAAGCGCTACCTTGCCTTTCCCTTAAATTATGCTTTAAACACTCGTTCATTTTAATTGAAACGACAGATAGTGGCAACAACACGACATACGTTGAGCCTTTGTATTAGGTACATTGGCGGTTATAGTCTGCATACATTTCACTTTATAACAAGCTGGGCCGTATGGCCAGTAAAATAACTGTAATAAAGCGTCACGCATTTTAACGCATTGCCCACGTTTGATTGATGAAAACCCGCTGTGGGGGCGCACAATCCAGGATTTTCACGGCGTAGCCGCGCTCTAGCAATTCCGTCGTCAGCACGGAGCCGACGTAGCCTGCACCACCGACCAGCAAAACCTTCGACATAGTTCGTCCTTGTTGTTATATATAATCGTTAGTCGCAGTTAGTCGCAGGGGATACTAGCCTCACAGCGCACAGATTGCAACGGGCAGCGTGTGATTGCGTGCTTATTCAACGGGTTCGATCAGGTGCCAATCCACCAATTGTTGCAGCGTAGCGTCGTCAATCTGCACGCCCGTCTGCTGCTGGATGATCTGTACAGCCTCTTGTGTGGGGCGACCATCAAAATAGTGCAGCACGTTCAGCACCGCATCCGGCAATTCAAGCGGGTCATAGGGGCTGAAGGACCATACCCGCGTTTGCTCGCCCGGTAAGGGCGCAGTGTCGATCATTTGTACATTAGGTTGGCGCTGCGTGCGTGCGGGGATGTGGCCTTGCGTGATGCGCTTGTGGGCATCCTTCACGCGGGTGCTGCGCACGACCAATTCGATGCCCCCGATGCGGCGCACATCCTGCCACGTCAGCGGCAAGATTAATTCTGCGCAGTGTGCGAAAAACTCGCGTTCATGGCCGGCCCACTGCGCCCATAATTCAGCGTAGCGTTGCGGGTGGGTGTCGCGGTGCAGTGCGACGTAGCTGAGCTTCTGCGCGGCTTCTTCTTGTGTGACGGCGCGTTCCAGTTGGCCGAGTAGCTCTAGCGTGCGGTCCGGCAGGCCAAGCTGCCGCAGGCACCACACGCTCAGGTGGCGCTCGATGCGATACAGCAGCGCCTGCACGGTGCGCCAGAAGCGCAGCCCGGTTAGGCCGTGCTGAAATTTGCAAAACCATGTTGAGCAGGTACTATTGCGATACTTCCAAATGCCACATAAGCCGTTGTCATAATGCGGGCACAGCAAATCCGGGTCGCGCCCGAAGGCGTTCGGGTCGTGCATCCTGTCGAGTGGGGCATCCTGCGGGCGGTTGATGCCGAGTGGCGTCAGTCCGTTGGCGGATGCGAGGCGCTGTTCGAGTCCGGCGCGGCCTGCTCGTAAAGCCGGGTCCGGGTCTTGCAAGATCAGGCCAACCGTGAAATTGGGCAGCGCTGGCAGGTGCGTGCAGCATTTCAAGTGCGCGTTGAAGTGCACATCGTAGGCGCTGGGCGGTTGCGGCTTGCCCGCTTGCATGGCGCAATCTAAGCAGGTGGCGGCGGGTTCGGCGTGCAAGGGTTCGTTCAGGATGGCTTCAATCCAGCGTGCATATAAGGGTGGTAGGGCACGCTGTGGGTCAGCAGCGGGGTACATAGGTCTATCCGGTGTGTTCATGCTGGCTGTTTCTGGCCCCTTTGTAATCATGCTAGCGCGTTTACGCAAGCGGCCATATTTAGATGAATTTTGTAGGGACGCCATTCTTAGCGTCCGCAGAGGGCGGGCACGGCAAGCCGTGTCCCTACGCGAACCGTTGTAAAGGCGGCCCCGTGTGGTCGCTCGGTGCCGCAAGGCACATCAACCGAGATAGATACGCTACCCGAAGCAGCACAAGACTAGCCACCTGGCCAGCCTGCGTGCCGGATGCGTACAGCAGGTATTTGCATTATGCTGTGTTTATTCACGAAGCTAGAAAAAACAAAAAGACAAAAAAGGCAGCATCATGGGCGTTAACGTACACTGGCACGACAAAGCACGCGGTATATTACTGCTGACATATGGCAAACAATGGTCCTGGCTAGAGCTATACGAGGCGCTGCAACTGCGCACGACCATGCTGCGGCTAGAGGGCTTCACGCGCTACCACGTAATACACGACCTGGGCGCACAGCCCTACGTGCCGCATTACGCGCTGCCCAACGCCTATCACATCATCCAGCGCAGCCGCCCCGCGCTGCAAACCGTCACCGTCGTGACGCCATCGCTGTTGCTCAAGCGGCTGATTGAAGCAGGTCACCAGCTTTACCCGGATACGCGCAACGTGGTGCAGTACGCGCCAGACATGCAAACCGCGCAGGACGGGCTAGACCGTTTTTTCGCGTGCTGCGGGTCTGATGCGGGTGGGGCGGCGGTCTAAGACCTTACAGCGCATTCAGCACGTCACGTAACACCTGCATCGCCGTGTCAAAATCGGCGTCTTTGCCGCGCTGGATATGCGTATCAGCCGCAGCGTCACCCAACGCGGCGCGGATTGGCCCCTCACGCTGATCTTGCTCGGCCTGATCCTGATGCATGGGCAGCGCATTCGCACACAGCACCCCAAACCAATAAGCGGCGTCTGTATGTCGATCTGCGTTGATGAGCACATCCACCAGCGCATACAGGCCGTGCAGATGCACTTTGAAGTTATTGTCGGCTTCGGCGGCGGCGTACCACTGGCTTAGCATCTGCTTCGCCTCCGGCCAGCGTGCTAACTCTGCATAAATCTGGCACAGCGCACCGTAGCGCATCGCCAGCCCGTACATATCATCCGTGCGCTGTGTCGCCTCGATGCTGCGCAGGTAGAGCGCTAAGCCCTCGTCGTAGCGCTTTTGCTGGATGTAGAGCATTGCGAGATTGGCGGTGACGCTGCGTAGGTGGTGCAGCGCGTGCAGCTTTTCGGCCATGTCGATACTTTGCTGGTAGTAATCGAAGGCGACATCGAGCTGGCCCTTTGCCACGTAAATCAGCCCAAGCGTGTTGCGAACTTCGATAGAGGCGTAGCTATTGTTGGCTTGCTGCGCAATTTGCAATTGCTGTAGCGTGTAATATTCGGCTTCGTCGTAGCGCTTCAGGTAGTACAGGCAGGATGACAGGTAGCTGAGCGCCAACCACTGCGGGCGCGGGTCTGCACTGGCCTGCGCTTGCCCTAGTAATTGTTGCGCCAGTGTAACCGCCTGTTCGTGTTGGCCGCGACGATAATAATAGCGGCAATACGACAGCTTACTCAGCAGGATTTTCTGTTCCAAGTCGTCGGGTGCATTCGATGAGCCGCGCAGGGCCTCTTGCTGTGCCAGGTTATCCTGTAGGTAACGCAAGGCCTCATCATAATAGCCGTTTATGATATACGCATCTGCTATTTTTATCATCACAAAGTAATAATCAGCGTCATCCGGTGATAGCAGATCAAATATTTTTAGGGTATACAACAGGGTGTCTTTTGTCTGACCCGTGCGCAGTTTGACCTGCGAAAGCGCCTTGTACAAATTGCAAAAATCCTGGGTGCGGGGGTCGCTGTGCCTGGTCGGGGCAGCACCCAGCCGTGTCTCTAGCGCCAGCAAGTACTGCTCCGCTTGACGCAGGTTGTAGCCCTTGCCTGTCGCGTTTATCAAAGTGGGCAGCAGGTCAAGCTCGCGCTGGATGTCGCCGGATTGCTGGCTATGGTAGAGGCGCGGCATCAGCCAATCGGGGTCATCGCCGTACACCTCTGCGATGAGGTCGGCGGCGCGGGCGTGCAGGCGTTGGCGTTGCGCGGCATCCAGATAATGCAGGATGCCCTCGCGCAGCTTATCATGGGCAAAGCGCCAGGTCTCGCCCTCCACACTGAAGATAGCGCGTTCGGCGCAATCCTGTAGCCATTGGTCGATGTCGATGGGGTTGGCGTCGTTTGCATTGACCGGCTGCAACAGCTTGAAGTTCAGTTGGCGGCCCAGGACCGCAGCCATGCGCAGCAGGGCTTGATAGTCTGCTGGCAGCTTTTCCAGGCGGCGCTGTGCAAAGGCCAGCATCCCCCGTGAAATGATGTGCCGGGGCAGCGTGCGTTGCCCGATTGTATCCAATGTGCCCGCGCTGACGGCCAGCGTGCGCAGCGCTTCGATGATGAAGAAAACGTTGCCCTCGCTTTCTTGTGCCAGTAGATCGGTGACCTGTGGCGGTGCGCTGCCCAGGATAGACTGGCTGAGTTCGCTGATTTGCGCGGGTTGCAGGCGTTGCAGGTGCATCAGGCTGCTAAACGCGTCGAATTGCTCATGTAGGCGGGGCGCTTCGTCATCGCGATACGCGCCGACGATCAGCAGCGGCACCCCCTGTAAACGTGCGAGACGCTGCACCAGCGCCAGGCTCTCATCCGCCCATTGTAGATCATCTAGCAGCAGCAGCGTCGGCTGTGTGATGCCCCGGAAGAGGTCCACAATCACATCGGTCAAGGCAACGCTGTTGTCGTTTTCCGTCTGGATGATGGGCAGCGCACGCCCTAGCAACTGCGCGACATCCGGCACGACGCTTTGCAGGATGGCGGCTTCTTCGTCGCGCAGGGTGTTATGCTGGTCTGCGGCTAGCAGCAGATGCCGCAGGGCAGGCCGCAGCAGGCTATAGGGCGCGCCGATTTCGCTGGTGGCTTGCCCGCGCAGCACGCGCACACCGTTAATCAGGGCACGAATGCGCAGTTCATCCAACAAGCGCGATTTGCCGATGCCGCTTTCGCCCGCGACCAGCCACAAGCCCACAGTTTGATCGGCATACACTCGCAGGCCAGCCAACGCCTGTGTAAGCGTGTTCAGTTCGGCTCCGCGCCCGATGAGCGTCGCGGCTTGCAGGTAGCTCTCGCGGATTTCGTCATCTTCTTGTCTCAGGGGCATATCCAGCGCCGCACAGAGCGCCTGCTGTGCGGCATAGGCGCTGTCGTAGCGGTCGGCGGGGTTTTTGCTCAGCAGTCGGCCCACAAAATCAAGCAGACCGGGCAGCACACTTTGCAGCGGCTCTAGTGGCGCTAAATCCGTCGGCATTTGCAGGATGCTGTCGATTAACTTTGTGATGCTTTCCTCTTCAAATGGCCGCTGGCCGACAAGCAATTCATACAGCAGCACACCCAAGCTGTAGAGGTCGGATTGCACGCTTGCGCCCTGCCCGCGCAGAATCTCCGGGGCCATATACCACAGCGTACCGGATTGACTGCGGGCGTGGTCTGGTGTGGTGGATAGGCCGAAATCCAGCACTTGCACGCCGACATTTGGCGTCACTAGTACATTGGCTGGCTTCAGGTCCCGGTGCAGGATGCCGCGCCGATGCATATACGTCAGGGCACTCAGGACGGGCTGCAACAATTGCACCTTACCGTATACCGATAGCCCGTTGGCCGCTGCCAGCAGCGTTTGCGCATTTTGCAGGTAGCTCATGGTGAAGTAGGGCTTGCGCTGCGCATCGAAGCCGTAATCCAGCACACGGATGATATGTGGATGGCGCAACCCGGCCAGCAGCCGAAATTCATTCGCCAGCGCCAGCAGAGGGTTATCGGTGTTGCTGATGCTGTGCATCAACGCCATGTCTGCGGGTGCGACGGTCACGGATTTCAGCGCGAGCAGGCTGTTACTCAGGCGGTCCCTGGCCCGATACACAATGCCCATGCCCCCAGCACCGATCACATCCAGCAATTCATAGCGGTTATTGAGCACCTTCGCGGTTGTTTTTGCCAACATGGTGCGCACCTTCTATATTGGGTTATTTCACTTCGCTTGTGACGACTACGGAATGACCGAACGAAAACAATTTATAGCATCCTATGTAGCGGCGCAGCGTGCTGCACCCTGGGTGCAATGCATTGCACCCTACGGATTGCACGGATTCGTTTTGATTGCTGCGTAAGGTTTGTAAGTGTAGCACATACGACCCGTAAATGCCTTTACTCTACATCTACATCGCGTTTTTCTCCTGTGACACTGACATAAAAGCGCTTACCCCGTTATAATGTATGATGAGTACAGGCATACAATAGGGTAGCACCATAAGAAAACGTAAATGGTGAAAATCGGTAATCGCTACGGCGGCTGACATCACCCCGGAAGCCAAGAATGGCTTTCCTATGGTTCACAACGTATGTGTAGGGACGCAGCTTGCTGCGTCCGCTGCGAAAAAACGCACGACCACGTTATTGTGCGGTGCTATCTCAAAATTCACGATAGAAAAGGCTTAAGCAGCAAATGGATTTTAACGATATACATCTGTTCTTGAGCGTCATTCACGTTTTTGCAGTCGTCCTCTGAATCGGGGCCGGGGCCATCCTCAGCACGCAGGTAGACCCCGTGATTGCCAGCACGACAGATGGCGGCTTCCTGATGAACCTGTTCGCCGTCTATAAGAAGCAGACGAAGATCAGTCTGTATATCGGGCTGCTAGCGCTGTTGCTAATGTCCTCGGCGGAGTACATCGGCGCACTGACAGCATAAGGCACATTTGGCAGTCTGAGCGCCACCTGTTGCGCTGAACGGGTCTTATCGTTATAATCACGAGTACAAACGTGAGGCAAGCTACATAAATGGCTCATGCGTGTGCCTGTTTGATAACAGACACGCCAGACACACGCATTCATTTTTGCCTATGAAAAAGTGGCATGGGCATTGTAGCGAATGCGCCAACAGTGTGCAAGCACAGATCGCGCTTGCAAGCCGTCGTTATCTACCGCACGATTAACGCATACACACAGATCATCAGCGCTTACAGACGATATTAGAGAAAAGCCTATGGCATCAGATACACCGCAAGCAAACGAGCCGACCAGCGCCCAAGCCAACAAGCAACGCGCTAACAACGGCAATAACCACAATGGCAACCAGGGCCAGCAACAGCGGGCCAGTTATGAGAACCGTCGGCCCAATCAGCAGCACCGTAAGACGCCGCTGAGCCAACGCCAGCTTGAGATTAACAAGCAAGCCGATGCAGTGGCCCGAAAACTGAGCGAGACGAACGGACGCGCTATTCATTCTATCCAGCGCATTATCCGCACCTTCGGCGAGCAATTCACGCTGGATTACGTGCAGCAAGCGCTGGCTGTCGAGGCGGCTGGCGGCATGATGACGATTGACAAAAGCCGCCGACGCACACCGGGCGGCGTCTTCTTCTATCTGGTCAAGCAAGTCGTGTGCACCGAGGACCGTGCCGACATATTCCCAGACCTCAGCTACCTGAAGCGCCGTTTGCGGCCCCCATCGCCGTACCCGGAAATGCCCTGGGAAGAGCGTGTTGAGCATTTACAGCCGCTGTTTGAAGCAGAGAAAAAAGGGAGTGTTGAGGACGTGACCATACAGATTAAAGGCCGCCCCGGTGAGATTGAGCGCCGCAGCGAGCTGGTGATTATCACACTAGAACATAACGTGGAGCAGCTCGGCGCACAGCCGCGTGGCATCCCTGAGTGGCCAGAAAACTACAAGGCCGTGACCTATACCACGCTCATCTCGGAACGCATGTGGGAGCAAGTCGAAAGGCCGCTGCGCAACGAGAAAGATTTCTTGATCGTCGATGGCCAGTTCGCCTTCGATGCGGAACTTGGCACAGTGGTCGTCTTTGCGACACACATCACCACCGACGGGCTAGAAAAGAAGGAAAAGCAGCGCAAGCACGCCGAAGAGCAGCGTAAGCTGGCACAACAGCAAAAGCAGCAGCAGGGCAAGAAGGGCGCTGCTAAGCCCAAGCAACAAAAGCAGCAGCAGGCCGAAAAGGGTGCTGCTAAGCCCAAGCAACAAAAGCAACAGCAGGGCAAGCAAAAGCAGCAACAACAGCCCGCAGCTAATGGCGTTCCAGCAGAGATCGTCAAGCGTGTATCGGACCTGCGCAAAGCCAAAAGCACCCTAGAGCAAAAAATCGCCCAGGGGACGCCCGGCCCAGCGCTGAAGATGACCGAGAAGATGCTGGCTAACACGCAGAAACAAATCGAGCAGTTTGAATCACAGTACCCAGGGCTGAAAAAGGGCTAGTGAGGCGCTGGCGTAGCACATCGGGAGGGTCGTCACCCTCCCGGTATGGCGTGGAGAGGCGGTCTCAGGCAATCTTGGGGAATTTCCAAAGAATCAGTTGCAAAGCAGAGCCGAAGCGCAAACCCCGCAAACGGCCTACACCCAGCATCAGAGCGCAGGTGGCGCGTTCATCCGCCGCCTATCGCAATTGGCGGGCGATGAATATAGGGCCAGATGACCCGCATATGGACCCGGATCAGATCGAGCCGCCGTTCTGATCGCTCTTAAGCTAAGCTGATGCAAAGCCCAATTGCGCGATAGTTTTGCGTAAATCTTGATAATCGAAGGGCTTTACCAGCACATGCGAGATGCCGTTCTCTTTGGCAAAGCGCTTGATGCGCGTATCAGCCGAGACGTAAATGACGGGGATGCTGTGCGTGGGATCTAGCTCTCGTACAGTGGCCAGTACCTCATTGCTGTGGGTCAGCGGCAGGTGATAATCTAACAGGATCGCCTGTGGCCGCGTGCCGTGACGCAGGCTGTTAATGGCCGCATGGCCGTTGTGATAGATTAACGGCTCGCAGCCCATCATTTCGACTGCGATGCTCAGCATATAGGTGTTTGATCTGTCGTCGTCGATTATCATGATATGTGGCTTTGACACGGTATGCCTTAGAATAAGCTGTCAGGTTATACGCAATACAATTACACTATTACGCGTCGGCGCAAATACTGCGGCAGTTTGCGGACACGGTTAGCCGTGTCCCTACGGACGATCCCCTGTAGGGACGCCATTCTTGGCGTCCGGGGAGGCACCAACGTGTAATAGCGCCGGACTTGTAAACAAGTTATAAAAACACGGCGAAACGTATTAAATCATAGACTGCGTTGCATGTCAAACATCAATCATTTTAATATTTAGTTATGCAGCAGAATGTCCCATCAGGCGCGGACAGGCACATTGATCTGTCCCTGCGCAAACCGTTGTAGGGGCGACCCAATGTGGTCGCCCGCTGCTGCTCACAGCCGCACCTGTGCGATCTGATCTTCGATTAAACATTCCACGATCACCACACCCTGACCCGCGCCACAGGTGATGCTGATGTCATGCGCAGCGCGGAAGCCCCCGACGCGGTCCCGTATGGCATCCGTGATATCGAGTTCGGCTTCAAGTGCGCTGAGCGTATTGCCGATGGTCGTGGCCACCGTGTCGCCGTTGACCGTAACCGTCAGCAAGCCGGGGTAGCTGCTATCGCGCTGGATGCCGTATTGCAGGTCATGCGTGTGCGTGCCAGAGGGCTGCATACTGAAGAAGCGCGTGCCAGGGCCGACATCACTCAGCGCGTCGAAGTGGTACAGGAAGCCCGTGCTTTGCTCCACGATGGTGAAGCGCTGCGTGCTCATGCCCCCGGCGGGCGTACCGTCGTTGCTGCGCATTGTCAGGTGCTCGTGCGATGAGGGTGTGCTGCTGGCGGCCTGCGCAGTGGACGTAAACGGCACAGTGCGCACGATCAGCAGCGCCCGGTTCACCGCAATAGTGGCGTCGCGCACACGCAGCTTCAGTGTGACCGGGTTGCTGCTATCTATCTCTTGCTGATACGGCCCCCACGCGAAATGATTGAGCGTCGGCTGCACGAATATATTCTGCACGTCGATTTCATCCAGCTTGCCCACCACAATATCGGCGGCGTTAGCGGCGTAGCGGTCCACGTTGCTGATTTCCAGCGTGATGCGGCCATCAGGCGCGTCATTGCTATACGTTTCGTCGGCGGTCAGCAGCCAGTAATCACCCGTAAAATCGCGCAGGGTATGCGGCTTGCCGTCCTGCTCGATCACGCCGTTATAGGCCAGGTGCAGCCTATCACCGGGGCGCAACGTAGCGTTCGCGGGGCGCAACGCCAGACGCAGCACATCCTGCGGGCTGCTGTGGCGCTGAAGATAGGCGTTGGCGGCGTCATACAGCGCATTGGCCGCATCACGCAGGGCGTCATCCGTCGCGGCGATGGGGGCCAGGCGCTTCACATTCAGGCGGCGCTCGATCTGGCCATACTGCGCGATGCTGGCGTCGTCCTTCAGGTAATAATGCGTGCGCCCGTTGCGGTTGAGCGTCTGCACATCAAAGTAGGTGCTGTTCGCCAGCGTCAGCGCTGCATCACCCGCGCCAGCGCCCAGCGGCAGCAGCCAATTGACCACATCGCTGCTGCTGCTGACCAGTTCGACGCGCTCCGGCAGCAGGGTATTGGCGGGCAATTCGGGCGGCGTGTGCGTCATCTGCTGCGCACGCAGGCCGCTAGCATCCCCGAACGCGCCCACCTCAATACGCAGCCCATCCAGCAGCCGCAGGTGCACGCCTTGCGTCTCGCAGATCACTTGTATGGCCCGCAGCAGGCTATCGCCATCAAAGCGCACGCTGATGCGCTGATAGGGCAGGGTGTTGTGGCTGAATTGCAGCGTGAAGCCCGCCATGCTCGCTAAATCCTTGAGCACGTCACGCACCAGCAGATTGTCATAGATCAGGCCCGGCAGCGTCATCTTGTCCTTAAGGCGCTGCATCAGGTCCGGCCCACTGGCGACCAGGTGGCGTGTGTCGTCCGCAAAGCGCAACGCTTCGACGCTGAACGCGCCCACACGCCTGCGGGGGCTGTCCGGGTCGGCGTAGCGCCACAATTCAACGATGCGGCGCACTTGCAGCAGGTCGGCGGCTCGGGGGTCGTCTGCGCTGATGGTCAGGTCGCCACCGCCGATGCCATCCAAACGGCGGCGGATGCGGGCGCGGATGGGGTGCAGTGGCCCGTCGCCGAGTTGCGTGCTGTAGGTCGGGTCGTAGATGTGTGCTTCGAGCATGGTGCGTGGTCCTCCGTGTATTCGGGTATCAGGTTGCATTTTACAGGTTTTTTATGTTTTGCTGATTTTTGCTTTGCATCCGTGTCGTAAGCGTGCTATAACTAAGCATATTACATCGTCTGTCAGATACTTTTACTAGGAAATGCATCATGCAAAAACGTCCGATAGGGTTTCTGATTTCATTCTGCTTGCTCTTGCTGGCTGTGTCGTCCGCCAGCGCACAATTCAGCGAGACCGCCGACGCTGGCGACATTATCAACACGGCGCTGCAAGACCTGGGTACGACAGTCGCAGGTGCCTACACGCTGACGGGTGTGCTGGATAGCCCGCTCGATGTAGATGCTTACGAATTCACGCTGGATGCCGCCGACGCCCCCGCACAGGTGACGATTACGATGCGCAAGGCCGCCGATGATCTGGCGCTGTATGTGCTGGATGACAGCAACGTTTGCCTGGGCTGGAACGATGACAGCGACGCGACGCTCAGCCCCAGTATCAATCTCGGCTTGGTTGCTGGCACCTATCGCTTCGTGGTCGTGCGCTATGACAATTACCTGCTGGATGCAGACGGTGATTTCTTCGATGAATTGACGACGCAGCACCTCTGCAACCCGGACGCTGGCCCGTTGGATGAATACGAAGAATTCTTCCTGACCGACCCCTATGAGGATTTCTTCGACTTTGGCGAGCAGGTCTACGGCGGCGGCTATGAGATCGACCTGACTATAACGCCCAGGAGCTTTACGAATTTCACAGCCGGAACGGACCCCGTAAACGGCACCGAAGCGTTGTCGGATGCGCGTAACCTGACGCCCCTGCTGGTGAATGGCGATAACGTCTTTCGGGCGACGCTTGGCAGTGCAGCCACGCCCAACGAACTCGATACGGATATTTACCGCTTCCGCGTCACGCAGCCGCAACCGATCAGCATCACGGGCATCTATGAGCCGGACGGCATCTCGGATTTGCTGTTTACGGTGGTGGATAACAACGGTAATTGCGTGGCGGGCAACGATGACGATTACCGCAACCAATTCGGCCTGATGCCGCGCATTCAGTTCACGCCGCGCCCCGGCATCTATCACCTGATCGTCAGCACCTACGCCAATGAGCCGCTTGCGGACGCGGGCACACCGGGCAACCCCAGCGACGATGAGCCATTCGATTATGGTTTTCAGGATGCGTGCGAATCCGACGGGCAATATGCGGGCTTCACGGGTTCCACAGATCCAGACGCCGCCGGACCCACCGCAGGCTATTTGTTTAACATCAGTGGCCCCACGCTTGCTGACCCACTGCCGGATTGCTTCGTGTATACGCAGGGCGACAACGGCAACGACTTCCAAATTGTCGAGCGCGACGAGTCGCCTTCCCCAGGTGGCACACCACAGACGTTCCCGGCGATTGTGGCCTGCCGGGGCACCTTCCCATCAGAGGTCTTTGGCGTGCAAATCGGCCTGGATGAAAGCGGCCTGCTGGATGCGACGCTGAACCTGCCCACGAACCCCTGGACGGGCTTGGCCTTCCTGACGGACGCCACCAACGCCATTGAGGTCAACACGGGCATCGGCCAGTATGCGGTCACGCGGCGCGGCGATACCGACACGGGCACCGATCAGCCGCGTGGCCTGGGTTTCGTCACCTTCGATACGGATTTCATCCAGCAAGGCCGCAGCGAATACGACCCCGAACCGCTGCAAACCATCACCTGTGACACGCTGCGCCTCAGCGACGAATTCGGCACGCCCATCAGCGCGACCTGCGCCGATACCAGCTTCGAGATCGACGACGAGCTAGAGGCCACGCTCGATATTAACGTGACGGTCAGCACCGATGGCGATATGGAAGGCGGCTTCTTGCGCCCGCTCTTGGTCGCTATCAGCGATCAAGCGAATATCCTGGATGCTGGCCCGCTGCTGCCACCTGGCTTCCCTCCGCCGCCGGCACCCGGCACCAATAGCATCACGCTGGCCATCACCGAAACGGGCGAGGATGAGGTCGATACGCCCGTGACGGTCTTCATTGAGGGTATCGGCCATGTGGATTGCTATGAGACGTTTGGCGCAGGCTTCGACCTGAGCGACCTGCCCAACACCAACGTAATCACGGGCACGCCGACGCTGCTGGCTGGCGATGCAACCGACGATTACAATATCGACCAGGACGACTTCGATGAAATTGTGTTCCTCTTCGGGCAACCGGGCCTGGGCATCCTTGATGAGGTGGACATCAACGCCGATGGCATCATTAACGTGCTGGACTTGGTGCATGTGGGCCGCAACTTCGGCACGGATAACGGCGGTCTCGCGCCGGATTGCGGTTTGTCGTCTGTGGTCACGACCCCATAGGGGCGCAGCGTGCTGCGCCCCTACAATGGGCGTCTCTGCGCCACATTGCCTTAGCCCACGCGCAGCAGCAGCACCTCTGCTTGAATCGCAGACAGAATATCGGCGCTCGGTTTTTCCAGCTTCAGTTGCAGCGTATCCGCCACGCTCAGCAGGGCCAACTGCGGCAGCGCCACCACAGACGACTGCCCATTGGCGAACAGGGCCGCGTTATACCTGCGCTGTGTGGCGCTCTGGCCACTGATTTCAACCGTCAGCTTGGCGACATCGCTCGGTGTACTGGCGGCACGCAGGTTCAGCAGATAGGTCAGCAGGTAATAGCCGCCTTGCCCAGCGGGGATGGTGACGGTGGTGCGGCTGCTGGCCACATCAAAGAAGCCGTGTGTGTCGATGACTTCCGTGTCGAATTCGATATAGGCGCTGGTCGTGCCGCTGTCGATGTCGTTGCTGATGTCGGAATAGGCCCGCAGGCCCGTGAAGCTGCCCGTGCTGGCGATGGCGCTATCCAAAGCCGATAGGCGGCTGTTGAGTGCCTGCGCACTCAGTAGATCGCCCACGTTAAAGGGCGTGTGGTGGTTGGTGCTCATGGCTGCTCCCTTTTGAAAAAATCAAAATCAAAATGAATTCGTAGCATCCCACGTTGGGTCTGCGCCCTGGGCGCAATGCATTGCGCCCCCACTGAATGCGTCTTGCCTTTCTATTAGCGGATTGGCTGACGCGCTGACACGCTGACACGCTAGGTATGCGTATCCAGAATCAGCACGGTCAGGCGTGCGCCATCGGGCAGGCTGCCCGCCACGTGCAGCGTGTGTGTGCCCGCTGGGATGCTCAGCCAATCCGCTGAACGCGCCTGAAATCCGGCAAAATCCGGCGTCACGCTGTAGCGCAGCGCGTCGATTTCCAGCACATCACCCCCAGAGAGCGCCCCCAGGTAGCGCACTTCCTGCGCCAGCGTGCCATTGGCGGCGTAGCGCCGCAGCGTCGCCCCACTGAAGGCGTCACCGTTGCTGTTGGCTTCCCAGCGGATGAAGGCGGGGGCCGGGGCGTTGCCGTTGTTGTGGATGCTGACGGTGCTGCCATCCTGCACGCTCACGCGGTCAAGCTGCGCACCGGGTAGCGCTGGTTCGTCGTCCAGCGTCACACCAGAATCCAGAAATAGCGCATCCGCCAGCCCCCACCAGCGCGGATACGGCATCGCAAACAGCACGCGCACTTGCTGGCGCTGATCGGGGCGCGTGTCGGCGGCCTGTGGCGTGTCGATGCGCCGCACCCGTGCCCACGTCCAGCGCAGCGCACCGTCGCTCTCCTGCTTGTACAGCGGCAAACGGCCCCGTGTGGCCCCGCCGCGCATGGTCTGGCGCAGCGCGTCCACCTGTGCGCCCAGCAGCCAGCCCGTGTAATCGACGGTGCCCGCTTGCGTGGGGGCTGCACCTGTGCCATCGGCATCATACGCGCCGGATAGAGCAGGCCGCGTGACGAAGGTGGGGCGGTTATGCGCAAAATTGTCGTCGTAGTTGATTTGTCGCTGCGGGTCAAATGTGATCGCGTCGTCGCCCTGCCCGAATTGCGTAAGTGTGTGCATGAATTGCCTGCCCATTTGCTATGGAGATATAAAGGGGATATGAAAATGCAACCGTAGGGGCGCAATGTATTGCGCCCAATACTCGGCGTGTAGCAGCGGGCGACCACATTGGGTCGCCCCTACGATGTGTACTGTAGGGACAGGCACATGGGCCTGTCCGCGCATGTTTAGCCCATCGCCTGCAATTTCTGCGTCAATTGCACCGCGAAGTCGGCCTCTTGTGTGAAGTCCGCTGTGTGAACGTGCAGGTGTACGGCCTCGATGATGACGAGGCGTGTGGGGTCGTCGGCGCTTGCGTCTGCGGTTTGTGCGCGGATGGCCTGCAAGAGCGCGTCCGCGAGTGCGTTTAACGTTTGTTCGTTCATGACGGCTCTTTCATAGCTGCTTTTTAAGCCTGCGTCAGCCTCAGCCGATACACGCCGCCCGCCTGCACGATGGGCAGCGCATCACCTGCTAGCTCGGTGGCCTGCACCCGTTCGCGCAGCGTGCTCGTAATCAGCAGCCACGCCGCAGGCAGTGTCAGCGTCCCCGCGTCCCCAAGCAGACCATCCAGCACATCAGCTCCGTCAAGCGCCGCGCTCAGGTCGTCGCTGATGCAGGTGGCGCGTAGGTCGATAATGCTTTCGGGCGCTGTGGGGTGGGGCAGGTGCCCGAAAGCCACCAGCCTATAGACGATATACGGATAGGCGGTCTGTGGGGGTGCTACATCCAGATAATTGCGATAGTCGGCGTCGTTCAGGGCGCTGTGCAGCGCCGTGAAAATAGCCTGTGTTTCGTTCGTCATGGTGCTTTAGCCTCGTAACCGATAGGCGAACGCCTGCACATATAACGCGCTCGTCAGATCGTCCTGAATGTCTGTGATGGCATAGGTGCTCGCGCCGATTTGAACCCGCATCCCCGCGCTGACCTGTGCATCATGCGGCAGCAACAGCCGCACCGTATCCGCGATGGTGGCGCGTTCGCCGTTGATCGTTGCGCTGCCGGTATAGCGGTTGCCTGCCAGCAGCACGCGGCAGGGTAGGTCCGTGCTAACGGGGCTGTATGTCGGTTGTGCGCCGCCGCTGGCATGTTGTGCTGTGTCGGGTGCCAGCAGCGTGCAGCGTTCGGTCAGCAGCCGCGCCGTGATGAAGCGCCGCAGCGCCGCCTGTGTTTGTGTGAGCATAGCGTTTACCCCAGATGAAGATATGAAAACGGATTCGTAGCATCTGATGTAGGAGCTTAGCGTGCTAAGCCCTGGACGCAATGTATTGCGCCCCTACGCATGATATGTTTTCGTTTATGTATCTGTGCGCCGCGTCTGAATGGCGCTACCTGTGATGCCAGCCAAGCCGAACGCCTTACGCTTATCCTGCAAGAGCGCACGTTTGGCCGCCACCGCCTGCTGATAATCCACACGTAGCTCACCAACGGCCACATCCGGCTGTGACAGGCGTGCGATGATGTACGTCAGCCCTTCGATCACAGCGCGTTCACGGCTATAGGTCAGGATCAGCGCGTCGATCAGTTCATCCGAGAGGTGCGCCTCAGCCTCGATGGTGTCGGCAGTGTGGTAGCGCACGAAATCGCGATCTGTGGCTAGATTCTCGTCAAAAGTGAACGTCATAATGTTAACCCGATAGTACCGTCAGCCGCACGGAGAGATCAGCCGCAGCGCTGAAGGTCGGCGTGCCCGATGTGACCAGATAGCCCCACAGTGCGCCGCCGGACGTGCCGAACACGCGGTTGACATCGCTCAGCAGGGCATAAGCGCGGTTGTTCGTGCCATCGTTCACGGTCTGATAGCTGCTGAAATCCAGCGCGGCCACCAGCTTACGCGCATCAGCCGTCGTGAAATCCGGCTCAGCGCCATCGGCCAGCGTGGTCGGTTCGGCATTGAACAGATACAGCGTGCAGGCGGCTTGCTGATTGGCCGCATCCACCAGCAGCGCCCCGGCAATCAGGCCACCTGCCGCCGCCGATGGCACGTCAAAGCGCAGCAGGCCGCCGATGATCGTATCGGCGGTGTAGGCGCTGCCCGTGCTTACGCTGAGGTCAGCTTGTGCGTCGATATAGCGTGTGATGGCCATACTAAGACCCCGCGCCCGTCGAACCGACCACGAAGCGCCAATCCGACCAGCCGAACGACCAACGCGCATAGCCGCGATATTTGCGGATCAGCGTATCGAAGCTATCTTCGGCGGCGAACTCCGGTGCTATGCGGTCATACCACTTCAGCACACGCTTGGCCATCACGCCATCCAGCACAAACCAGGCTGTGCTGCTGGTCAGGTAGGGCCAGACGACTGTCGTCAGGTTGGTGTTCGGGTTGATCGCGTTGCTGTCGTCCTCCGGTGTGAAGGCGCTTTCGGTCAGTTCCAGCGCGGTGCGGCGCAACGCCTGCGGCACCAGCAGGATCGTCGGCAGGGCGGTCACCGGGTCGCCCAGGTCATCGCCCAGGCTCATCAGTTGGTTGATGGCAGCATCCAGCGCTGCCACGCTCAGCACATCGCTGCGCGTGTTGCTGACCGTCGTGCTATCGGTCTGGCTGCGCGGGTGGCTGGCGCTGCACAGGGGCAAGCCATCATAGCCAGGGCTGGCCACATCGAAGGCGTTGTTGAACACGCTGGCCGCGTCTTTTTCCTGTTTACGCCCAAAGGCCACGCCCAGCGCCGCCGCTTGATCGAAGATGCCGCTATACTGCGCATCATCCAGCAGCTTGCGCTCCACCTGAAAGCCGCGTGTGTATTCGACGTGCGTGTATTCGATGCTGTAATCCGCGTCGGCGCTATCATAGACTACCGTGCCATCAAAGGCCAGTGGGTCGCCCAGGCTGCCGATGCGCAGGTCGGTCTCTTTGGCCTTGTCGGATTCGCGCAAACCGAACATCAGCGCACGATAGGCGGGCAGCGCTTCGTATTGCTGGAAGAAAATCTCGCTCAGCACCGGGTCCAGGTCGCTAAGCTGTGTGAAATTCGTGGATGTCTGTACCATGTGGTTTTTTGCTCCGTGTTGTTCGTAATTGTGCGGTCGTGTCTATCCGATAGGACAGGCTGATGTTGGGGCGCAATGCATTGCGCCCTTGTGGATAAACGAAAACAAATCTACATGATCGTAGGGGCACGGCGTGCCGTGCCCTGGGTTTGGCGTGCCAAACCCCTACAACCGTGTTCTTGCCCTGTAGGGACGCGCCTCGGTGCATCCGAAATCGACAGTCGTGCAGGCATTAATTCTGCAAGTAGTGCGTGCCGTTGAACGTGACGTAGGTCGGCTCGCTGGCGCTGCTGCCACGCACCACAATCAGATCGGCGTTGCTGCTGGCGGCCACGCCCAGCCCACCTGTCGCCACATCCAGCGTCGCGCCAGTCACACGCAGGTTGCCATCCGTCACGCTATAGACCGCGCCGGGGTTCATAATCACGCGCACGGTCTGACCGTCGTTGCTGTTATCCACGCCCTCGGTGGCAATGCCGATATAGGTGCTCTGGTTCGTCGTCGCCGCGACAGCCTCGCCGCTTGCCAGATGCACCAGTTCACCCGCGCTGAAAACCTCGCCGTCCTTCGCGGTGAACGTCTGTAAGATGGGGTCGGACCCATCCAGGCTGTATGCCCATTGGAACGCCATACGGTTTATCTCCCATGTTTGTGAATGTTTTGCTGTTTCAGAATGTGATAGATGAACGAAAACAAATCTGCACGATCGCAGGCGGACGCCAAGAATGGCGTCCCTACACAAATCATCTGGATTCGTTTTGGTTTCTCTATGCGTATGTTATTGCTGACCTGCTGACCTGCTGACTAGCTGAACTGCTGACCCGCTGAATGGCTCTAACTTTGCCGCCGCGCCATCTTCTGCAAATCCAGTGCGTAACCGTTGCGCCTAGCCTGCTCCAGCAGACGCGCCTGTGCCGCCGATAGGTTTAGCGGGGGTGTACGTTCGCCTGCCGTACCTGCATCCAACGAGGGGGCCGGGCGTGGCGCAAACTGTGTGCTGTTCTCGCGCAGGTAGCGCAGCGCATCCGCCGGGGGCAGGTGCGCCAGCAGGGGCCGGATATGCACCGGGACCGTCTGCATAGCCGCATCCAGTTCAGCTTGCAGCGCTTGCGCCAGGGCATCCCGTTCGGCTTGCAGCGCTATGATGTCCGTCTGTTCGGATGTGGCGTGGGATTGGCTTTCGTTCGGGGTCTCTGGTGGATTATCTGTGTGGCCTGGGTCCATCAATGCGCCTTTCTCGTATGTAATGTGTGCCGATCAATCGCATGGGTGTTCGCTTCACCCTGATCCTATCACGCACCCCCACAGGCACAAGCCTGTTCGTACCGCATCGCAATCATGTTCTAACCTGGGGCAAATCAACAGAGCGTCTGCCTGCTGACAGCGGGGCCAATATCTGCTATGGTTACGGAGTAGGTGGTGCTTTTTTGATGGAGACCAAACCCAATGGATATTGTCGCAATCAACCCGATTATCGCCCTGCTACTGGGTGCGCTGCTGTTCATACTGACCCTGCGCATCGTCGGCGCGTTGCTGCAAAACAGCGCCCAGACCAGCGAAGACGATACAGATGATGCGCCGCCGGAACTACCGTTCCGTTTTATGGTGCGCGAGGTCGAGACGACGGACGATGGCCGTGTGGTGGTGTTCGGCCTGATGGCAGAGGGCAAGGCGCACGCAGGCAACCGCGCCGTTATCGTGCGCGCTGACGGGATGCAGATTGATACGCGGGTGCTGGCCATCGGCGTCGAGCGCGGCTGGATGCGCCTGTTGCTGGATGATGTGCGCCAGGACGAACTGATGCCGGGGGATGTCATCTACAATGCGGCGCAGTTCGTCTAGCGTGGCTATAACATCATATAATATTACCGTAGGAACGTCAAGCATGGCGTCCCTACGGCCCACAATGGTCATGTAGGGACGTGGCTTGCTGCGTCCGCTATGAAAAACGCACGGCCACGCTATTGTGTGGTGCTACCAGCGAAGGTATTGGTTTAGTAAACGTATAATCAGGGCAAGCTAGATCTTCGGAGGATATGGTGGGTATTGTCAACGGAGAGCATCTAACATTTTTGGGGGTGGATAACCTTCAGCAAGCACGCGCCTTCTATGAGAATACGCTCGGGTTGCGTTTTGTGGGCGATGAAACGGGCACGCTACTATTTGATATGTGGGGCACGCCCCTGCGGATTTCGCAGGTGGACGCTTTCAGACCGCAGTCGTTCAC
>DAOTTW010000044.1:0-14317 GCA_034437615.1 Anaerolineae bacterium | reverse complement strand
CCCGATATTGATGCAGCCCTCGTCGGCTTGATTGACGCACGACTTGTGGTTGTGGATACCGATCAGCCACTCATCGGGGAGCAGGTGCAGGTTCAAATTCGCATCGAGACGCCGCCCAACGTGACCATCATCGAATGGCCCGAATTCCCGCAAGACGCCGAACCGTTTCAGGTACTCGGCACCTCTGAGCGTCAGCGTGAAGTCACCGACGATGCCATCATCCACACGCAAGCGCTGCAAATGGTCCTGTGGGAATCAGGCAGGCACCTTACGCCAGAGATCACCGTGCGCTTCAGCGTATCGGGCAGCAGCCCCATCGTCGCCCCGGTTGAATCGGCCTTTTTTGATGTGCCAAGCGTGCTGGTTGATGCCCCCTCGCTGACGCTACAGCCCTGGCTAGCCCCGCGTGATCTGCCGTACCTCTCGCCCTGGGTGCCTGTGGGTATCGTCAGTGCTATTGTGGTGGTGCTTAGCCTGTTACTGTATCTGCTGCGGCGTGGTGTCCGCACCGTGCAACTGACGCGCCCCACCACGCCGGCAGGCCTGGCCATCGCAGAATTGCAGGATTTACGCGAGCAAGACCTGCCACCGGAGCAGGTTTACCCACTGGTAGCGAATCAGGTGCGGCGCTATGTGCAGGGGCGTTTTAACATCCCAGCCACAGAGATGACCAGCGCTGAACTCAACGGCTATCTGCAAGAGCGCGATTTACTGGGTAGCACACTGCGCAGCCGCCTGAACCAGCTACTCACACAGGCTGATCTGGTAAAATTTGCACGCTTCCAGCCCGACGAAAGTAGCAGCGGCCAGTTGATTTTCTTCGCGATCCGCTGGTTGCAAGACGCCGAAAAATCCGAAGCCCAGAATGAGCCTGTCACCCATGCCTGAATTTGATCTTCGCTTCGCACATCCCTACGCTTTTCTGCTGCTGATACCGACCCTGCTACTGCTGCTGCGCTGGCAGCGCGGGCGAGGACGTGCAGCGCCGCCCGTAATGCGCTATTCCGATACGCGCCTGCTCGGTGGCTTGCCGATGGGCTTGCGCGTGCGCTTGCGCCGCTTGCCGGACGTGCTGCGCTTATTGGCCTGGGTGCTGCTACTTGTTGCATTAGCGCGTCCACAGGCCGGCACCTCCCGCGAGATTATTCGTGGACAGGGCATCGACATGGTGATGACGCTGGATATATCTAATAGCATGGACATACCGGATTTCGACCCATCCCGCCTCGAAGCCGCCAAAAGTGTCATCAGCGATTTTATACGGGGCCGTGAATTTGACCGCATTGGGCTGGTGGTCTTTGGGGAACAGGCATTTTATCAGGCTCCACCCACGCTGGATTATGACGTGTTGCTGGCCGCCCTGGACGAAGTACAGCTAGCGTCAGCGCTTGGTCTAGGTGAACGCACGGCGATTGGCCTGGGCCTGGCCTCATCTGCGAATATGCTACGGCAAAGCGACGCGCCCAGCAAAGTGATTGTGCTGCTGACCGATGGCGAAAACAACACGGGCAGCGTTGACCCGATTCTCGCGGCTGAGGCGGCCCAAGCTTTCGGCATCCGCATCTATACCATCGGCATCGGCACCACAGGCCGCAATCTTCCAGACACGCTGGACGAGGATTTGCTGCGTCAGATTGCCAGCATCGGCAATGGGGCTTACTATAACGCGCTGGATGCGCTGGATTTGCAGGACATCTACGACGAAATCGACCAACTTGAGCGCATCGACCTGGACCGCGTAGCGCTGGTGCGCTGGCAAGATCAAGCCGGAGGCTTCTTGCTGGCTGCCTTGCTCTTGCTTTTGCTAGGGCGCATCCTGCGCCATACAATCTTCCAGACGATCCCCTAAAGCAGGTAGTGTATGAATTTCGCGAACACAAACGCCCTGTTATTGCTGCTGTTGGTGCCGCTGATGGCGCTTTTCTTGTGGGCACGTGCTGCTGCACGGCGCGCTGCCCTGCGCCGCATCGGTGAACCAGACCTGATTGCTATGCTGCTGGCTCAGGTCAGCCCTGCACGCCGCCGCTGGAAGGCGGCGATGTGGTTGGCGGCGCTGGCTGGCGTGATTGTCGCGCTGGCACGCCCAACCTGGGGCATCGAAACCGAGCGCATCGAAACGCAAGGGGTGGCTGTGATCGTCGCGCTGGATGTCAGCCGCAGCATGAATGCAAGGGACGTGTCACCGAGTCGTCTGGAACGCGCTAAGCTGGATTTACGCGACTTGCTGGCGGAGCTAGAAGGCAACGAGGTCGGTATTATCTTGTTTGCGGGCGAAGCATACCTCTACATGCCGCTGACCTATGATATGGATGCGGCGCTCGTATTTCTGGATGACATCAGCACGGGGGCCATCACACAGCAAGGCACAGCGCTAGAAAAAGCCATCCAGCGCTCAGTCCCAGCTTTTGACCCGCGCACCGGAGCCGACAACTTCCTGATTATCATGAGCGATGGCGAAGACCACGAAGGGCGCGTGATTGCAGCAGCACAAGATGCACACGATCAGGGCGTAACGGTGCATACGATTGGCTATGGCACCGAACAGGGCGAAATTATCCCCGAATATGACGACGCGGGTAACGTGATAGATTACAAGGTCGATGAGACAGGTACGCTGGTCGAAACGCGCTTGAACGCCGATATTCTCAGCCGAATCGCAGAGGCAACCGACGGCACCTATGCAGCAGGGAGCGCACAGTTCCCCTCTATTCTAAACGATATTAATCAGGCACAAGCTGGTACACTAGGGGAGCAGGTCGTCACGCGCCCGACCGAGCGTTTCGGCTTGTTCGTATTGCTGGCGTTGCTGGCGCTCTCAGTAGATATGCTGTTGCCCGAAACACGACGCGAGGCAAAATAAAATATGCGACGCTTTTCAGGTATCGCAATTGTGGGGTTGATAGTGCTGCTGCTGGCCGCCTGCACCACAGACCCGGCAGAACGCAATAACGCCGCCAACTGGTACACAGCGCAGGGCGATTATCAGGCGGCTGTTCAAGCCTACACCGCAGCACAGGTCGCGGACCCGAATAACCCGCTACTGTATTTCAACAGCGCAGAAGCCTTCGCCCGTGACGCGCAACTGAGCAATGCTATTGCAGCGTTGCAACAGGCCGTCAATCGCGGGGATGAAACGCTCATCGCAGACGCCTACTATAATCTAGGCAACCTGTACTTTGAGCAGAACTTCTTCCCGCAGGCCATCAGTGCCTATCGGCAGGTGCTGCTATTAGAAGAAAACAACGATGCCGCACGCTTCAACCTGGAATTGGCCAACGCGAATTTAATATCACCGACGCCAACTGCGATGGAGATGCGCACCGAACCAGAAGATCAACAGGCAGACCCATCCATGACGCCAACGCCTGACCCCGGTGGCCAGGACGAACCGCCGACACCCACACCGCCACCGGAGAACCCAGTCGGGGAAGAACGCACTGGTTTAGCCGAGGCGGGTGAAATTGGTGATGACCCACGCGAAAGCGAGATCGAGATGCAGGGGCCAATACTGGTTGAAGACGCCAAGCGCGTGCTGGACCCGGTGCAATTCGAGCAAGATAGCATTGGCGGCCTGCCGGACCCGCTGGTCACACCGGGCACACCGACATCCGGCAAAGATTGGTAGAACAACAATTGTACGGATTCTAATTGAAATCACGAAAGGCAGACCATGAGCTACAAACAAACCCTGCTGGACCGCATCGAAGCCCGCACAGCGACCCTGGCCGTCATCGGCATGGGTTATGTGGGCTTACCGCTTGCGGTTGAATTTGCAGAGGCAGGCTTTCATGTGCTGGGGCTAGACATCGACGAGCAAAAAATGGAAACGCTCAACCGGGGCGAAAGCTACATCGCGGATGTCACCACCGAGCGCCTCGCCCCGTTGGTGCAATCCGGCCATCTGCACGGTACGACATCTTATGACGACTTGCACAGCGTAGACGCCATCAGTATCTGCGTCCCGACGCCACTGACCAAGACCAAAGACCCGGATGTGTCTTACATCATTCAGGCAGTAGACGCCATCGCAGGCATTTTGCAGCCGGGAATGCTCGTCGTCCTAGAAAGCACAACTTATCCCGGCACCACAGAAGAAATTATCCTGCCACGCCTGACGCAAAACGGCCTGACGGTAGGCGATAACCTGTTTATTGCGTTCTCGCCAGAGCGCATCGACCCCGGCAATAAGCGCTATCAGGTGCGCAATACACCCAAAGTCGTCGGCGGTATTACCCCTGACTGTACAGAGATTACGCAAGCATTCTACGAAAAGGCGATTGATACCATCGTGCCCGTCACGAACCCGACCAGCGCAGAAATGGTTAAGCTGCTGGAAAATACTTTCCGTGCGGTCAATATCGGGCTGGTAAACGAAATGGCCATCATCTGTGATCGCCTCGGCATCGACGTATGGGAAGTGATCGACGCCGCCAGTACAAAACCGTTCGGCTTCATGCCGTTTTACCCGGGTCCCGGCTTAGGCGGCCACTGCATCCCCATTGACCCCCACTACTTAAGCTGGAAGCTCAAGACGCTCAATTACAACGCCCGCTTTATCGAATTAGCCAGCGAGATCAACACATCCATGCCCTATTACGTGGTCGAAAAGGTTGCAGACGCGCTAAACGAAAGCGGCAAGGCCGTCAAGGGCAGCAATGTTGTGGTGCTTGGCGTAGCGTATAAGCGCGATGTGGACGATGTGCGCGAAAGTCCGGCGCTGGACATCATCGCACTGCTGCAAAAGAAAGGCGCGTTTGTGCAATACCATGACCCCTATGTGCCAAGCATCCGCCTGGAAGAAGGCGAGACCATGCAATGCAGCCCCTACAGCACCAATCTGCTGACGGGTGCGGATTGTGTCGTCATTGTGACAGACCACAGCAGCTACGATTGGGCAGAGGTCAAGATGAACAGCGTCATCCTGGTGGATACGCGCCATGTAACAGGCGTGCTCAAGGGCACCGATCAGAAGGTTGTAACGCTGTAAATGTTGTGGACGTTCGCATGACATGCGGCGCGTAATTGTATGATCTCTGTTATGCGCCGCACACAGGCTTTGCGTATAGGCTAGATGTAATCGTCACAATTGTAGGGTATCACTTGCCCACCTGCGCAAAGACAAATTACAAAAATATTTGAAGTTTAAGAAGGAGCATAAAATCTGATGAAAGTCATTGATTACATGACCCGCAGCGTAATTAAAGTTCATCGCACCGACACACTGGCCACCGCCCGCGATCTGATGGCCGAAAACAATGTGCGCCATCTGGTCGTTGTAGAAGGCGATGGCGACTTGGCCGGGATTCTAAGTGACCGCGATAGCAAACTGGCCTCACTGCCACTTGGCAGCGCCACCGACGAAGCCGATGCCCGTTTTTCGCGCTATACGCTGGTGAAGAGCATCATGAGCAACACGCTGACCTTCATCGAACCCGACGACAGCGTGGAACAGGCCGCACAAATGATGATCGACCAGCACATCAGCGCCTTGCCCGTCATGCGAGAACGGGAACTGATCGGCATTATCACCACAACGGACCTGCTGCGTGCCCTGATCGACACACGGCAAACCGCATAGCGCATGACCTTAATACTGTCTTGATACACGGATATAAACCCTTAGACTTGTTGGACAATTCTAAATGATATATTGATTGGTGCATCAGGACGGTATACCACAAGAGGATGCGTTGACGCAGCAAAGCCATACACACACACGGACCAAGCTACCGCCCAACATCATCTACTGCTGTCATGGAAGCCGACAAATACTTTGCATCTGGTCTTTGTGGCTGTTATTTGCATTGACGTTTACAGCAAGCGTGACAGGCGCACAAACGACAAGCGCACCGCACATCATCGAAGCCGAAATCGACAACACAGCCCCCTACATCGGCCAGCCTATCACGTACACATGGCGCTTGCTGACAAGTGACATACAGCGCTTCTCGCTGCGCAATTTCCGCATCCCGGATTTTGACGGCTTCTACGTGCGTGACATCTTTACGCCAGATAACCCGAACACAGAACTACGCAACGGCACCATCTACACGGAAATTCTGGAACGTCGGACGCTCATCCCATTGCGTAGCGGGCAGCTAACCATTGAAGCGCTGCGCATTGTCGCACCAGAAACGCCATTTGACGACGCCATTGCGTTGGATGGCCCGACGTTCACGCTGAATGTGCAGCCTTTACCAGCAAATGCGCCCGACTCATTCACCAACGCAGTCGGCCAATTCGACATCGAAGCCACAATCAGTCAGGATGATATTGCTGTTGGTGACGCAACCGACTTACGCTTGATCGTGCGTGGCTCCGGCAATCTTGAGCAAGCACTCGCCCCAGAATTGGATTTGCCGGATAGCTGGCGTGTTTATCGCCAATCGCCACAATTTACAACCGAAAGCGCCACATTCGGCAGCAAAACCTTCCGCTGGACGCTGGTCCCCGGCGAAACAGGCACACTCACGCTATCAGAATTAAACTTCAGCTTCTTCGAGCCACAGAGCAGCCAATACATCACACGAACAGCGAACCCGCTTAGCATTGAGGTCAGGGCCAGCGATGACCCATTTCAAGGGTTCAACCGCAACCCCGACCCCAATGACATGGATACAGCAGCAAGCGCACAAAATCCCCCACTCAAGCCACTAGCAGTAAAGCCGCCACAGCAATCGCTTTTACCGGATGAGACATTCTGGCTGCTGTGGCTCATTTCGCCGGGGCTGCTGGTGCTGGCATGGTTCGTGCGTCCCAAACACAGCGCACAGGCAACAACCATGACTAGCAAGCAACCAAAACGCCAGCAGCGCAGCAAAGCGTTGCAGCAAGCATTAGCAGACATCCGCGCTGCTCAGGGCTTAGACGCGAAAGCCGCACACGAGCGCATACCGAAGGTCATTCAAACCTATCTCAGCCAAAAATCTGGCCAAGCCATCAACCGGGACAGCTTCGCGAAGGTGCTGGAACGCCTGCCGGATGACAAACAGACAAAGCTGCGTGCCCTGCTCTCACAAGCCAGCGCCGGACGCTACGCGCCTGTTTCTGCTGATGACCAAAAAGCATTACTCAAAGACGCCTACACATTGCTCAGCCGTATTGATGCAGACTGGAAGTGATGACCGATGATGCGCCTTCGATCCGTTTTGACGATGCTCTTCTCTGCGCTGCTCATGCTGTCACCGTCGCAGGCGTCCGATGCGCCCACTAGACCCGATAGCCTTCAACAGGCGGAACAAGCCTACACAACCAGCAATTATGACGCCGCCATCCAAGCCTATACAGCCCTGGTCGATGCGGGCACACGTAATGGAGCACTGTTCTACAATCTGGCGACGGCGTATCGTGTATCAGGTGACCCTGGCCGTGCGTTGCTGAATTACCGACGTGCAGCCCTGTACACCCCGCGTGATGTAGATGTACAAACGGCCATCGCGCAAATTCAAGCTGAGCACACCGACCCTATACGCGAAGAGACCAACCCGCTGCTGCTGCTGACGGACAGCACAGATACAACGGTTACGCTGCTTGAGTTGTGCTGGCTGGCGCTAATCCTGTGGTTAATGATCGGTGGATTGGGTGCGCTGATGATCTGGCGTGTAGCATGGCGCGATACCTTGCGCGTCCTGAGCGCTGGCTTGTTGCTATCGCTGATTCTAGTCGGTGGGCTGGCAGGTGCACGATACTACGTGCTGACCGAAATGCCCCCTGCTGTTGTGCTGCAAGACACACAGGCGATGAGTGGCCCCGGTGATGATTACCTGCTGCTGTTTGAATTGGGTCCGGTGTCAGAGATACGCTTACTAGAATCACAGCGCGACTGGGCACGCTTTAGATTACCCGCTGGCCAGCAGGGGTGGCTAAAACACGCTGCAATAGAACAAATAGTGTTGGAATGAGCGCACTTTATCCCAAATTTATCCCAAATTTGGGATATAACCCAAATCCCAAATTGTTCTAGCTATCTAATAAAAGCGCCGGAATACCGCTAGGTGTCGTCGCCATCCATACTGCGACAAGATGGCCTGCGTTGCAGCAGATGAAAGCTGCACAATCAGATAATCTCAGTCGTTGACATACACATCTGGGTAATTACGCGCTACTTTGTCCTGCATTGTAGCGTAGGGTATAATCTCTGACAGCGTTCATCTATTATCAATTCAGCCGTGCAAAGTTGCCCCGGCACAACACTTGCATTTGCCAGGGCCTGCAATACAACTAAAATGATAGGCACGATTGAACCGATTCGACCAATAGGAGTCATCATGCAAGCGACAGGCGTCACACGCATCACCACGCTACTGAGCGTCCTGCTACTGGCCCTGGGCATTGCCGGGGCACAGGACCAGGGAGAAACCAACCTGCTCACAAACCCCGGCTTTGAAGCAGGCTTTGAAACACTCTCGACAGAGCGAGAGCCGCGCTCTATCGCGGAAGGCTGGGTTCCCTGGAATGCACCGCGTCCGGTTGGCGCAACAGAATCCGAACTGGTCCCGCCGTTTTATATTCCAGCAAGTGAAGCTGAGCCGTTTGGCATCGCGCCACGCATCCGCAGCGGTGAAGACGCTCAGGTATATTACTCGTTCTTGCTAGAAACACACGATGCCGGACTCTACCAGCAGGTCAGCGGCATTGAACCGGATACCGAACTGCGCTTTCAGGTTTACGGCTACGTCTGGTCCTCAGCCTTCGGTGATGACCCCGACGTGAGCGAAGACCCTGGTGATGTAGCCCTGCGCGTCGGCATTGACCCCACTGGTGGCACCGACCCACTCGCAGATACCGTCGCATACAGCACACCCCTGATTGAATACGACGCATTCCGGCCCTATTCGGTGATTGCACGCGCTGAAGCCGATACAGTGACAGTCTTTGTGCGCTCGACAGTTGCGGAGCCTGTGTTTATCTCTGCGGTCTATCTGGATGATGCCACATTAGCAGCGACCACAGATGATGCAGGTGTCGCGGTTGAACCAACTGACGAGCCAACCGCAACCAACGAACCAACCGCGACACCTACCGACGAACCCACTGCCACTGACGAGCCGACAGCCACACCCACCGATGAGCCGACCAACACACCAGAGCCAACGGCGACGGCCACCGACGAGCCAACACCCACTGACGAACCAACCGCTACCGACGAACCAACCAGCACGCCTGAATCCACTGCCACCGACGAACCGACACCTACAGAAGAAGTGACAGATGAAACAGACGATGCAGATGGCACAGATACAGAAGAAGACGATGACACACAGCCCATAACCATTGGGCAAGTGCCGACCAGCACACCCATTGGGCGGCGCGAACCGACAACAGCCCCAACCGACACCCCATCTGCGGCACCAACAGCGACCAACACGCCGGGCGAACCCGCAACAGCAGCAACCACCGAAGAAGCGACAGCAACGTTAACGGCTACACTGCAACCGACGATTCCACCAGAGTTATCGGAGCAGATCACCTACGTCGTTCAGCCTGGCGATACTGTATTCGATCTCGCAATCCGGTTCGGTAGCACCTCCGAGGCCATCATCATCGCCAACGACTTAAGCGCAACGGGTGCAATTTTCCCCGATCAAACGCTTGTGATCCCTGTGCCAGTCGGTAGCGGGGCGCTCGTGCCCACAGCAACGCTGACACCGACCACACCTGCCCCAGCAGCAACCGCTACAGAGGTAGCACCCGACACAGATGCAGATACAGACACGGGAACCATCACCTACATCATCCGCCCCGGCGACACGCTATCGGCCATCGCCTCGCAATTCAATACGACTGTGAACGAATTGGCGCAACGGAACAGCATCGCTAACCCCAGCCGCATCTTCTGGGGGCTACCGCTGCGAATTCCCGTACAAGACGCCGCAGACGACGGCGAAGCCGAAACGCCAGAACCAAGCGTCACACCGGAACCAACAGATACCGAAATCTACATCGTGCGCCCCGGTGATACGCTGTATGCGATTGCAGGCGAATACGGTGTGACCGTGCGTGCAATTGCCCAGGAGAACAACATCGCCAACTTCAACTTCATCTTCAGTGGCCAAATCCTGCGCATCCCGTTGCCAGCAAGCGAAGCCTAAGCAATGAGTGAACGCCGCGTAATCCGTAAGGCCAGCACGCAAGCTGTTGTGCTGGCCCGTGCCAAATGGTGTGCTAGCCCCGTGTGCCGCTTCATGGGGCTGCAATTCGTCTTTGACCTGCCCGACGACGCCGGCTTGATCTTCGTCAACGCGAAGGACAGCAAGGCCAACTCAGCCATCCACATGCTGTTTATGTTCATGCGCATCGGCGTCGTCTGGGTCAATGCTGATAGGGTCGTTGTGGATAAAAAGCTGGCGAAGCCCTGGCGCTTGGCCTATGTGCCCGCCGCCCCTGCAAAATATTTCATTGAGGCACGGCCCGGTATTCTGGATCGTGTCGAAATTGGCGATACGCTGAACTTTGACGAGGTAGCCACTTGATCCGCCGCACCACTGCCGCAATTTGCTTTGTGTTTATTTTGCTAACGGCGCATAGCCTGACAGCGCAGAACACAGCCCTGCAAACGCCCATCGCAGAACGAGACATCCCCCCAAACCTGACCATCCACGTAGTGCAACGCGGCGAAAACCTGTATCGCATCGCCTTACTGTACAGCATGACCTATACCGAACTGGCCGAGATTAACGGCATCTCAAATACCGATAGTCTGCTGGTCGGTCAGCGCTTGCTCGTTCCCGCTTCGCCACCTGCTGAAGTCGATCAAACGCATATCGTGCAACCAGGCGAAACACTCTCGCGCATTGCGGGGCTGTACGGCGCAGATATGGCCACATTGATGCGCCTGAACGACATCGCCAACCCGAATACGATCTATGCAGGTCAGTTGCTCGATATTCCAACCAACACAGCAACAGCAGCAGGCGACACAGCAACAGCAGCAAGTGTCACACCAGAGCCAGCGATAACACCAGCAAATCAGCCTGAAAGCACACCAGAACTCGTCATCTTTGAATTGCCAACGGAAGCTAGTCCAGCGACACCCACTGCAACGCCTACGAATACTCCGGCACCGACACAGGTCGCAGCAGCCAACACAGCCAGCCAGAATGTAACCGTTCATGTGGTACGACGCGGCGAAACGCTCTATAGCATCGCGCAAGGCTACGCGCTAACCGTGCAGGACATCGCCAGCGCCAACGGCCTCAACGATGTGACACGCATCTACGCTGGCCAACGCTTGATAGTCCCCACATCCAGCACAGGTGAACCCACAGAAAGCGCCGTCGAATTGCCGGAGCCGCTAACCAGCATCACACTCAGGCCCTTGATCTTCACAGAGGGCGAGACGGGCGGTATTCGCATCCAGATTGACAGCTCAGCCCAGACAATCCAAATTAAAGGCAGCTTCATCAGCCAGGAACTGCACTTCTATGAGCTAGAAACAGGCTTATATGGCGCGATGGTCGGCATCCCGATCTTCACCGAAGCCGATGTCTACCCGCTGCAACTAACGATTACGTCCGGCGTGGGGGTCACCGAGTATGCGTTTAATGTGCGCGTCGCTGAGGGGGCCTATTTCACGCAAAATCTGACCATCGGTGGCGATTTAGCAACCCTGCTTGATCCCAACGTTGAGCAGTACGAGTGGACCCTGCTGGAAGGCACCACCTCACGCCAGACGCCGCAACGCACCTATAACGGCCCACTGAGTTTACCTGCTGCTGCCGCGATGAACGGCCCATTCGGTTCGCGGCGTTCCTACAATGGCGGCCCTGTAGATCGCTATCACAACGGCGCAGACTTCGCCAGCCCCATCGGTGCGCCGATATTTGCCGCTGCGGGTGGCACGGTCGTCTTGTCGGATCGGCTGAACATTCGCGGCAATCACATCATCATAGATCACGGCTGGGGGCTATACACCACCTATTCGCACCTGACCGACCGCTTTGTCAGCCCTGGCGATACCGTGCGCACAGGCGATACCATCGGCAGCGCTGGCTCAAGCGGGCGCATCACTGGCCCGCATCTACACTGGGAGGCGTGGGTACATGGCGTGCCAGTGAACCCGATGCAGTGGGTCCGCGAGAGCTTCCCTTAATGCCTGATGGCGCAAATATGGCGGCCGTTTGCGCACGCGCAAGCCCAGCGTAGACACCAGGCTTCAGCACGTCCCTTTAATTACTTTCACGATAGACCAAGACTTCACAATAGACCAAGACTTCAGAGACGGAAAGCACATGACAACACACAAACCTGCACCATCTGACCCAAACACAAACCCCTTTGTAGACATTCACGCCGAACCATTGGCGAAAAACGCCGAAGTATTGGCCGCCTACGATGCAAAGCACAAAAAGCCTGCCCCCGCTAACCCCGGCGAGTGGCAAAACCCCGGCAGCGTCGAAAGCTACGAGCAAATTACAAGCGGCCTATTGCTGCGCTGCACCCACGCCGATGTACAGCTTATCTGGCTGCGCTCCGATGTCGTGCAAGTGCGCGTAAGCCCTGCAAAATCCGGCTTTGCGGAGCGCTTTTCGTACAGCATCGCCAAAACAGATTACGAACCCGTCGCACTAGACATCAGCGAAGATAAAGAAGCGCCCACCGCACTCTACGTCGAGACATCAACACACATTTACACCATCACGCACGATAATTTCGGCCTCTCCGTCGATACACGCGATTCGTGGTCCATCTACGAAGAATACACAGGCGCAAGTTGGCGCACAGGCGATAGCGACGCCGTGCGTTTGCACCTCCAGCTATCTGAGGACCAACATGAAGCGGTTTACGGCACAGGCGAACGCGCCTTCAACCTGAATTTGCGTGGTCGTAAGCTGGGCCTGTGGAACACCGACGCCGGTGCTTACGAGCGCGGCATGGACCCCATCAACTATACTGTGCCTTTTCTCGTCAGTGTGCATAACTACGGGGCTTATGGCGTGCTGTGGGATAACACATTTCGTGGCATCATCGACATCGGCGCAACCGAGCCAGCCTCGCTGATCTTCGAGAGTGAAGGCGGCGACATCTGCTACTACGTCTTTGCGGCGGATACCGTAGAGACGCTGCTTTCACGCTATACGGAACTCACCGGACGGATGCCGCTACCGCCCTTGTGGACGCTAGGCTATCATCAGTGCCGCTACAGCTATGAGACACAGGCCGAAGTGCTGCAAGTCGCCAACGAATTGCGGCAGCGCAACATCCCATGCGATGCGATCTATCTGGATATTCACTACATGGATGATTACCGCGTCTTTACCTGGGATCATGAGCGCTTCCCTGACCCGGCAGGCATGATACAGCAAATACACGCGATGGACCTGAAAATCGTGCCAATTCTGGACCCTGGCGTGAAGGTGGACCCCGGCTATGCGACCTACGATAGCGGCATTGAGCGCAACGTTTTCATGGCCTTCCCCGATGGCAAACCCGCAACAGGCGTCGTCTGGCCCGGCCTGACGCATCACCCCGATTTCACGGACCCGCAAGCGCGGGCATGGTGGGGCGAGCAATGCCAGACGCTAACGGCTATCGGCGCGGATGGCTTATGGTTGGATATGAACGAACCGGTATATTTTGATCCGCTCAGACGTCCACCGGATTACGTGCAGCACAATTTTGAAGGGCGCGAAGGCGGCGCAGAGCACACCGAAGCGCACAACCCCTACGGCACGCTGATGGGCCGCGCTACACGTGAAGCGCTGCAAGCGGCTTACCCTGAGCGCCGCCCCTTTACGTTTATCCGAGCGGGGTGGGCAGGCGCACAGCGCTACGCCTCGTCATGGACGGGCGACATCGAAAGCACGTGGGATGCACTGCGTACCAGTGTCAGCCTGATGCTAAATATGGCGCTTTCTGGCCAGAGCTTCACTGGGCCGGATTTAGGCGGCTTTCAGGGCGATGCAACCCCTGAATTGCTCGTGCGCTGGATGCAAGCCTGTGTGCTGATGCCGTTTTATCGCAATCACAGCGCCTATGGCAGCATCCGACAAGAACCCTACGCCTTTGGCGATGAGATCGAAGCCATCTTACGCGACACGGTTAACCTGCGCTATCGCCTGCTGCCATACCTGTATACAGCGTTTGCAGAATGTAGCTATCACGGTACGCCCATCATCAAGCCGCTATTCACAGCGGAGCTAGACAACCCCGGCCTGCGTGACATTGACGATTGCTATATGGTTGGCGATCATGTGCTGGTCGCGCCGATTCTCAATCTGCACACATTGCGCCGGACGCTCTACCTGCCGCGTGGCGATTGGTACGACTTCCATACGAATCGACGCTATCGGGGTGGCCGCCTGTTACAAGTAGACGC
>DAOTTW010000043.1:0-18441 GCA_034437615.1 Anaerolineae bacterium | reverse complement strand
CAGCACGTTAGAGGACGGTTAAACGTCGCCGTCCCCACGCACACATTGTGAACCGTATGGACACCCCAACCCAGATATGAACCAACGTAACTACTCAGGTACGTGTCCCATTCTCAGTCGCCAGACGTTAAAACGTCCGGCTCCGGTAAGGACAAGCCTGCTAAAGCAGGCTGTATGCAGCGTGCAATAGCCTCTTGCGAGGGGGTTGGCCTTGCGGAAGCCGCTGGCTTTAGCCAATGGCGACACACACAGACTGGGCTGAGTCGTTGCTCTAGCTCCTATTGAGCATAGCGCGTCCGGCGTGCGGGTGCAACTTAAAGGCTATCGGGCAGATTATCTGCTGCGATGCCTGCCGCCCGTAACATGTCAACGATTTCTTCAAAGGCAACGCGCCACATAGACCCTGTAGCTGGCTGTGGCATCTGGCCTGTTTGCGCATCCTGTAGCTGAATCCAACGATCATCTGCGCTCAAAACGGGCGCTTGCCGCAAAGCGGTCATCAGGTACAGCGTGAAGCGATACTGCGTGAGTGCGCCGAACGTGCGCGAAACGGTTGGTGCTGTCGGTTGATCGTGAAGCAGCGGCTTCAGGTCGTAATCTGTGCCGTATTGCAGGCTATTACCCGGCAATTCTTCGCTGATTTCGCGCTGGATGGTGGTCAGCATGTCGGGGTCATCGTCGCTTTTGCGGCCCCCAATCAACTGATATTGGCTTGCGGCTTCATCCCACTGGAAAAGCAACTCCGGCTGGCCCGTTTGGGGGTTCGTGCGCTTGATGATGACCTGTGCAACCGCCTGCACACGGCTGGGTTGGGGGTCGTCGGATAGGCGCAGGCGCTGCGCGTCCAATTGGCCTAGAAAGCTGGCTCCGTTCGCCAGCAGGTCATCCTGCAAGCCGCGTGTCTGCCAATCCGTGACGATCTGCTGCCCATCGTCAGCATAAGCCGCAAGGCTATTCAGCGTATATTTCGCGGCCTGTGAACTGGCCTGAATCTGCACGGCGTTTATATCTGCTGTATCTATTGCATCTTTATCTGGTGTCAGCGTGACGATGCCGAATAGCCGCAACATCTGCGCGATGCCGTAGAGGTGCGCGGCCTCCATGCTTAGCGCTGCGGCCAGCACATCTAAGCGTTGCGCTGGCTGGTTTGATTGTGGGATGGCGCGTAGGAAACGCGCTAAAGCCTGCATGATGCTTAGTATCCGCTGTGGTTTTCGCGTGGTGCATTCGTCAGCACCGCGCCGACGATACGCGCCTGCACCTGCTCTAGCGCTTCGCGTGCCTGGATGACGTTATCGCGACGTGAACGGCCAGAGCGCACGATCAGCAGCACGCCATCCAGCTTACTAGCGAGCAACGCCGCATCCGTCGCAGCCAACACAGGCGGGCCGTCAAACAGCACATAATTCGCACGCGCCTTCAGCACGCCGATAATCTCGTTCATGCGCTTGCTACTGAGCAGATCAGCGGGGTTCGGCGCATCGTCGCCCGCTGGCAGAATCTTCAGGTTATCGACGCCACTATCGAGCAAGGGCGGGGTCGCTAACGCGGCATCTTCGAGCATCATGGCGGTCAATCCGCGATTTTGCAGGCCCCAGATGTCATGTTGCTGTGGTCGGCGCATATCGGCATCGACCAGAACGGTTTTCTGGCCAGCCTGCGCGAAGGTCACGGCCAGATTTGCCAGCGCAAGGCTTTTGCCCTCGCCTGTGGCGGCTGACGTGACGAGTAACGTCTGTAGGCCGCTTTCGACGCCGCTAAAGATCAAGTTTGTGCGCAAGCTGCGGAAGGCTTCGGCGGCGGCAGAACGGGGGTCCGCCAGTGTAATCAGTTTGCTTGTTGCCATAGATAGGCTCCTGGGTGTCGATACGAAAAGCGGCGTTATTTTAACGGGCAGGTCGCAGGGCGGATAGGGCATATGGCACAGAGTCCTGTCTACAATCTTATAGAGCGTTCATGCCTGCATTAAATCGCAATCATCCCTGTGCGCTGTAATGAAACCCAACAGCAGATGAAAACTGCACACTCAGGAGGCAACACACATGGCCGAACAAGGCACATTCGCAGGTCAGGTCGTCGTGATTACAGGCGCAGCAGGTAACATCGGGCGCGGCGTCGTGCAGAAATTCGCCGCAGAGGGGGCAAAGCTGGTCTTTGTCGATCTGCATCAGGACTCCATCGACGGTCTTGTAAACGATATGGGCGCTGCGTTGGGCGCGTATCTCGGCATCCCGACGGACATCGGCCAACCAGAGCAGGTGCAGGCCGCCATCCAGCAGATCGACGCCAAATTCGGGCGCATCGACCACCTGGCACACATTGCAGGCGGCTTCGCGATGGGGCAGCCGGTGCACGAAGCCGGGATCGACGTTTTCGAGAAGATGATGTATCTGAACGCACGCCTGACGTGGGTGATGTGTGGCCATGTGGCAAAGTACATGGTGGACAAAGGCACAAAAGGCACGATTAGCGCGATAATTGCGCGTCCGAGCCAGGGTGCATTTAAAAACGGGGCGGCCTATGCTGCCAGCAAAGCCGCCGCCGAACGCATTATTCAGACGATGGGCCAGGAATTGCTTGACCATGACATCCGCGTGAATGGCGTCAGCCCTAGCGTGGTGGACACCGAACCGAACCGCAACGCCATGCCGAATGCAGATTTTAGCAAGTGGGTCACAGCGGAGCACATCGCAGATACGCTCGCTTTTTTGGCGTCGGATGCGGCGAGTGCTATCAGTGGCGTGACGATTGGCGTGTATAACAAGGTTTAGGCGTAGCTACTCAGGCAGGCATGTCTTGCCTGCAAGTTGGCCCTCACCCCCTCAATCCCCCTCTCCCGACCGCCGCTACGCGGCTAGGAGAGGGGGAGGCAGGCTGCAAAAAGCCCCTCTGCATCTGTGTCTGGGATAGTTCGGGGGAGGGTTGGCTGAGCAGTTACCGTTTGACCGTATTTCGTGGCGGTTTGCACCGCCTCGGACACCCCGTAGGGTGTCCCTACAGGGCATCATGCTACGGGGCATCGTTCGCAGGGACACGGCTTGTTGTGTCCGCAAACAGTAACTAGCAGCCACCCGCATCCAGCACATAAGTGCGCGAGAAGGTATTGTTGCCTTCGTTCGTCTCGATCACAGCACCACCCGCATCCACTGTCGCGGTCAGGCGGTGGTTCTCGCTGAAGTAGATGCCGACGATACCACTAAGCTGCACGACCCAGTTTTCGCCCGGTTGCAGGGAGGGCACAGTACCCGTGCCGATCAGGGTTTGGGTGCCTGTCGCCACGTGGATGTCCACCAGGCGTAGCGTTGCGCTCTGGCCGGATGGCCCGTTGCCTGCATTTGTGACGTTCATGGATACGGTGAATTGCTCGTTACACACAGGCTGCGCCGGGCTGATGCTGAAGCCATCAATCAGCAGGTCAGCGACTGCGGCAGGTGTCGGCGTGAAGGTGGGCGTGGGCAATGGCGGCGGGTTGATGCGGCGTAGGCGGCTCAGGTCGCCATCGGCACGCACGATGCTGGATGCGATGAAGCCGCGACGCCCGTTATCTAGCTCGATGTAGTACCAGCCAGACCCCGCGCTGCTGACGCCAATGATGGGCGCGGTTTCGCCTTCTAGCAGCGCCCCGACGCGCTCATAAGCCGTGCTATCACCGCGCCGCACGTTGGAATCCACCTGCGCCGTTACACGCGGGTTGGGGTCAAAGCCGCCGGGTGCTGCGGCCTGCTGTGTGGGTCGCGCAATCGGGCCACCGGGCAGTTGTGTCGGCGTTGCGATCAAACCGGGCCGCGACGGATTCGACGGAATGACGAAATCCGGCGGGTTGTTCTCGACGCGCAAGGGGCTGACGCGGAAGCGTTGCGCACTGGCCCCGGTGATGTTCACCGTCAGGCGCAGTTCATACAGGCCATCCGGCGCGGTGGCCGTATTCCAGACACCGAGCACGCCATCCTGCACGATATTGCTTGAGGGCAACGTCGCCGGGAACCAGGGGTTCAGGCGTTCGTCGCTCTCTGACGCCGTGCGCCCTGGCTCTAGTGGCCGGAACTCTAGGAAGTAATTGGCCAGATTACCCGATGCAGCCGAGCCGCGAATCTGTACCGGGCCACTGAGCACGTAGACAGGCGGCGGGAACGTGATTTTTACGGCGGCGTTGGGGTTCGGTGCTTCGATGGGTGTGATAACGTCCTGTGCGCCGACGATTAGCCCCGCTAGCAGCAGGGTGAGTAAAGCGATTGTCAGGCGTTTCATGGGAAATACCTTTCTGAGTATTTTGGTTGTTTAGAGGCATTCTATACCCCAGGCTGTGCAGTTTGACGACTTACATTATATGTTAGACGCCAAAGCGCGCCGCCGCTGTACGCAATAGCTACGGCAGACCATACGCCTGAACAACGCCCTGATGGGCGTCACAGCCGAAGGTTAGAGAAAAGCATATGTTCGCGTCGTGGCGGCATGAACTACAATACACGGCATCTTGTCCCGTAAAAAACAAAGCGATAGACCATGCCTTATGTCGATGTGGCCGTCAATACGACGGTTTACAAGACCTATCACTATCATATCCCCGACGACCTACTTGGGCGCATCCAACCAGGGCATCTGGTGCGGGTGAGCTTCGGCACAGCCATGCAACCCGCCATCGTGCTGACCCTGATGGATGAAACGCCCATCCGCGAGACGAAACCCGTGCTGGATTTACTGGACCCCGACCCGGTAATGACGCCGCAGCACCTTCAGCTTGGGCTATGGATGAGCGCTGTGTATCTGACATCGCCGGGCGCGGCCTTGTGGCTGATGCTGCCCCCCGGCCTGACCGGGCAGAGCGTGCAGACCGTTCACCTGTTACAGCCTGATGTGCAGCGCAGACCGGGCACGCCGAAGGACATCATCGACGCGCTATGGGAAAACGGCGGCCCACTGAGCGCAAAGCAACTGGAAAAACGCTTCGGTGCCACGAAAGCCCGTTCAGCCATCGCCAAGCTAGCCGATGAGGGCATTGTGTGGCGTGAAGCGCACCTGACGCAACCGACAGCCCGCCCGAAAACAGTCAAGACGCTGCAACGCCTGTTTGACCCGGCAACGCTGGATGCGTTGCTAGCGGACCTCTCTAAGCAAGCACACAAGCAACGTCGCATCCTGCACCACATCGCGCAGCAGGCCAGCAGTGAGATTGACGCCGCCGACCTGAACGCCGCCACCAACGCCACCTCACAGGATATTAAGCGGCTGGTGGATAAAGGCTTGCTGGCGCAATCCGAGCGCATTTCGTACCGCGATACGCTGGCTGACCGCGATTATGTGCCGAATGTGGCCCCGCCGCTGACGCCAGAACAGCAGCGCGTGTGGGATGCAATCAAGGAAGCCGGGCGGGGGGCTAAATTCCTGCTACATGGCGTGACGGGTAGCGGCAAAACCGAAATCTACCTGCGGGCGATTGCCGAAACACTGGCGCAGGGCCGCCAAGCCATCTTGCTCGTGCCGGAAATCGCGCTGACGCCACAGACGATCCGGCGTGTGGCGCAACGCTTCCCCGGCCAGGTGGCGGTGGTGCACGGCAGCCTATCGGTAGGCGAACGCTATGACACCTGGCAACGCGCCCGCAACGGCGAAATCCCTATCATCGTCGGCACGCGCTCCGCGATCTTTACGCCGCTGCCGGATATTGGCCTGATCGTGATGGACGAGGAGCACGACCACAGCTATAAGCATCAGCCGCCCTTCAACCCGCCGTATTATCATGCGCGGGCGGTTGCGGAACGAATCGTCGCGCTCAACGACGCGGCGCTGATCCTGGGTAGCGCCACGCCGGACGTGAGCACGCGCTACCGTGCCGACAAGGGCGAACTGACCTATCTGCACATGCCAAGCCGCATCATGGGCCATCGTCAGCGCGTGCAAGAGCAGGCCAAACGGCTCGGTGTAGAGCCAGTTTATCAGCCTGATGCACAGGACGCGCTCAGCATCAGCTTACCCCCAGTAGAAATCGTGGATATGCGCGACGAGTTAAAGGCGGATAACCGCAGCATCTTCAGCCGCAGCCTGCGCGATGCCCTGACGACGGTGCTAGAGCGCGAGGAACAGGCTATTTTATTCTTGAATCGGCGCGGGCAGGCCACCTACGTTTTCTGTCGGGATTGTGGCTATGTGTTTGCGTGCCCGCGTTGTGATACACCGCTGACGCACCATAGTCAGGGCGAGCATCTGCGCTGCCACCACTGCAATTATGAGATGCCGACGCCGCGTACCTGCCCGGAATGCCAGTCGCAGCGCGTGAAATTCTTCGGCGCAGGCACACAGCACGTCGAAAAAGCGCTGAAGGCCGAATTTCCTGGTGTGCGTTCGGTGCGGTGGGATGCAGACACGGCCAGCAAAGCCACATCGCACGAGGAAATCTTGCAGCAATTCATCGACCACGACGCCGATGTGATGATCGGCACGCAGATGGTGGCAAAGGGCTTAGATTTGCCACTCGTGACGCTGGTGGGCGTGGTCAGCGCGGACCCTGGCCTATTCTTGCCGGATTTTCGCGCTGGTGAGCGTGCTTTTCAGCTTTTGACGCAGGTGGCGGGGCGCGCCGGACGCGGCATCCTGGGCGGTCAGGTCATCTTGCAGACGTATCAGCCCGAACACGATAGCATCCGCTACGCCGCCGAGCACGATTACACGGGCTTTTACGCGCAGGAAATCATAGCACGGCGCGAACTGGGATACCCGCCGTTTCGTAAGCTAGCGCGTATCCTCATTCAATCCAGCAGCCCGGTTGAGGCACAGCGTCAGGCCGAAAGCGCCAAACGTGAGCTAGTGCACCTGATAGACAGGCACAAGCTGACCGATACCGGGTTGATTGGTCCGGCACCGTGCTTTTTGCGCAAGATTGATCGCGTCTTTCGCTGGCAAATCCTGATCCGCAGCCATGACCCACTGACGCTGCTGCGCGGTTTTCGCGTGCAGAAGGGCTGGTATGTCGATCTGGATGCGCTGGATGTGCTGTAGTATTTCGGCGGACGCAGCAAGCCGCGTCCCTACACAGCCGTTGCGGGCCGTAGGGACGCCATTGTTGGCGTCTGGGGCGCGTGACTGTTCAGGTACGCTGGCGCTGTCGCTGCTTATTAGCTCGGCGGGCTGATCGTCTGTGTGATCGCGGGTTGTGCTGTTTGGGTGGCGTTGATGCGCTCGCTTGCACCAGCCGCAATAATCAACACGGCTATCAACGCTATTGTGAAAGCCAGCAGCAAGACACCCGTAGTAAACAGCACAGTTGGACGCTGACGGGGTTGCGCTGTTTGCTGCGGCGCATCGTCTGATGCGGCCTGTGGTGTGTCGTTGTGCTTCTGGCTGTTTGTCATGGCAAATGCATTCATGTGTTGGCTGGCGCGTGCTGATACGCACCCTAGCTTAATACTTATGTGTCGGCATGTCGATGATTAAGCGCGTACCCTGGTAGGGGGCGGTTTCGATGTCTACGGTGCCACCATACAAGCGGGCACGCTGGCGCATGTTGCGCAAGCCTAAGCCAGAATGGTCACGTACTGCGCTGGTATCGAAGCCGCGCCCGTTATCTACCACCGCGATCTTCACATGGCCGTTGCCCTGCTGGACTTCGACATCAATGCGGCTGGCGTCGGCGTGGCGTACCGCGTTGCTCAAGGCTTCGTTCAGGATCAAGCAGACCGACTCGAAGACCGCAGGCGAAAAAGGCGGTTCTTCGTCCGGGGCGTGCACCTCAAGCAGGATGTGGTTCGTCATATTCAGCCGCTCTGCAATGTGCTGAATGTAATCACGCATACTCATTTTGCTGCTACCACGCTGGCGCAGGTCCATGATGTAGCGGCGGATGTCCTCGATCACATCGTTGAGGCTGTCAATCACGGGCGATAGCTCGTTGGCTGGCACCATGTCATCACTACGCAGCAATTCGACCTGCATACCGATGCCATATAGCGATTGAATGATGCCATCGTGCAATTCCATGCCGATGCGTTGGCGTTCTTCCAGCAGGTGCATTCTGTTCTGCTGCTGGTTTAGCTCTGCGCCTGCAATGGCAACACCCGCATAGCCGGCCAATGTCTCGATCAGCAGTTGATCGTCGTGGTTGAAGGGCGTACCGTCGATTTTATCACACAGGTAGAGCACGCCGAAAAGCTGGCCGCCCGTCTGAATCGGCACGCCAAGCAGGGACTTCATATGTGGATGATGAGCCGGAAAACCCACCGAGCGCGGATCGTCCTGTATGCAATCCAGGCGGGTGCTGCGCCGCTCGCGCATTGGTGCGCCGATCAAACCATGACCTTTTGGCAGATGATCGAGCAGGGCGATTTCATCCCGCGTCATACCAGACGTTTTGAAGAAGCGCAGGCCGTTGCCATCGCCAATTTCGTGCTTGCCATCCGGCACACCAAGCGCAGCATAACGGGTCTGGGCCAGCTCACGGGCAGAATGGGCAATGCGCTCCAGCACCAGTTCCAGGTCGTGCGCTTCAGCAGCGAACATCACAGCATTGGCAATTTCTTTCAACCGACTCAGTACATCGTTCATAGTAATCCCGTGACAATCTTCACTGTTTAAGTAGGTATAACCTCACTATAGTGACATGGTATCAAAAATCTGGTGCACACGGAATACTAATCGACAATGAAAGAAAACGTTATGACCCGTACCGTCCGCATCCTCATTGCTGATGACCATTCTGTTGTCCGCGCCGGCTTACGTGCTCTGCTCGAACGTCAGAGCCATCTGCGCGTCGTGGTCGAGGCGGCCAGTGGTGAGGAAGCTGTAAAGCAAGCGCAAGCGCATCAACCCGACGTTGCTGTGTTGGACATCCGAATGCCGGGCATTTCCGGTATCGAAGCCTGTCGTAAGATCACGGAAGCGGTGCCGGGGTGCAAGGTCATTATCCTCACGTCATACGCTGAAGATGAGCTATTGATGTCCGCGATTCAGGCCGGGGCATCGGGCTATGTGCTCAAGCGCATCGGGGATAACGAACTGGTGCAGGCCGTCGAACGTGTCAGCCGGGGCGAGGGCATGTTAGACCCCGCCATGACCGCCAGCGTCTTTGCAGAAGTGCGCAAGGCGAACCAGGCACAACACGCCGCTGCTTTCTCCGAACTGACACCGCAAGAGATGGTGGTGTTGGCGCGTGTGGCAGAGGGCATGACCAATCGGCAGATTGCCGTTTCACTGTATCTCGGTGAAGGCACCGTGCGCAATTACGTCAGCAGCGTGCTGAGCAAAATCGGTGCCGCCAACCGCGCCGAAGCCGCCGCCTATGCCGTCAAGCACAACATCAGCGAATTCGTGCCGCCGATCAACGGGGACGCCAACGGCAACGAGGCATAAGACGCTCTGCTGCTATGCACAGTGTCACGATCATCTGAGCAAACCTTTAACGTCACTAGGCTGTTTGCGAGTAACACGTTAAACTCTCGTCTGGTTTTTTGAACTAGGAGATGTTTTTCATGAAGCTACGCATAGTCTTTTTAACTTTTCTCGTTCTGGCCCTGTTGCCGACCATCAGCCTTGCGCAGACGGGTGGTACGGGTGCTACTGCTGCCGAAAATGGCATGGTCTCGACATCAAACCGTTACGCGACGCTGGCGGGCGTGGAGACGCTGCGCCAGGGTGGTAACGCCGTCGATGCTGCCGCCGTCGTGCAATTCGTGCTGAACGTCACGGAGCCGTATGCAAGCGGTATCGGGGGCGGCCTTTTCATGCTGATCTATGACGCCGAATCCGGCGAGGTGATCGCCATTGATGGCCGCGAAGAAGCCCCCTCAGCCTATACGCCGGATATTTTCCTGGACGATGAAGGCAACCCGACGCCCTTCGGCGAACGTGTGACGGGCGGCAATCCAGTCGGCGTTCCCGGCACGCTGGCAGCCATTGCCCGCGCACTGGATGAATACGGCACCCTGACATTAGCCGAAGCGCTCGCACCTGCGATTGAACTGGCCCGCGATGGCTTTGTGATTGACGATTACTTCGCTGAGAGCGCGTTGGGTGGCTTCAATACAGACCGCATCCGCAACTTCCCCGCTACGATGGAAATTTACTTCGGTGACGACGGTGAACCGCTGCCTGCTGGCTCCGTCATCACGAACCCTGATCTGGCCGACACGCTGCAACTGATCGCAGACGAAGGCATTGAGGTCTTTTATGGTGGTGAAATCGGCGAGGACATCGTTGATGCGGTCCAGAATGCGCCCTTTAACCCCGGCGTCATGAGCATTGAAGATTTAGAGGGCTATCGTGCTGTGCTGCGTGAACCCGTCACGACCAGCTATCGTGGCTACGATGTTTACGGCATGAACATGCCGACCAGTGGCGGTACCAGCATGATGCTGATGTTGAACCTGCTGGAAGGCTTCGACCTGGGCAGTATGGGCTTTGGCTCACTGGAATACGTCAGCACGCTGGCCAACGCGCAAAACCTGGCCTTTGCGGATCGTAACGCATACATGGCCGACGCCGATTTTGTCGATGTGCCGGTTGCAGGCTTGACCAGCAAGGCATATGCCCGTGAGCGTCGCCAACTGATGCTGAACCCGCCCTTTAGCGCGGTCTCCACGCCTGTCGATGTCGGTGACCCCTTCGCCTATGTGCCTGAGGAAGACGACGACGCAGCAGCGCTGGATTGGCCTTACAGCGTTGCGGCACATACGGATACCGAGAGCGTCAGCACCACGCACTTCTCCGTTGTGGATGGCGAGCGCAACCTGGTGTCGATCACATCAACGATTGAATTGCTGTTCGGCTCTGCGATGGTCGTGCCGGGGCGTGGCTTCCTGCTGAACAACGAACTGACCGACTTCAGCGGCACCCCCACCGACGCCGATGGCAACCCCATCGCCAACGCGCCAAGCGGCGAACGTGCTGAACGTCGCACTGCCCTGGGTGACGATGCCGAGACCGTCGGCGGCAAGCGCCCGCGCAGCAGCATGGCTCCCACGTTGGTGCTGCGGGATGGTGAGCCGTTCATGGCGCTCGGCTCGCCTGGTGGTAGCCGCATCATCGGTTATAACCTGAATGTGCTGCTGCACGTGATCGACTTCGGCATGGAATTGCAAGAGGCCGTCAACGTCGGGCGCGTGGTAGCGCGTAATGGCAGCGTCAATATCGACTCGGATGTGCTGACACCTGCGCTGCGTGCTGGCCTGGAAGCACGCGGCTTCGGCGTGAATGAGGGCAATACAGGGTCGTTGCAGGCGGTGCTCGTCGGTGATGATGGCATGGTTTACGGGGCTGCGGACCCGCGCCGTAACGGTTTGGCGCTCGGCCACTAAATATAGCGCAGGTGGTGACGCCTGTGTTAGGCCATCCCAACAAAATAATTGACACGGTTTGCGGACACCCAGAAGGGTGTCCCTACGGTTCACAGCGGTTGTGTAGGGACGTGCAATGGCACGTCCGCCGAAATACCTACCCCTGTAAACCCCCTCAATCCCCCCCATCTGCGTCTGTGTCTGGGCATGAAGGGAGAGGGGTGAGAGCTGAGTAGTTGCGCTTGATGCATCAAGCCCCTACGGTGCATAACAGATCGCACGAACTGTGGTTTGCATTGATTTTGTGTGACAAAACCGAACGTCTGATTAACATGACATTGTCGAAGTAGTTACCAAAAATCAACCGAAATGGATACAGCACCTATGCTTGTGCTATGCGCCGCTTATTTGCTTGTCGGGCCTTTGCAGCAGCGTGTAGCCATAGTACAGCACGCCGATTTGCGATAATGCTAACCACAGCAGCAGCGCCGTGAAAATCAGGTCGGTCCAGCCCTCGTTGCGTGGGATATTGCCCTGTGTGCGTTGCAGGCGTTCAATCAAGCGCTGCACCGACTCGTCAAATTCGATCAGGCTGGGCCGGACGCTATCCAGATTACCCGTGATGGTATCAATGCGCTCGGAGATCAGGCCCAGGTCCTTGCTGATGGTGGCCACACTGTCGCGGGTTTCGCCCAGGGGCACGTTGATGCTGCGTAAGCCTGTGCTGACATTGCTGAGATTGCTGCTGACGGTCTCGAACGGTTCGTAAAGCGGTGTTTCCGGGCTGTATGGGATGCCGAAGCGCACCACAGGTAGCGGCCCTGGCAGGTCAATTTCGATCTCGGAAAGTGCCTGCAAGGTATTATCAACGGTACGCAGCACGCCTACAGCGCTACCCAGGCCCGTCAGGGCGATGTCTAAGCTATCCGGCACATCGTTTACGGCGATCTGCTGGAACGTTTCGATGATTGGCCCGGTTGTATCGAAGGTTTTGCCCAGTTTACCCAGCGCCTGATTAATTTGCATCAAACCTAAAACCGTCTCTTCCAGGATGGTATCGGTTTGCTGCACTGTTGCGCTGATATTCTCCATACTGGTGATGCTGGCTTGCAGGCTGACATCCCAATCGTCGTAGGTGCGTGCGATGAAACCGTAACCCCAGATTAGCCCCGATAGGCTCAGCAGTAGGCCCAACGTCGCCCCGATAAGTGTTATTACCCCGATGATGCGTTTCACGCAGCAATGCTCCCTGATATATGTGTATGCGAACCACAGCTATTGTACGCGACTTTGCAGTGCTGGGCTGTGCGTGATGTGCTCAGTCGGTGTCTTCTGCTTTGGGCATCCGATAGCCGAAGCGCCGCATAAGGCGCTCATCAGTGCGCCAGTTTTTGAGCACTTTCACGTGTAATTCCAGATGTACGGGCGTGCTTAGCATGGTTTCCAGCGCTTGACGGGCGTCACTGCCGACGGTCTTTATCATTTGGCCGCGCTTGCCGATGATGATGCCCTTCTGTGAATCGCGCTCGACGTAGATTGTCGCGTAGATGTCTGTGCGGCCCTTATCGCCCCGGTTTTCTTTGTAATCGTCAATCAGCACGCCGACTGCGTATGGGATTTCCTTGTCTGTGTGCAAAATAATCTGTTCGCGGATGATTTCGGCGGCGATGAAGCGCATAGTCTGGTCGCTGACCTGCTCAACGGGGTAATAGCGCGGCCCCTCTGGTAATTTTTGCAGCACATAGGCCACCAGATCAGCGATATTGCGGCCTGCTTTGGCGCTAACGCGGAAAACGGCATCGTGTGCGATCAGGCTTTCGTGCTCTGTCAGGTCGGTGTTTGCTCCTGGGATCAAATCCAGCTTGTTCAGGACGACGGCCAGGGGTATTTTCGCGGCTTTTTCCTGCAAGGTCTGCGCGATGAAGCGATCTGCGTTCGTGGGGGCTTCGCTAGCGTCCAGAATCCACAGGTTGACATCGGCATCGCGCAGTGCATTCTCGGCCATCGTCGCCATGTATTCACCGAGCTTATTGTGTGGGCGGTGGATGCCGGGTGTATCCACAAACAGGATTTGGCCATCGGCCTGCGTGTAGATGCCGAGTTGTTGGCGGCGTGTGGTCTGTGGTTTTGGCGTAGCGATGGCGATCTTCTGATCCAGAATGGCGTTAATCAGGGTGGACTTGCCCACGTTGGGCCGCCCGATGACCGCGACAACGCCGGAGCGGTGGTGTTCGGGCCAATCATCGCTAAAAACGTCGTCCAGCGTATTATCGGTGTTATCAGGGTCGTTCACGGTAATTTGCCTGCCATGTGGCGATGTTCTCGTAGCGGCCTAGATACTGCCGCAAACGGTCGGGTAGTTGCTGGTAGTCTGCTTCGTCGCCAATAAAACCTTTTGCGCGTAGCAGTGGCGCTGTGGCTTCGCTATTGCTGTAGATTAGCACATCAAACGGGCGCATGATGTCCAGCTTTTTCAGCACGGTCATTTCGTCCTTGCCATCACTCTGATAGCCGATGACATCAGCACGTGGGTAGAGGTTGCTGCGCTTGAGCAGAAAATCCCACATTGCCTGGCCCACGAAGGCGTCACCGTAATCTACGACGACGAGAGCAGGCACGATACTCAGTGGGCGGTCCAGGTAGCCGATGCCGTAGCGCACGATGAATTCACCGCGATGGGCAATGGCTGCGTCGGCCTGTGCTGCTGCTGCCAGCAGATAATCGTCGCCTGCTTGCAAGATGAGACCGCTGAATGTGTCGCCAATGGGTTTACGTTGGGGGATGTTGGGCATGAGTGGGCAGCCGTCCTCGTTTGACGTTTTATTTGTAGGGACGCGCTTTTGCGCGTCCGGCGGACACCCAGAAGGGTGCCCCTACAATCAAGGTAACCATTAACGCCTGATGTTGGTTTAGTGGTCGTCGCTGTGCTCGGCGTTGTGATGATGGCCCGTGTACTGTGGCACGTTGATGTCATCGAAATGCTTGTGTGGCTGCACGACGAAGAACCACGCCACAATTGCGCTGGTGAGCGCCAGCACGCCAGCCAGCACAGCTAAGCCGATGACGCGACTATCAGCAGTCGGATCAATGACGCCGATGCTAAGCGCCAGCATAGCCAGTGTGATGCCTGCGCCGCCTGTCATCGCTAGCCCACTGATGATCTGTGGGTTCGGTTGCTTGTCCTCTGGTGTTGTCACTGGTATAACCCCCTGATGTTGCTAAACTTGAACTTTCAGGGTGTTATTGTGCCGCCAAGTCTGCGGCGCGTCAAGCAAGACAGTTAACGGGAGGTCAACGAGAGGGCGATGAGAGCTTATGGCAATTAAACGGGTGCTGCTGGTGCGGCATGGTGAAACGGATTACAACCGTCAGGGGCGCTGGCAGGGGATGCGGGATACACTGCTGAACGAGACCGGACGCGCACAGGCACAAGCGCTGGCGCAACATCTGGCTGATACGCCGCTGGATGCGATCTATAGCAGCGATTTACGCCGTGCATGGGATACGGCGCAGGCGATAGCCACGACACAGGGAATGCAGGCGATCAAAGAGGTCGGCTTGCGGGAAATCGCGCTAGGTATTTTTGAGGGGCTGACCCGCGAGGAGATTATCCAGCAGTACCCCGATGTGGGTGCAGCTTACCTCGGTGACGACCCGGCCTTTGTCGTGCCTGGGGGTGAATCGCGCACGCAGCATCAGCAACGCATGTTGCAGACGTGGCAACGTTTGCTGCAATCCGCACAGGGGGAAACGATCATGCTGGTGTCGCATGGGGGCAGCATCAAGCGCCTGCTACTGACGCTATTCCCGACAGAGGCGGCGCAATTGGGGCACGTGCACAATACATCGGTGACGACGTTGGAACGCGATGATGCTACGTCCGATTGGCGTTTGGTTGGATTCGCTGCGCGGCCTCATCTGCCAGACTGACACGACCCGGCACAATCTGCGCATGTGGGGCTAAATTACGGGGCCTAACGTGGACAACGGGCATTTAGATCGTAAAATGATACATATGGTAATGAGTTTGTGACATCTGTCACAAAAGGAAAATACGGATGTCAATTACACATCTGACCCTGAGCTTATACCATAGAGGTAGGTTAGGAAACGTAAATTCACTATACCCAATGATGGGGAGAGGCAGGAGCAATATATGTATGCAAAACCGAACGTTCATGGTGCAGTTGGTCTAGAAGAAGTTGGCTTGCGTCCGAAGGACGTGAAGAAGGTCCACGTACATTGGAACCTGAACCCGGCAGAATTATACGAGTATGTTATCCGCAAGGGTGAGGGTGAACTGACCAGCGATGGCGTTGTGCGCGTGCTGACCGGCCAATACACAGGCCGCAGCCCGAAAGACAAATACTTCGCTCAGCAATCCCCATCCCAGGAGAAAATCTGGTGGGGCGACATCAATCAGCCCTGCACGCCGGAACTTTTCGATCACATGCACCAAAAAGTGCTGGATCACCTGAGCCACTCCACAGACCTCTTCGTGCAAGATGGCTTTGTCGGTTGGGATAAGCGTTACCGGATGCCGATTCGCGTTATCAGCGAAGTGGCCTATCATGGGTTATTCTCATGGAATATGTTCGTGCGCCCGACGCAGGAAGAGCTTGAACGGCACAGACCAGAATTCACTGTGTTGGCTGCACCGAGCTTGATCGCCAAGCCGGACGTAGACGGCACGCGCACAGGTACATTCATCGGTGCTAACATCGAAAAGCGCCTGATTATCATCGTTGGCTCCATGTACTCCGGTGAGGTCAAGAAGGGCCTGTTCTCGGTTATGAATTACCTGCTGCCGGAAAAGGGCGCTCTGCCGATGCACTGCTCCGCGAATATGGACAGCAAGGGCAACACAGCGGTTTACTTCGGCCTGAGCGGTACGGGCAAGACGACTCTGAGCGCGGACGCCTCTCGTACCCTGATCGGTGATGATGAGCACGGCTGGACGGACAACGGCATCTTCAACTTTGAAGGTGGTTGCTACGCCAAGACGATCAACCTCAGCGCGGAAGGTGAGCCGGAAATCTACGCCACGACTAGCAAATTCGGCAGCATCCTGGAAAACGTGCCCTTGCGCGAGGATCGTTCACCGGATTTTGACGACGACCGTTACACGAAGAACACCCGCGTATCCTACCCGTTGTTCCACATCCCGAACGCCACGACGACGGGCCTGGGCAACATCCCGAAGGACGTAATCTTCCTGACCGCAGACGCCTTCGGTGTGCTACCGCCTATCAGCAAGCTGTCGCCGGAACAAGCGATGTATCACTTCATCAGTGGCTATACGGCGAAGGTCGCAGGTACTGAGCGCGGCGTTACGGAACCGCAAGCGACCTTCAGCGCTTGCTTCGGTGCGCCCTTCATGCCGCTACACCCGACCGTTTACGCCGAAATGCTGGAAGAAAAAGTTCGCGCCAGTGGTGCATCGGTCTGGTTGGTGAATACAGGCTGGACGGGTGGCCCCTTCGGCGTCGGCACCCGTATGAAATTGCGCTACACACGCCGGATGATTAACGCTGCGCTGGATGGCGAACTGGATGAGGTCGAATATGAAGAAGAACCGTTCTTCGGCCTGATGGTGCCCAAGACCGTGCCACAAGTGCCCGACGAAGTGCTGTTACCGCGTGGCACCTGGAGCGACCCCAACGCCTACGATGAGAAAGCCCGCTCCCTGGCCGCCATGTTCCGCGATAACTTCAAGCAGTTTGAGGGACGAGCCAGCAGTGAGATCCGCTCTGGTGGCCCGAAAGCCTAGCAACAGCACTGTGTTCGGACGTGCCATCGCATGTCCGAGCATCGACCAAACCAAACCAAGACAAGACAAAATAAGAGGGAGATCGTTCGCGTGAAAAGTCCAATACGTGTTGCAGTGACCGGTGGTGCTGGCCAGATTGCGTACAGCTTATTGTTCCGCATCGGAAACGGCGAGATTTTTGGCCTGGACCAGCCTGTTATCCTACAAATTCTCGAAATTCCGCAGGCAATGCAGGCGTTAGAAGGCGTTGTGATGGAACTCAACGACAGCGCACAAGTGCTGCTGCATGACATCGTTGCCACCGATGACCCACAGGTAGCGATGGACGGGGTAAACTGGGCGATTCTGGTCGGTGGCCGCCCGCGCACCGCCGACATGCAGCGTGCCGACCTGATTGCCGCCAATGGCCCGATCTTTGTGGATACGGGCAAGGCCATCAACGATAAAGCCGCCGACGATGTGCGTACAGTCGTCGTTGCGAACCCCTGCAATTCTAATGCGCTGGTCGCTAAAGCCAACGCGCCGGACGTGCCCGCTGACCGCTGGTTTGCGATGACACGCCTGGATGAAAACCGTGCCAAATCGCAGCTTGCAGGCAAATCTGGCAAGCTGGTCTCCGACGTGACGCGCATGGCTGTTTGGGGCAATCACAGCGCCACGCAGTTCCCGAATTTTGAGCAAGCGTTGATTGATGGTCAGCCCGCCGAGGCCGCCATCAATGACCGAGCATGGCTGGAAGGCGACTTCCTGAAGACGGTGCGTGGTCGCGGCAAGGCGATCATCGACGCACGCGGCAAAAGCTCTGCTGCGAGCGCTGCAAATGCCGCCCTGGATACCATCCGTTCGCTGCTTACGCCGACGCCAGAAGGCGATTGGTTCAGCGCGGGCGTGACATCCGATGGGAACCCCTACGGCATCGAAGCGGGTTTGATCTACAGCTTCCCGCTACGCGCCGATGGCAACGGCAACTGGGAGATTGTTCAAGGGCTGGACCTGAGCGACTATGCAAAAGAGAACGCGAAAGCCTCTCAGGATGAGCTACTGAGCGAGCGCGAAGCCATCGCTGATCTGCTGCGTGCCTAGTGCTCAGTCAACCTGATTTTGAATGATGTAGGGATGCGCTTCTGCGCGTCCGGCGGACACCCAAAAGGGTGTCCTTACGATAGTATCCTCAAATCCATATGGACCGAGTACTAGTAGAGCACGGCATAAATACAGCATCCATGTGGCTATGCCACGCCGGACGCCGAGCATGGCGTCCCTACAGGGTATCGTTCGCAGGGCTGTGAAGGCCTGTCTCTACGCGAACCGTTGTAAGGGCGACCCAACGTGGTCGCCTGGTACATGCCCCTAAAATGAAATACACCCCAAAAATGTGATAAAAATGCAATGGCACAGCTTATCGTGTAT
>DAOTTW010000042.1:0-8623 GCA_034437615.1 Anaerolineae bacterium | reverse complement strand
TCAGGGTCATTGAGCGAGAAATTGATCTGGTTGCGATGAATGCGCCCACTGGCATACAGGGGCGTGAAGCTGAAATCAATGTGGATATTGGTCACGCCCTCTGGCACGTCAAAGGTGTGCGGATGATAGGTCTTGGCGTCCTGCTTGGTCAGTGAGCCACTGAACTTGAGTTGTGTGTCAACGGTTTCGGTCATCATTCTTCCCTTTGTATTTATGTAGTTATGTATTTATGTATTTATGTATTTATGCAGCCTTGTAGTCAGTCGTTTGCTCAAGGTAAATCTGTCTCATGCTGGATGGTGACGCCTGTCAGGTCCAGCTCTTCTGCGAAGTGGCAGGCGACTATGTGGCCGCTACGGGTCTGGCGCAGCGCGGGCGTCTCGGTTTGGCAGCGATCCTGTGCATAGCGACAACGCGGGTGAAAGGCACAACCTGTCGGTGGGTTGGCCGGGTCCGCGACTTCACCCTCCAAACGAATGCGGTTACTGTGCCGTGCCTGTGGGTCCGGGATCAGCACGGAGGACAGCAGGGCCTCGGTATAAGGATGCTGCGGGTGATTGAACAACTCATCGGTGCTGGCAAGCTCTACGATCTTGCCGACGTACATCACCGCGACCCGATCACTGATGTGGGCGACCACACTGAGGTCGTGTGCGATGAACAGGTAGGTCAGGCCGTATTCTGCCTGAAGGTCTTTCAGCAAGTTGAGGATTTGCGCCTGCACCGAGACATCCAGCGCCGATACCGGCTCATCCGCCACCACCAGGCTTGGTTCTGGCGCCAGAGCGCGTGCGATGCCGATACGCTGGCGTTCGCCACCACTGAAGGCGTGCGGGTAGCGTCGGATGTACTCTGGTCGCAGGCCCACACGCTCTAGCAAGGACTGCACTTGCTTTTCTAAATCCTTGCCGCTGGCGATGCCGTTCACCTTCAACGCCTCGCCGACGATTTCCAGCACGGGCAGGCGCGGGTTGAGCGAGGCGTGCGGGTCTTGAAAGACCATGCGTATTTTGCGATGAAAGCGTTTAAGTTCACGTGGCCCTAACGTCGCCAAGTCTATCCCATCGCCGTCGTGCCCGCCATAGCGGACGGTGCCCGCCGTCGGGTCGTACAGCCGCATGATCGTATGGCCAAGCGTCGTCTTGCCGCAGCCCGATTCCCCGACAAGGCCCAGCGTCTCGCCCTCGTAGATGTCGAAGGACACGCCATCCACCGCTTTGACGTGCCCGACGACGCGGTTAAAGAAGCCCGACGTAATCGGGAAGTGCATCTTCAGGTCGTTGACCTCTAGCAGCGCCCGTTCCGAAACGGCGTGCCCGTCTTGCGCTTCGGTCAGGGCGGCAGGGCGAGCCAGGGCGATGTCTGCTAGCGGGATGGGCTGATCCTCACGGTAGATCAGGCAGCGGACTTCGCGGCCATCGTCCAGCTTGACGGCTGCTGGCACCTCGCTATCGCACAGCCCAGGCACGGCGAAGTCGCAGCGTGTGTGAAACGGGCAGCCCCCCGGACGGTTCAGCGGATGCGGTACAATACCGCGAATGGCATCCAGGCGTGCCTTCTGGCGCAACGAGAGCTTCGGTATCGAGCGCAGCAACGCCTGTGTGTATGGGTGTTTAGGGCTGGCGAAGACCTCATCAACCGCGCCGCGTTCGACGACGGTCCCCAGGTACATCACAGCCACCTCGTCGGCGATTTCGGCCACCACACCCAGGTCGTGCGTGATGAACATGACCGACATGCCCATCGCCCCTTGCAAATCGCGGATCAGGTCGAGGATGTTGGCCTGCGTCGTCACATCGAGGGCCGTTGTCGGCTCATCAGCGATCAGCAGCTTCGGCTCGCACACCAGCGCCATCGCAATCATGGCACGCTGGCGCATCCCGCCAGAGAGTTCAAAGGTGTAGCTGTCGATTCGCTCATCTGGTCGTGGGATGCCGACCTTGCGCAGCGCCTCAATGCTCATCTGGCGTGCTTCCTGCCTGGAGACGGGCAGATGCCAGAGAATCCCTTCCATGATCTGGTTGCCGATGGTGTACAACGGCGATAGCGACGACATCGGCTCCTGAAAGATCATGGTGATGTCCTTGCCCCGGATAGCGCGGATGTCGCGACTACGTGGGGAGAGCGCCGTCAGGTCGATGCTTGTGCCCGGCTCCGGCTGGAACAGGACCTGACCGCCGACGATGCGCCCTGGGCGGTCCACCACTTGTAAGATCGAGCGTGCCGTGACGGATTTGCCGCAGCCGGATTCACCGACAACACACAGCGTCTTGCCACGTGGGATGTTCAGATTGACGCCATCCACCGCCTTGACGACGCCCTCATCCGTAAAGAAGTGTGTTTGCAGGTCTTTGATCTCGATGACATTATCGTGCATGTATGCTTCCTTTAGGTATCCCGCTTGGTCAGCTAGGCGCATCGGTCCGTTAGGCATAGGGGTCAGCCGCATCACGCAAGCCATCACCCAGGAAGTTCAGCGCTAGCACCGCAATGACAACGGCGACACCGGGCGCGAACAGCCAGGGCGCAGTTGAAATTGAACGGATATTTTGCGCTTCCTGGAGCAATACGCCCCAACTCACCACCGGCGGGCGCAGGCCGATGCCGAGGAAGCTGAGCGAGGTCTCGGCGATAATCATACCGGGGATGGCTAGTGTGACGACCGCGATGATGTGGCTCATAAACGAGGGCACCATGTGGCGCAGGATGATACGCAAGGTGCTACAGCCATCCAGCCGCGCCGCCTTGACGAAATCCTCGGTTTTGAGTGCATAGAATTTGCCGCGCACCACACGGGCCAGCCCCGTCCAGCCGATCACGGACAGGATGATCGTAATCAGGAAGTAAACCTGCAACGGCGGCACGCTCACCGGGATCGCCGCCGCCAGGCCGATCCATAGGGGGATAGACGGCAGCGATTGCAAAAATTCGATCAGGCGTTGGATGAGGTTGTCGACCCAGCCGCCGAAATAGCCTGAGATGCCACCGAGCAAGATGCCGAAAAACAGGCTCAGTGTCACACCGATCAGGCCGATTGTCATCGAGACCCGTGTACCGTAGATCGTGCGGCTGAATACATCCTGCCCCAGGCGGTCTGCCCCCAGCAGGTACATGGGGGCGCTCTGGTCAACAGGGCCGATTAAGCGGATGTTGGTTTCGAATAAGCCCAGCAGCTTATATGGCTCGCCTTCCACAAAGAGTTGCACGCGATGCTTCACCGTTGGGTCAATCACGAAGTTACGCCGCCCGGCGTTGTAATCAATTTCGACGGTGTAACCGTTGACGTAGGGGGCCAAACGACCTTCGTCAAACAGGTGCAGCGTCTGTGGTGGCGCATAGGTATGATTCGCAGAGAAGCGATCCGGTGGGAACGGCGCGAAAAAATCCGCGAAGATGGCAATCAGATAGATGCTAACCGTGACAATACCGCCGAGCATCGCCAGGCGGTGCTTGCGGAATTTCCACCAGATGAGCCGCCATTGGCTGGCCCCAACCGCACGCTTATCGCTTGTTTCAGCCGACATCAAGCCAGAGGTCGGCGTATTCAAAGGGAGTTGTGATCCTGCCATGAAAGATACCCTCTACTTGAAGCGAATGCGTGGGTCAAGCCACGCTAACAGTAGATCAGAAACGAGTGTGCCAAACACCGCCAACAGGCTCAGCATCAAGATGAAGCTACCTGCCAGGAACATATCCTGCGTGCGCAGTGCATCCAGCAGCAAGGGGCCGGTCGTCTGCAAACTGAGCACAATCGCCACAATCGTCTCGCCGGAAACCAGCGCCACAAAGACATCGCTAAGGCTGCTGACGAAGGGATTGAGCGCATGACGCAGCGGGTATTTGATGTGCAGCCACCATTCCGGCAAGCCTTTGCTGCGTGCAGTGACCACGTAGGGGCGGCGCAATTCGTCCAGCAAATTTGCGCGTAACGTGCGGACCAACCCCGCTGTGCCCGCCGTCCCAAGCACGACCATCGGAATCCAGAGGTGGCTGAGTAAATCCAGCACCTTGTCGATGCTCCAGGGTGCGTCGATATATTCCGGCGAGAACAGACCGCCGACGCTCTGACCGAAGTAGCGAAAAGAGACGTATAGCAACACCAGCGCAATCAGAAAGTTTGGGGTGGCGAGGCCGATAAAACCGATAAACGTCACCACGTAATCCCCGATAGAGTATTGCCTGATCGCTGAATAGATGCCGATGGGGATGGCGACCACCCAAATAAACAACAAGGTCGTAAACGACAGCAAAAACGTCAGCGACAGACGTTGCCAGATGAGGTCCTCTACCGGCTGGTTCCAGCGGAAGGAGTAGCCAAACTCGCCCCTGAGGACGATGCCACTGACCCAATCGAGGTACTGCGCTGGTAGCGGCTTATCCAGGCCGTAGATTTGGCGTAGACCTGCCTCTTCCTCAGCCGTGATGATCTCGCCGCTTTGCCGCCTTTCCGTCACCATGCGGTCGACGAAATCCCCAGGTGGCAGGTTGATGATGACGAACGACACAATAGAAATGGCAATGACGGTGGGGATCATGTAGAGGAAGCGTTTAATCACATACTGGGCCATGAGGCAAGACCTTCTCTGCTACGTAAACGTAAGAAAGTTACGGGGTGCAACGTCTGCTGCACCCCAATAGCATCGTATGGATGCCTTAGTTACTGCTGAAGGCTCGGATCAACGTAGAAGGTTTCAAAGTTGGCCGGAGCCGGGCCAGGGTACAGCCAACCAGCGATCAGCGGTTCTGGCACGTTACGCAAGTAGTTGGCGGCGACGCGGTAATCGCCCATCGGCAGGCTGAGGCCAATCGTGAAGAACTGATCGGCGGCCAGTTCCAGCATTTCGTTCATCAGCTCGGTCTGCGCTTCCAGCGAGGTGGCCTGGCGCAGTTCCTCAACGATCTCATATTGTCGCTGGATGCCTGCTGGCGGCTCAACGGGTTCATCAGACGTTTCGGCATCCGGGTTGTTACGCATAGTGTTCCATGCGCTCCAACCTGAGGCTGCTTCTGGGATGTAACCACCTGCGGCTACCAGTGGCAGCAGGCCGGTGCCATTTTCGCCTGCCCACACATAAGCGTGGATGTCGTTGTCGCGGGCACGCACGCGCCAGATGTCATCACTGACGACAACCGGGTTGGTGTCGATGCCGACGGCTTCCCAGTCGCGCTCGACAAGCTGCATCACGTCAACCCAATCGGGACGGAAGCCCTGGTTAACGACGACGTTAAAGGTGAAGCGCTCGCCGTTCGGCAGCAAGCGGAAGCCCTCGGCGTCCTTTTCCGGCAGCACCTGGTCCAGCGCGGCGTTGGCGGCGTCCACGTCATATTCGGTGTATTGCGTGGCGAGGCGCTCGTCGTAGAAGGGCGATTCGGGGCGCGGGGCCTGCTGATGCGGGATGCCCTGGCCAATGTAGACCGTATCAATCACCGTCTGGCGGTCCATTGCTTGCGACAGACCGATACGGAAGTTGATGTCTTGCAGCACGCTGGCAATAGCCTCATCCGGGTGCGTCAGCTTGAGGTGCAACAGCATGGCGTTAAAGTCGCTGTTGATGACATCCACAAAGCGATAGTTGCCGGATTCCATGTTATCGAAGTAAACGGCACGGTTCGGCGGTTGGCTGACCTCACGGTTGGAGAGGCTGTCACGGCCTTCGATGGTCGCTAGCAGCGCAACTTCGGGGTCGGTGATGAGGCTGAATACGCGCTCGTCAATATACGGAAGCTGGTTGCAGGCCGGGTCGATCTTGAAGTAGTACGGGTTGCGCACGAAGCTGAAGCGCTCTCTGCCGCGGATCGGTTCCGTCGGAACCCAGGGCTGCAAGGAGGGGCGGTTCGGATCGTTGTATTCGGAATCCTGGCCATAGCTACCCACGCGGCTGATCCACCAGGGGCCATATTCTTCGGCACCGGCTTCGGCCATCATCTCGGCCACGCCTTCAGGGTTGAGTTCCATGCTGAACTGGCTCACGTAGTGCTCTGGGAACTGCGTCACGCGCACACCATAGGATGCCGATAGGTTTTGCAGGAACAGGCCGTAGGGCTGTGCGAATTGGAACTGGACGGTGTAATCGTCGATCTTGGTGACGGTCATCGGCTCGCCATCCACCACATAATACCAGTAGGGGCCACCGGGGTTGATGTTCGCGTTGGTCTCGACTTGTTCCCACCAGAACACGATGTCGTCGGCAGTGAAAGGTTCACCGTCGGACCACTTCATGCCTTCGCGCAGGAAGAAGGTGTAAGTCGTGCCATCTGCGCTGATCTCCCAGCCTTCGGCAATGTTCGGGATGACTTCGCTACCGTCCACGCTCCAGCGTACCAGGCCCTCGTAGCCGAATTGACGGAACTCAGCGAGGCGGCCACCATCATAACGGTCAAACATCTGACCACCATACTGGCCGATCTCTTCGGCGGGTTCAACGACGCGAGGATTAACAGGCAGGCGCTCCGCAACCGGGGGCAGTTCACCCGCCGCGACACGCTCGGCCAATTCGGGCGCTTCGTTGTATGCTTCACAGGCGACATCAGTGCTTGCTTCCTGCGCCACAACTGCCGTCACTCCGACGACGAGCAGAACGGTGCAGAGGGCCAGCAGCAGCACAAGGCGATTCAGTTTATTCATTCAGCTTAGCCTTTCTTGTGGATAACACTCAATGTGTGATTGATGCCTACAGACGCTGTAGACGGTTCTTGCGGCAAATTTGGATCCAGAATTTTGCGTCAGTGCAGAGTATATCGACACGTGTCGATACATACAGTAAAATGCCAATTAAGGTCCTTTTAAATTTCAAAACAACGGATCAGACACATGAAGGTCACGCGCAAGCAGGTTGCTCGTCAGGCTGGCGTTTCGGAATCAACGGTGTCCTATGTGGTCAACAACGGGCCACGTTCTGTATCCGACGCAACACGTCAGCGGGTGCAACAGGCCATCGAGGAGCTAGGGTATCGCCCCAACGCGCTGGCCAGCAGCCTGCGCAAGCAACAGACGAGGATTATCGGGCTGGTTGTGCCGGATACAGCGAATCCGTTTTATGGGCAGGTCGCACGTGTCGTCGAGAGCGCCTTTGACGCTGTAGGCTATGCTGTGATGTTATGCAACTCCGGCGGTAGCCAAAGCCGGACGCAGCGCTACCTGGATCAACTCGTACTCAATCAGGTGGCAGGCATCATGCTGATGCCAACAGGGGACATAGAACCAACGAATGAGATGCTTGAAACGCTGCGCGGCATTGATCCGCCGGTGATTCTGCTTGATTACGGCAGCGAAATCTTCCCCAGCATCCTGGCTGATGAAGTCCAGATAGGGTACATCGCCACGCGCCACCTGATTGAGCTTGGTCACCGCCGAATTGCCCACGTCGCACGTCACACCGTGAACGCGCACCATAAAAACCGCTATCGGGGCTATTGCGTTGCGCTTGCAGAAGCGGGCCTACCGTTGGACGAGGCGCTGATTACCCAGGTGGGCGAACATCCTGAAGATGGCGTTCAGGCCGGAAGGCATCTTCTGGGGATGGATGATCGCCCGACTGCTGTATTTGCTCATAATGATATGAATGCAATCGGCGTGATACGCGCAGCGTATGACCTGGGCCTCAGCTTGCCAGATGATTTATCCGTCATCGGCTGCGATAACATCCGTTTTGGCGCGTTTATGCAGCCAGCATTGACGACGATCATATTCGACATCGAAGAAATGGGGCGGCTGGCCGTCGACGCTTTGCTCGCCCAGCTCGAAGCTGGCGCTGTGGCTGGCACTGAAGCGCTGCCTGTTTTGCAGCCACGTCTGCTCATTCGTGGATCAACCGCAGCACCGATGGCATCAGCCAGGTAAGACAACTTGGCTCTTCAGGGTCTCGCGTAAAAAGCACGAAAAATTACGCAAAAGTGCGGAATGTGGGTATATGGCCCGGTGATGAGAAATTCAGCAACCACACTGGCATCCACCAGATAGCGCATTAGTGTTCGTCCCTGTCTTGACGCAGCATTTCGGTGGGACTCGGTGAACCGACGGGTGGCGTCCAACGGTTGTGTTCAATCGACGCAAACACTTCTTCAAGGCTGCGCTCGTCTGGTTCGTCTTCAAACGCCAAATCAGTTTCCACCATATCCAAATCACCGAACAGGTAGCTAATGCGTCGCTCTTCCATGAGATCGACAATAAGCTGTTTCAATTCATCCAGGGTCATTTCGGCAATTGTTGTCATCGGCTTGCCTCCTCGTTAACAGGCTTCACAGTTCGATGCTTGATCTACGCTCAACTTGGATTGCTGGCGCTTAATAATAACGCTTTGAGCCTATAGTTTACACTGGCAATGTGCTTATCCGGCGGCTGAAACGGTGGCTCCCAGATGTATTTCACGTCTGTCACCTGATCGTCGTCAGCGATCAACACCAACGCCAGCGCATAGCTCTCACCCGTGTTCAACGCTGTCAGGATTTCGTTATTGCTCACGGTCACGGTCTCCGCATCCGCACGCCGACCCTTCACCTCAATGAAGCGCAATTGGCCTGTCTGCCCGTCACGGCTATCGATGTCATAGCCCAGGTTGTCAGCGCTCACATCACGCGGCACATGGCCGTGCTGCTCCTCAAGCTGCATCACGGCACGCATGGC
>DAOTTW010000041.1:0-4152 GCA_034437615.1 Anaerolineae bacterium | reverse complement strand
GCGCTTGTGTGCTTTCGCGACGTAGTAAATGGCTGGGGGATTCGACGGCCACTTGCCGCTGATACTGTCGCAGAAAAGGCAATGAAAGAGAGTGTGCCCTAACTGCCGTGAAGTGCAACCACTCATATTGAGCCATTCAATAGAAATCAAATGGGCCTTTATGCCAAAGCACCAAAACGCCCTATCTTGCGCATTTCAAGCCATTTAACGGTATAATGACATTTTAGCTGCAAAATATCGACGTACACTCATGCACATTCTACACGGAAGCTGGCATCCGCAACGCAAGCAGTTCATGCTGTGGGGCGAAAACACCAACACAGAGCCGAGTTACCGCAAGGGCAGGCGCGGCAAAACCGCTCCGCATCCATATGCGCTTTCACAGGCTGCATGGTTGCGTTATCTGGACCAATACACCACCGAAAGCAGGCCAGATGGTGAGCAGGTCACGATCTGGTTACCCGGTGCGGGTAAGCGCGTACACCCATCACCGGAAGCGCTGGATGCAGGTGCTGAAGCGTTTGCTGCCACGACGGATGACCTGACGTTGCTGGGCTGGAAGCTTGACGCGGTGACGTTACGCGCAACCGATGCGCTTGATCTGCTGTTGCAGATTCCAGCGCAGGGGCGTGGCTTCAGGTTGGGCGCTGACCTGCGCTACTGGCAGCAGGCCGCGCTACTAGCGATGAAATTACTGGCGGAAGGGCGTTACATCCCGGCGTTGACGCAACAGGGCACACAATATCTGGCAAAGTGGGAAGCGTGGCCCGATACGAGCACAGTGGAACAACTCACAGCCAACATGCCGCCTTTGTGTCGTGCTATCGTTGCTGCCACTGAAGAGGCCGAACCACCCGGCTATCTACTCAACCATTTCCTATCCACTGCCACCGATCAATTTATCCGCGAGTTGGCTATCCGCACGCAAAATGACCGCTGGTTGCAGGCGTTAACACGCGAGGAGGATCAGGTGGTGCAGGATAACGCGGCTAAGTTGCGCCAGAAATATAGTAAATGGGAGGAATGGCGCACTGCCGCGCATAGCGCCGGGGCCTTTCGCGTGTGTTTTCGCTTGAATGAGCCACAGGCCAAGCATGACGACTGGCTGCTGGAATATCTGCTGCAAGCGACGGACGACCCCAGTCTGCTGGTCGAAGCACACACCGTTTGGTCAGCCAATGCACGGCGGCTTGAGGTGCTGGAACGCCACTTCGACCAGCCACAAGAGAAAATGCTCACGGCATTAGGCTTGGCATCGCGTGCCTTCCCGCCAGTAGAGCGCAGCCTACACGAAAAGACACCGACGCATGTGCTGCTCAGCCGTGAAGAAGCCTACCAGTTTCTGACGGATGCCTTGCCCCTGCTGGAAGCCAACGGCTTCGCGGTGCTAGTACCGAACTGGTGGCGGCGGCAGGCGAAGTTACGCGCACGGGCGCAACTCAAGAGCGATAGCACCCCGCCATCGGGTATCCTGTCACGGGATAACCTCGTCAAATACGAATGGCAGGTGTCCATTGGTGGTCAAAGCGTCAGCAAAGAAGAATTTGAGCAGCTTGTCGCGCTGAAACAGCCGCTGGTGCAATTTCGTGGCGAATGGATTGCCTTAGATCAAGCACAAATCGACGCCGCGCTGAAATTCTTCGAGCAAGCCGAGCAAGACGGCGCAGCGCTCAGTATCCCAGAAGCCATCAGGCAGGTATCGTTAGCCGATCAGGAAGACACCGACGCCATCGAAATCGACTCGCCAGAAATCACGGGCTGGCTGGATGAGGTTTTCGAGCGCCTCAAGCAACCGGATCAAGCGCCCTTGCCAGAAACACCACAAGGCTTGCAGGCGACCTTGCGACCCTATCAGGCACGCGGTTTCGGCTGGCTGGCGCAGATGTTGCAATTGGGGCTGGGCGCGTGTCTGGCGGATGACATGGGGCTGGGCAAGACCTTGCAGACGATTACACTGTGGTTGTATGCCCGCGAAAAGCTGGGCATCATACAACCTGCGCTGCTGGTGTGCCCGACATCGGTTGTCGGCAACTGGCGACACGAGCTAGGCCGTTTTGCGCCGTCATTGCGCGTGTATAAGCATCAGGGCGCTGACCGTTTGCAAGACGACGAATTCGTCAAGCGTGCTGGTGAAGTCGATGTCGTATTGACAAGTTATGCGCTGTTGCACCGCGATTTAGAGACGCTCCGGCGCGTCGAGTGGTCGTCCGTTGCGCTAGACGAGGCACAGAACATTAAGAACCCATCCACCAAGCAGGCGCAGGCCGCACGCGCTCTGCCAGCCATGCAGAAAATCGCATTAACGGGCACGCCTGTCGAAAATCGCCTGCAAGAGTTGTGGTCGATCTTTCAGTTTTTGAATCCGGGTTATCTCGGTTCGCAACGGGCGTTTAAATCCAACTTCGCCACACCAATCGAGCGCTACGGCGACGAGCAAGCTGCGCAGAAATTGCGCCAACTGACCGCGCCGTTTATCCTGCGGCGCGTCAAGACCGACCCAAACGTGATTCAAGATTTGCCGGAGAAATTCGAGAACAAAGCCTATTGCAACCTGACGCCAGAACAGGCCACGCTATATGAAGCCACCGTCCGTGAAGAAATGGAAACCATCGACAACGCCGACGATGAGATGGCACGACGCGGTAACGTGCTGCGCATGTTGACGCGCCTCAAGCAAATCTGCAACCATCCGGCGCAATTCTTGCAAGAAGGCAAAAGCGCACAAATTGACGAGCGTAGCGGCAAACTGGCGCGTCTGCTGGAAATGCTGGACGAAATCCGTGAGCAAGACGAGCGCGTACTGATCTTTTCCCAATATGCGCAAATGGGCGAGTTGCTGCAAGGCTTCCTGCGTGACTATTTGCTAGACGATGTGCTGTTCCTGCACGGTGGTACACCGAGTAAACAGCGCGACGAGATGGTGCGCCGCTTCCAAACGCCGCAAGGGCCGCCTGTTTTCATTCTGTCGCTGAAGGCTGGCGGCACGGGTTTGACCTTGACGCAGGCCAACCACGTCTTTCATTATGATCGCTGGTATAACCCGGCGGTCGAGAATCAGGCCACCGACCGCGCTTATCGCATCGGGCAGACGAAAGCCGTGCAGGTGCACAAGTTTATCAGCCTGGGCACGCTAGAAGAGCAGATTGACGAACTCATCGAGCATAAACGCGCCCTGGCGGATAGTGTGGTCGGCGCGGGCGAAAATTGGCTGACGGAACTGGATACGAACGAACTGCACGACCTGGTACGGTTACGGCAATAGACGGTACGAAGATAACAAGAGGTCAAGAAAGATGGGCTGGTATTACGGTTACGACGATGATTATGACGATGGCGAATTTGATGCCGAGGATGAAGGCCACGAAACGCCACCCGGCGCACTGAGCATTCAGGGGCCGATTCACGCCGAGAGCAAGCGCGGCGACATCGGGCGCGAATGGTGGGGTCGCCAATGGGTGCAAGCTATGGAGCATCTCGGTTTGAGCAGCCGCATGGAACGCGGCAAACGTTACGCCCGCAATGGCTCCGTGAAGCTGATGGAAATCGGGCACGGTGAGGTGTACGCGCTGGTCGGCGGGTCTCGTGGGCGCTCGTATCACACACGCTTCTTGCTGCGCCGAATCGATGATGAGCAATGGCAACAAGCACTGGATGCCCTCAGCGAACAGGCCATTTTCGCCGCCAAGTTGCTTGCAGGTGAAATGCCTGCCGATATTGAAGCGGTGTTTCAGTCGGTCGGGCTGTCGCTTTTCCCACAGAAAAAGCGTGACATCGACTTTGATTGTTCCTGTCCGGATTGGGGCGACCCATGCAAGCACGCAGCGGCGGTTTACTACCTGCTCGCCGAACAATTTGATCGTGATCCGTTCGTGCTGTTTCATCTGCGGGGCCGTAGCCGCGAACAGGTGCTATCGGCGTTGCGCGGCGCTATGCCGACCGACACCGATACCGACGCCGATGAAAATACAGATGCCCCGCCACAGGTCCCGGCGCTGGATGCTGACCTTACTGCGTTCTGGCAAGGAGAGGGCGAACCGCTTGTGAACACCATGCCCGATGCGCAGCATACACAATTTGCGCTGCGTCAGCTTGGCGGTGTGCCGCAAGGCATACCGGAACATGACCTTCGACAGCTATATGACCGGGTTGGGT
>DAOTTW010000040.1:0-5923 GCA_034437615.1 Anaerolineae bacterium | reverse complement strand
CAATGCGGCTGACGCCGCTCGGACACCCAGAAGGGTGTCCCTACAGGGCATCGTTCGTAGGGACACGGCTTGCCGTGTCCGCAAACCGTGTCAATTATTTTGTTGGGATGGTCCTACGCCAGCCTGTTAATTCTCATTCGGGTCGAAGCGCGTACCTAACGCCTGTGGTGGGTCGCTGCGTAACAGCGTCCGTAGGCGGTTCTGCATCGACAACGGCAACAAGCGTAGCAAGCGCTCAATGGCCCCACTGCTGACCAGCAACAGCGTGATAATCATCAGCACCCAGGGCAAGCCGTTCAGTAGCGTCACGGGGATGTTGATGTCGGTGCCCTGAATAGCCGTCGCCATCGCCCGCAAAGCCGCAAACAGATAGGCCCCCAGCAACACGCGCAACGGATGCCAGCCGCCGAAGATCACAATCGCCAGCGCAATCCAGCCGTCACCCAGCATAGAGGGCGGCGTCAGCCAACCCACACGGATGCTCAGCGAATACGCGGCCCCCGCCAGCCCGACCAGCGCCCCACCGATGAACGTATAGACATAGCGCTGCATGTTGACCTGTGTACCGCGTGCAAAGGCCGCCTCTGGCCGTTCACCGATGGCACGATGCGCCAAACCGCCCCGCGTGCGGAACAGCCAGTACCACGTGACAAACACCAGCACATAGCTGAAGTACACAAGCATGTTATGATCGAAAAAGACGCGCCCGATGATGGGAATATCGCTTAAGATCGGGATCGGCCAGTACGGGATGCCGACACCGGGCTGGCCAGCAACCGGCACACCGAGGAACTCGGCCAGATCAGCCGCCAGCAGCGTCAGCACGAAGCCCACCGCCACCTGATCCAACCGTAATTCGATGCTGGCAAAGGCGATAACCAGCGCGACCAGCGCGCCCACCAGCATCGCCGCCAGCAAGCCGATTTCTGCACTGCCTGTAAACAGCGCAATCGCGAAGCCCGTCATCGCCGTCAGCGCAAGCGAGCCATCCAACGACAGGTTAATCACGCCAGCCCGTTCTGTGATCGTCTCACCGATGGCCGCAATGGTTAACGGCGTCGCGACAGACACCAGGGTGCGCATGACATTCAAGAACTCAGATTCCATGAGTGTATCTCTCAGTTTTCATGGGTGTATCTCTCGGTTTTCGTGGGTGCGTGTGCGGGTTGTGGCTGGCTTGCATCGTCGCTTGTGTCTGTTGTGCCGATGCGCTGTTGCAGGCGGTCACGCCAACCACTGAATAGCAATACCAGCAGCACCAGCGCACCCTGTAACACGCCTGTCAGCGAGGTATCGACGTTCAGGAATTGCAATTGTGTGCTACCTGCCAGAATCAACGAGAAGATCAGCGCCACAATCGGCACCAACCAGGAGCGCGACCCCACCAGCAGCACCACCAGCAAGCCCAAAAAGCCGATCTGACCGGAGAAGCCGCTGCGCACATGGTCATAGGTGAACAGCACGCGATGCATCCCGCCGATACCGGCCAGTGCACCACAGATCACCATCGCGCTGATAGCCGACGCGCCCACCGGAACGCCTAGCAGCAGCGCAGAGCGTGCATTGCGCCCGGTGGCCTTCAGGTTCAGGCCCCAGCGCGTTTGCCAGATCAGATACAGCACCAGCCCGACGCTGATAAGGCTGAGCAGGATCGCCAGCAAGCTGACATCAAAATCACGGGCCATAGCGGGCAGCATCGCATAATCTGGGAAATCGCGGCTGTATTGGGCTTTGTCGCTATCCGTAGGCCGCCAGGGGCCGACGATCAGTTGCAGCGTGATCTGATTCGCCAGCGCGTTCAGGGCGACACCGCTGAAAATCTCGTTGACGCCAAAGCGCGTCTTGAGGATGCCTGCCAGCGCTGCCCACAAGCCACCGCCAACCATCGCCGCCACGACAGACAGCAGCACGCTAATTACAGGGTCGCTGACGCCGCTGCTAAAGACGAAACCCGCCGCAAACAAGCCGCCCATCACCATTTGGCCCTCAACGCCGATATTCCACAGGCCAGCGCGGAACGTCAGCACCAGCCCCATGCTGACCAGCACCAGCGGAATCCAGAATTCAACCACACTGGCTATTTTGCGTGTGCTGAGTTCGCCGCGTGTGGAAATGCTTTTCCAGAATGCCTCCAGCAGTTCAAGCGGTGTTGCGGGTATCACACCAAACTGTTGCAGCAGCAACATCAGCAAGAGAATCGCCAGCAACGCAGCGATCAGCGGCAACGGTGTCAGGATCAGGCGAACGAGTCGTTGCTGTTGTGTCATAAAACCTCACAGTGTTTAAGCAGGTCAGCGCGTCGGCATGTCATGGCACTATGGCAGCACACGCATACCATCCAATTCATCGAAGGCGTTCAGGGCGAGTTCGCCGTGTTTTCGCCACCAATCCTTGCCTTTTTCCGGTGACCAGGCACGTAGCAAGAACAGAATACAACGCGCAACAGAGGCCCGATAATCATCCCACAGGTCATCCCAGCTATAGCCCTGCACGCGGTTACGTGTCAGCGTGTCATAATAACGCTGCAACATGGGCTTTTCTTTAAAGCGCCGCGTGTGCGACGAAAAATGGCAGGCGATGAAGTAGGCGATGTCGTCTGTTGGGGCGTCGATGCGCCAGCTTTGCCAATCAATCATCTTGATGCTATCGAAGGCGTACAGCACATTTTCCGGGTGCGCGTCGCGGTGCACGATAGATAAGCGCCGACCCGCCAGCAGGTTATCACGGCGCAGCGTCGGGTAACCCGTCGCTAGCAGTTTATCCAATATCTCCCGGTGACGCGCCGACAGGCTGTATTGCATCTCCGTCAGGAACGGGTCGTAAGCATCTCGGTAGCCTTGCTCGTTCGCGGCGATGCTTTCTTCTGTTGGCAGGTCGTCCATTTCATCCAGCGCCGGGTTCTCCCACCAGTAAGCGTGAAAATTGGCCAGCTTTTCCAGCACCATCATCGTATGGCGCTCTGTCGGTGGCAGCCCTTGCTTCGCCGGGAAATACTTATCGGAGATGTCATCCAGCAGCAAATGTGCGCGTGCGCTGTCGTCGTCGTAGTAGGCATCATAACACAGCGCCAACGGCAGCGACTTCTTATCAAAGCGATTGTACATGCGCGGGGCCACCTTCGTATAAAACGTCACTTCGCGCTGTGCGAAGGGCAGTCCGGGCTTCGTCACTTTCAGGAAAATCGCCACCGGAGCCTTGCGCAAGCTGCGTGCCTCCGTATAGCGTATGGCCGCACGGTGGATATAAGATGTGTTGGTTTCATCGGATGATAAAATGCGAACGTCTTTGACCGTCGCCTGTGGCTCTAAATACCCTTTGTGGCGCAGCACAGTCGTCAACACCTGTGGGGTTAATTGCTTGGCATCAGTTATCAGCATATAAAGACCTTTTATACTGGTGGGTGAACACAATTATAGACGTTAGCACCATGATATAACAAACACAGCATCCGTGTGATGTGCTGCTAGCGGTATGCCAGTCCTGTGCAATTTGTTGAATTCTCACGACGAATTGCTTATAGCTATCGCCCAATCTTAGATACTTTGCACATTTTTTGTGATAATTCACCAAAACAAAGCGCGAAAAATTAGCCTGATGTCAAGTTTTCATGAGCCAACTGCAAGGTTACACTGCGTGCGTTGTTGATTTTTACCTACGTTGGGCATTCACGGCCCGACCACGCTGTTTCAGGCAGATGCATTACACACAGGACATTAGAGGATACGATCTCATGGGTACACGCACACGCAAGTTGATCTATCGCCTCACCTCAATCTTTTTAGGCACGGTGTTGCTGTTCGCACTCAGCACAGCGGCATTTGCACAAGAGACCGAGACAGAGGCCAGTGCAGAAACCGAGGTGGCCGCCGCCGAGACGGAATTCGTCACGATGGCCCAGGTCGAAGAGATGATGGCCGCCGTTGGTGATGCCAGCGTCGTACAGGGCAACCTCGATCAGGTCTGGATTCTGATTGCGGGCTTCCTGGTCTTCTTCATGCAGGCTGGTTTCGCCATGCTGGAAGGCGGCTTCATCCGGCATACGGGCGTCGTCAACTCACTGGCGGAGAACTTCATGGATGCCTGCGTCACAGGTATCATGTTCTTCATCGTCGGCTTTGGCATAGCTTACGGCAGCACGCTAGGCGCTGGCACCTACGAAAGCGGCATGTTCTTGCTTGATGGCATCGACGGTACTGTCGATGGCAATGGCGTCACGTTCATTGATTTCTTCTTCCAGTTCGCGTTTGCGGGTGCTGCGGCCACCATCGCAACGGGCGCGATGGCCGAACGCACGAATTTCATCGGCAAGCTGGTTTACAGCGCGTTGCTGGGTGCCTTCCTGTATCCAGTGGTGGTGCATTGGACCTGGGGCGGCGGCTTGCTGGCCAGCAACGGCTTCGTTGATTTCGCCGGTAGCACCATCGTGCATCAGTTCGGCGGCATCATGGCCCTGATGGGCGCTATCTTCGTCGGTCCGCGTGTGGGTCGCGCCTTCGGCAGCCCGCCGCGCCCCTCGAATATGGGTCTGGCCGCGCTTGGTACGTTCATCCTGTGGTTTGGCTGGTACGGCTTCAACGTCGGCTCTACGCTGGGCGCTGGCGATGTCAACGCGCTGGGCCTGGTCGCGACGAACACCACGCTGGCTGCCTCTGCGGGTGCGTTAGGTGCTATGTTCTTCCAGTATTTCCGCACGAGCCACTGGGACCTCGGCTTCATCCTGAATGGGTCGCTGGCTGGTCTGGTGGGTATCACCGCAGGCTGCGCCTTCGTCTCCCCGATAGCCGCAATCGTCATCGGCATCACCGCAGGCGTGGTCGTCGTGCTCTCGGTTAACGTCACGGAGTCGCTGAAAGTTGACGACGCGGTGGGTGCCTTCGCAGTGCACGGTGCCTGTGGTGCACTCGGCTCGCTGGCGATTGGCTTCTGGGGTATTGGTGCGCTGATCGACCCAGAAACTGCTGCTGCGGGTGGCGATTTGACGAGTGTGACGGGCATCCTCGCGGGTGGCGGCTTCGACCTGCTGCTGGCGCAGTTGTTTGGTGTGGTGGTCGTGGCGGCCTGGGCTGCGGTGACGGGCGGCATCATGTTCGGCGCGCTGCGTGCCCTGAACCTGCTGCGGATGCCCACTGCTGCGGATGTCGTCGGCATCGACGTATATGAGCACAATGCAAGCGTCTGGCCGGATGTGCTGCCCATCGAGAGCGAGGCACACGCTGGCGAAGGCTCACCGGCTATAGGCGACTAAGTTTCGCATATTTCTTACATACCACTGGCCCTGCTGAGTATGCTCAGATGGGGCCGGACGTGGTATGTGTCTGCTCCTTTTTCTCCTCCTTTTTCTCCTACTCCTATCGTTTCACTTTCTTACATGTTTCACCCGGCAGAGATGGCCACATGGCCATCTCTGTTTGCTTAGGCCATCCCAACAAAATAATTGACACGGTTTGCGGACACGGCAAACCGTGTCCCTACGAACGATGCCCTGTAGGGACACGGTTCTTCTCAAGGGTAGGTTTTTCATGATTGACTGTGTTTTGTGGCGGCTTGCGCCGCCCCGGACAGGTCAGTGCCCTGTCCCTACAGGGTCGCAATCATTCACAACAGGTCTGTAGGGACGCGCCACTGGTGCGTCCGCCACACAGGAACAACGAAAAACTAAATACCTACCCCTGAAAACGGCGTTGTTGAATGAATGGCGATAGATCGAATCTTGAGGTATGATATCGGTATGATGCAAAAACGAAAGACCTCATCCAAGCAGAAAAAATTGACCTATCGTGTTCGTAACTGGTCTGATTATAACAAGAGCCTGGTACAACGCGGCTCAATCACGTTATGGATCAATAAAGATGTCATTGAGAATTGGCATCCCGACGCGCCTGAGCAACGGTCACGCGGTGGACAGGTGCGTTATTCCGATCAA
>DAOTTW010000039.1:0-6863 GCA_034437615.1 Anaerolineae bacterium | reverse complement strand
GCTCAAAGACCAGCGCTTGATCTTCTGCGGCGATGCCCGGCCCCGTATCCGCAATCGAGAGAAAGATATGCGCGTCTTCACTATAGGCCCTGAGCGTGATCTGGCCTTGCTCTGTGAATTTACAGGCGTTAGACATGATATTGAGCAACACCTGCGTGATGCGCTGACGGTCCCCGGCGATGCGCGGTAGTTCGTCTGCAATCACCGCTTCAATGCTGACGGGCTTCTCGTGGATCAGTGTTTTGCCTGTGGCGATAACGGATTGCAGGACAGGGCGTAAATCCACGTCGGATTCCACAAACAATTTCAGCGACCCCGACCCAATCTTCGACATATCCAGCACATCGTTAATCAGGTTCAGCAGGTGCTTGCCGCTGTCGATGACTTCTTCAAGCGTCTCTTTTTGCTCGTCGTTGACTGGCCCCATTGCGCCTTTCGCCACGAACTTCGTGAAGTTGATGATGGCGTTCAGTGGGGTGCGCAATTCGTGCGACATCGCCGCCAAAAATGCGGATTTCGTGGCGTTGGCCTGCTCTGCGATCTCTTTGGCGGCCTGCGTCTCTTTAAACAGTTCCGAGTTGCGCACGGCCACCGCAACCTGATCCGCCAGCGTCCGCATGATGCGTACATCGTCGTCGCTGAAGCGCTCCACCAGGTTGGATTGCAGGTCCAGCACACCGATTAGGCGGCCCAGATAAACCATCGGGATGGCGATTTCTGAGCGTGTTTCGGGTAATAGCGGGCTGGGCACGTAATGGGCGTCGTCAAGCACATGATTGGACAAAGCAACCTGCTGGGTCCGTGCTGCACGTGGGACCAAGCCTGCGGCATCCAGCTTCACACGTCGGTCTAATCTGCTGACCAGTTCACCGGCCTCGCCTGCGCCTTGTGCCAGCTTGAGCGTTTCCCCCTCTGTGTCATAGAGATAGATCGAGACATGGTACAGGTCGAAGGCTTGCGCCGTGCTTGTCGTTATCTTTGCCAGTAACTGCTCAGGGTCCAGTTGCGTCGAAATCTCGATGGAGATGTCGGCGGCAAGTTGTAGGTCGCGTGTGCGTGCTGTCACACGCTGTTCGAGGCTCTGGTTCAGTGTTTGCACCTCATCCAGCAGGCGCACACGCTCCTCCAGCAGCACCAATTGCCCACGAGAGAAAACCTGCAACATCACGCCGTTAACCAGGATGACAATTAGGCCGAAGACCAGCGTCGTGATGTTGGAGACGCTGTTGGCTTCTGTGATGATGCCTAGCTCATGGGCCATGACGACTGAGACAACGACAGAGGCGCAGGCAGTGCCGACGAGCAGCAAATCACGGCGGCTGAGCAGCAAGCCACCAGCCACCAGCGGGCCAGACAGCCCTAAAGCAATCGCTGAGGTCGGCTGGTGCAGGACGTAAATAAGCGTTGCGATCAGCAGCAGACCAAAGGTGTACAGGCGGCTGGCTCGCTCAAGCTGGCCGTTATTCAATGTGCGGCTGATTTCTAGAAAGAGTACGAAGCTGACGATGAGCGCCAGCGCGATAGCGATGTAACCGCGATTGATGGATACCCCGGCCAGGCTGATCGACATCTCCGGTGTATCCAGCCAGTTGCCGGATGTCAGCAGCAGGATGAGCGATAGCAGGGAACCGATGAGCAGCCCGTGCATCATGCGCAACAATCCGCTAGCCTTGTGCTGGTCGGGCCAATTGCCATAGTCGTAGGTCACCCGCAGAAAGGGTTCAAGCGGGCTGCGTGTTTGTAGTTGTTGTTGTGTCGCCATATGGTGCGCTCCGTTGCTATTTGGGTGCTGGTCGCCGCTAGCGTCCGCGTGCTAGCTAGTGGTGTGTGTACCGCCGGATAATAGCGTAGGCATCCTCTAAGCTTGAGGCCACATGAACTTTCGTTTTGTTGAACGCCTCGCTATCCATGTTTTTCGCAGCTAACTGGACGATCTCGTCTGTGGTTACCGAAATGACCCCCAAAATCTTTGGGTGCTTGAAGAGTGGGTTTTCGCCGCGTGCTGCTTTATCCGTCGCGTCAATGAGTTCTTCGTAGGTGAAAGGCGCAAGGCGCACGTCGTTGATGAAGAATACGGGCTTTTGCGCCCCTTCTAGCAAGGCCAGCATTTCGGCTGCGACGGCATCGCCCTCAACCAGAAAGTTGAAGTCGGCGTACCACGTGACCAACAATGCGCGGCGTTCCTCTTGGAGTTCAACTGTGTATGACATGTGGACATGCCCCTCATCAAAACACATCATCTTTTGATGTCGTTCGTTAGCATCAGTATAGACCGATGCGCAAGATTACGTAACTGTCACTTGTGATAGGGTAATGTAGCGTAATGGTAGGGGTAATTTTGGGGCGCGGCACCTAGACTAGGCCAACACGCGCCGCGAGCACGAGCGCTTCTGAGCGCGTTTGTACGCCTAATTTATCGAGGATGTTATACATATGGAAGCGCACGGTGGGCTGACTGATGCCGAGTTCCTGCGCGATTTGGGCATTGGTCTGCCCCTGTGCCAGCGATGTGAGCACCTGTTGTTCGCGTGCGGAAAGGCCGTAATCCTGCGAGGACTTGTTCGGATTGAGCAGGGGCTTCATCACGTCCATCGAAAAGACAGCCTGCCCCGACTGCACAGCGCGGATGGTATTCGCCAATTCTTCTGGATCGACTTCTTTCAGCACGTAGCTGATGGCACCTGCGGCCAGCATCTTCTGCACAACGTCGGCTTCGCTCAGGCCCGTCATGGCAATCACCTTCACCCCCGGCAAGCGCCGCACGATTTCCCGCGTGGCGATGATGCCGTTCATCACAGGCATATTGACATCCATCAGCACAACGTCTGGCCTGTGCTGCTCACAAAGCGCGATGGCCTGCTCACCGTTGCGCCCCTGGCCGACGAGTTTAATGTCGGCCAATGCGTTTAACAAGAATCCGAGGCCCTGATGAATGCTTTCGTTGTCGTCAACTAGCAGTACCTTGATGGGTGGCTGTGCAGCAGTCGTCATGCTAGGTCCCTTTGGCCCTTTAGCTCTCCGGCTTTGTGGTCTCACACAGTGGACATCGGGCCAGCGTCTATGGGCAGGCGCACAGTGAACACACTGCCCGTACCGGGTGTGCTTTCCACGTCAATCGTCCCACCATGCAAGTGCACAATCTCCTGTGTGATTGCCAGCCCCAGACCCGTGCCACCGTCGTGCGTTTGGCGTGCTGTGGTCGTCCGGTAGAAGCGCTCGAAGATGCGCTCGATTTCGGCCTCTGCGATGCCGATGCCCTCATCTCGTACTGCAAAGCACACCTGCGGCCCCGTTGACGTCTGGATAAGCTGCGTCCAGGCGTGTATCGCCTTGCCCTCTGGTGTGTAATTGATGGCGTTGGCGATCAGGTTAACCAGCACGCGCTCCATGCGGCGGCTATCAAGTTGTATTGTCGGTAGCTGGTCATCGGTGCTGAGTGTGAGCGTTTGCTGTTTGGAGATGGCAATCGGCTCGTAGGTATCGAAAACACGGTATGCTAGCCCATTGAGGTCGTAAGGTTCAAGCTGCAATGCAAGCTGACCGCGATCAAGCTGTGACATGGTGCGTAAATCGTTGAGCAGGTTGCGCAGGTGCCGCACTTGATTTTCCAGGGCGTTGAGGTGCTCGCCCAGTTGCTCCGGTGAGCGCTTCAGCAGGTACAGGCGCGTGCTCAGGCCGCTAATCGGTGTTGCCAGGTCGTGCACAGCATCAAGCACGAAACGCTCTTTGAAGCGCTCGATCTCTTTGATGTGCGTGATGTCGTGAACGCTGATCAGGATGCTGGCGCGTTGATCGTCGCCCAAACGCACCGGAACAAAGGCAATTTCGGCGTCCTGCGTGTTGCCTGCTGTCGTTTCAATGCGTGCCTCCACGCGCTGCGGTTGGCCAGTGGTCATGACATCCACCAGCGCGTTACACATCGCCGTAACGTAATCGTCGCCTATCAGCGTCCACAAGATACGCTCGATATTGCCCACGACGCGCTCACCGAAGACGCGCATGAAGGCTATGTTTTTAGCGCGGATGTCACCGTTGGGCTGTGCGAGGACGATGGCGTCCGTTGTGTTATCCAGCACGAGTTCGATTTCTTCTTTGGCTTGCCGAAGCTGCTTGGTGCGCTCCTCTACCATCTGCTCCAACTTATCGGCGTATTGCCGTAGCTCTGCTTGTAGCTGTGTACGCTGCTTTTCGGCTTCGCGGCGCGCCCGGCGCTCTGCGGCTTCGCGCATTTCGCGCTGGATCGCTGGTATCAGGCGTTGCGGCTTGTCCTTCATCACATAATCATGCGCACCTGCACGCATAATCTCGACGGCGCTTTCCTCACCGATGGCACCCGAAACGACGATAAAGGGGATGTCGCTGCCGGATTGCTGTAGGATTTTCAGAGCGGCCTCGCCGCTGAAAAGCGGCATGGAATAATCCGAGAGCACAATATCCCAGGCTTGCTGCTTTAGCGCTGCTTGCATAGCGACTGCGGTCTCGACACGTGTATAGGATACGTCGTAGCCTGCGTGTTGCAGCTCGAACAACAGCAATTCGGCATCGTCGTCGGAATCTTCTATTAGTAACAATCGCAGTGTTGCCAACACGAAACCCTCAGTTCGCCTTGTGACTAGCTCATTTGCGGTGGGTCCTCATTCAACACCAACCAGTACAGGCCGGTATGACGAATTATTTCGACAAATTTATCAAAATCGACAGGCTTACGCAAGAAGCTATTAGCTCGCAATTCATAACTGTGTAGGCGGTCCTGCTGCTCATCCGATGTGGTCAGCATGACGACTGGAATCAGGCTGGTGCGCCGATCTGCACGGATGCGCCGCAAGACCTCGATGCCATTTAAGCGCGGCAGCTTAATATCAAGCAGGATCAGGTGCGGCGGGCCGAGTGCTGTCTTGTCCTCAGCTTCATCGAACAGGTAATCCAGCGCGGCTTGACCATCGCGGCAGACGACAATATCCGTCGGCACCTGTGCCTTTTGCAAGGCGAAGCGCATCATGGCTTCGTCATCCGGGTTGTCTTCTACAACGAGGATTCGCTTTTTACACATCATCTTCTTCACGATCTGCATCGTCTGCTTGTGGAGCATAATCAAACGAAAAGTACAAAGTCGCTCCCATGTCAATACCCGATTCTGCCCAGATTATACCACCATGACGGCGCATTATGCGCTGAACAGTTGCTAAGCCGACCCCCGTGCCAGGAAACTCGCTATCATCGTGCAGGCGTTGAAACACGCTGAAGAGTTTGTCGGCTTGCGCTGGGTCGAAGCCTGCGCCGTTATCGCGCACGAAGAAGGCGCAGTGGGTGTCATGCTGCTGCTTACCAACGCTGATGCGGGCGTGCTCACGTTTGCTGGTGTATTTCCAGGCGTTGCCGATCAGGTTTTCCAGCAGGATATTTAACAGACGCCGATCCCCCTGCACTTGCAAATCTGGCGCAATTTCGACATCTACGCGGCGTCCTGGGTCTGTCTGGCGTAGTGTGTCGATGATGGCCTGTGCCAACGTGCTCAGGTCGACTGTTTGCCAGTGGATTTCGGAGCGCGTCACCCGCGAAAGCGTCAGCAGTGCGTCGATCATCTCGCCCATGCGTTGCGTCGAGGCACGAATGCGCCGCAGGTAATGCTGCTCCTGCTCATCCAGCTTTTCCGCGCTGACCTCCAGCAAAATGCGGCTAAAGCCATCCACAGCACGCAACGGTGCCCGTAGATCGTGCGAGACGGAGTATGCGAACGCTTCTAGCTCTTGATTGACGAGCGCAAGCTGTGCGGTGCGTTGTTCGACGCGCTGCTCCAATTCTTCGTTGAGTTGGCGGATCGTCGCCTCGGCCATGCTCCGCTCACGCAATTCAGCCTGCAACGAGTCGTACAGGCGTGCATTCTCAACCGCGATGGCGATTTGGTAACTAGCACCCACCAGCAGATCAATGTGGCGCGTGTTGTAGCTGTTGGGCGTGTAGCTCTGCACCGACATCACGCCGATGATGCGCTCGCCCAACGGCAAAGGCACAATCGCCAATGATGCCGAGATGCGGGTTGTATCGCCCACGCGCCTGTTTGTCTTGGTCTTGTCGCGCATTTCCTGCGCGGTGCGGTTCTGCAAAATGGGCTGGCCGCTCTGGATAACCTGGGCGGCCAGGCTTAGCTGTGATAGTGTGCCCGTTTCTTGCTGCCAGTATTGCCCCGCATCGTACATGATTGGAAAGATAATGCGCCGCGATTCGGCGTCATGTAACCCCACATAGAAAACATCCAGCGACACCGCGAGGCGTAGCTTTTCCAGCACCAATTGCAGCGTGCCCTGCAAATCCGACAGAGTGGAGACATCGCAGGCGATCTCGTTCAGGGTGGCGAGTTGGCTGGCCTTCTCTTCCAGTTCGAGGTTCAACTGGCGGATAGCGTCCTCGGATGTGTGTCGCTCCTGGGTGGTCTTTTTGTGCCCTTCTAGCTCACCTTGTAGCCGTTCCACAAGCTGCGTCTGTAGCTCAACGCGCCATTCAAGCTGGTGCTTCAGGTAGCGCACCATCAACCAGATAAACGCGCCAGTAATGACAATGCCAAGTACAGATTCAGTGATGCTTGGTGCGGCTGGTGGCGGCGGTCCGAGCTGTGTATACGTGATGCTCATGGCGCTGACATAAGCAAGCAGCAAGAACAGCGTGTAGCGATTCAGGCTGCGCACCGAAAGCAACACACCTGCCAACACCAGATGTATTGCCAGTATCGCCAGCAGGTCGGGATTCCAGTAACCTGCTAGCGCAATAGTTGCCAGGTCAACGTGCAGGAAGAGCAACAGCAGGAAGACACCACTCCAGTAGGTGTGGCCAAGCAGCAGCATGACCACCGAAAGCACTGCCAGCAG
>DAOTTW010000038.1:0-25414 GCA_034437615.1 Anaerolineae bacterium | reverse complement strand
GCGTTGCCATAGCGAAAGAAAATGCTGCCGATCAGCACGAACATGAGGAAGGCCACTGCACCGAGGCCAAGATACAGGAAGTTGGCGTTATCCGGTGTGACGAAGAAGCCTAAGAACGTGGTGTTCAGCGCATTGGCGACGCGGCCTTCGGTATCAATGCCGCCTGTCACAACCGTTGTGTGGGTTGCGCTGCCGAATACAAAGCCGAAAGCATCCACCTGCTGACCGTTCACATCACTGTATTGGCGATGTACCCAGGTGCCGCTTGACAGTTCCAGCGTTTCGGCGTCGTCCGGTGTCGCGCTGAAATCCTCAGTGATGAACGTCTGCAACGCTAGCTCAACGCCAGCATCCGGCGAGACTTGCGGCGTGGTGCTGGACTCTGTATCTGTGTCGGCGTCTGCATCAGCAGCTTCGATCAGGTCTGTATTACGGATGATGCGCGTGTATATGTCACCGTTCGGGTTGGCCTCGTACAGGCTGATGACGTAAGTGCGGTCATCGCGTGTCAGCGCCCGCACATTCAGCGTATTATCGCCAATTTCATACACGAACTGCCGCCAGCGGCCATCCGGCAAGGCAACCGTGTCTTCAAAAATCGGCGCGTCTGGCAATTCTGTATTGAGCTTGACAGCCACAGCTTCAGCGATGGCCGCGATGGTGTCACTGCTCTCAACGGTGGTCGTCAGGATGGCCACGTCATACGTTGGGTTGACGTACCAGGCGCGGTCCTCTGCGCTGTTGTCCTCCCAGGTGGTCAGCACGGGCACGTTGAAGAAGCGCGACGAGCTAAAGTAAGGGATGACGTTCGCTTCTGTTTCTGCGTCTGCTGTCGTTGTCTCTGCGTCCTGCGCCATGAGCGGCACGGACACAACGAGCAGCATCAACAGCAAGCATAATCTCAGGTATTTTGGCATAGGGTTACTCGCTCAGGGCACGCATTTTCATCTCGTTGACGCGCTCCAGCACGTTTTCCAGGCGGATGCGCCACCACATAATCGTAATCGGCAAGATCGTAGACCACAGCAGCAAGGCCGGAATCAGCGCGATCACAACGCCAGAGGTCGCCTCAAAAGTACCCTGTGCATTCTGTGGGCTGGCACCGACGATCACCGGATGAATCGTATCCGGGCGAATGCGGATAATCACCAGCGTCAGAATCACGGTGGAGAAGGCCAGGATGCCATAGACAGAGGCGAAGCGGCGGCGCGTCTGCGGGTTTTCGATGCCTGCACGCAGCATCATGTAGGCCGCATACGTCAGCACCATAATCGCAGCGCTCGTCAGGCGCGGGTCCCACGTCCACCATGTATTCCAGATAGGACGCGCCCACGCCATGCCCGTCACGAGGCACACCAGCGAAAAGACGAAGCCGACTTCGACGCCAGCCAGCGCCATGCGATCCCATTTGGCCTCACGCCGCACCAGGAACAGGATGCCGCCCAGCACAGTCGCACCGAACGCGGTGAACGCGCCGAAGAAGGACGGCATGTGGAAGTAGAAAAGGCGCTGCACTTCGCCCTGTGTGATGTCCGTACCGGCGCTGAAAAGCCCCAGATACGTCACGATGGCGAATGCGATCACAGTGACTAGCGTCAGGATGCGGAGCGAATTCGGGACCGGGGTGGTCTCGATGCGCTTGGATTTTTCGTCTACACGGAGCTGCTTTTGGTTGAGGGTCGGGCTAACACTGCTCATAATCTGTTCTTACGGTCCCCATACTGTGTTAAATTTTGCGCTAATTATAGCAAAAGCTACAGGTAAATGTAAGGATTTCTCAGGTTTTTTCGGGCCAATTGCGGCATGATTTTACTCTTCGACGACGTAGGGAAACATCAAGAAGCACACCACAATGTAAATCACATTGACAGCCGCTAGTATCTGCGGCCAACTACCCCAATCCGCAAACGGGGCCTCTGCGATAATGCCATTGGTAGCGCGTACAGCCGCCAGCAGCACAGGCAAAATCACGGGCAGCAGTGCAATCGGCAACAGCGATTCACGGGCGCGGGTCTGTACGGTCATGGCGGCCAGTAACGTGCCTGTGGTCGAAACGCCCAACGTGCCCAGCACCAACACCAGCAACACCCAGGCATTTACCAGCGTAATATTATACAACAGCGTCATCAGCGGCAGCAGCAACACACCCACCGCCAGCGCAAACAGGTAATTGCCCGCCAGCTTACCCAGAAACACCGCCGAGCGGTCAATCGGGGCCAGCAACAGCGCATCCATGCCGCCCTGTTCACGCTCTAGCGCCATACTGCGGTTCAGGCCCAGGATGCTTGCAAAGACGACTGTCACCCACAGCACACCACTCACGGCTTCTTCGCGTGCGACCCGATCCAGTTCCAGCGCGAAGCTGAAGATCAGCACCGCCAGCAACGCAAACAGCAGCATCGAGCCGACCAATTCGCGGCTGCGTAATTCGGCAACCAGGTCTTTGCGGGCGATAGCCCAGGCAGTTTTCAGCAAGGATGTTTTCATAGGTTTAGGGATGTCCCTACAGGTTGCGTGATGGTTTTTGAGCTATTCTGGCGCGATCTTACCCGTTACTTCGGCGTAGATGCTCGGCAACGTTGCATCTGGGATGTCTTGCATCAGCGCATCGTAGGCCACCACACCACGATTCAGGATCACAACGCGGTCTACGAGGCGCGCTGCCCGTTCGATTTGGTGTGTGGCCATCAGAATCGTGCGCTGATCGTTGTGGGCGGTGCGCAATAGCGCATCCAGCACGTTGCCCGCATCCTGATCTAAGCCTGTGTAGGGTTCATCAAACAGCAACACATGCGGGTTTGGCAGCAGGGCGCGTGCGATGCTCAGGCGCTGCTGCATCCCACGCGAGAAGGTACGCACAAGGCTACGGGCACGCTTTTTCAGGCCGACCTGCTTCAGCATGTCATCTGCACGGGCTTCGCAGTCTGCTTTCGGGATGTCGTACAGGCTGCCGAAGAACAGCAGGTTCTCGCGGGCAGTGAGGTTCTCATATAACAGCGATTTGTGGCTGACCATGCCGATCTGGGCGCGGATTTGCTGCGCTTCGTCCGGGATTTCCCAGCCACCGACACGGATCAGGCCGGATGTGGGTTTGCTCAGGGCCGCCAGCAAGCGCAACAGCGTAGATTTGCCGCTGCCATTCGGACCCAGTAGCGCAACAAATTGACCGCGCTGCACAGTCAACGATAGCTGGCGCAGCACAGGGAAGAAGTCGTAGGCTTTGACGAGGTTTTCGATTTCGATGATGGGGCGTTCTGTGGTCATGGTTGTGTGATAGCGGGCGGGTCATGGCCCGCCCCTACGAGAAAACAGCCGCTGTGCTTACTATTCGTCTGTTTCGGTCTCTTCGGTGCTTTCGGTTGCTTCTTCGGTGCTTTCGGCTGTTTCTTCGGTGCTTTCGGCTGTCTCTTCGGTGCTTTCGCCTTCAGCGTCGCCGCCGTCCAGCGCATTGTCGATAGCATCGAACAAAATTTCCGATTGCCAATCCGTCGGCTCACCGTTTACTAACACAGTCGGCGTACCAGAGAAGGACGCGACTTCGCTCTGAATGTATTCCTGCGACCCCTGTAGCACGCTGCGCTGCTCATCGTTGGTGATGCAGCTCGTCCACTGTTCGACATCCAGGCCGAGACCTTCTGCACCCAGCAACAGGCGCTCACTGGTGAAGGCACGCGCCCCGAACTGCTGCCAGTTGAACAGCGCGTCGTGGTAGGACCAGAAGCTATCTTGCTGGCCAGCGCACAGCGCCGCATAGGAGGCGAGCAGGCCATCGGGGATGCCGCCCGTGCCGAAAACCGGCACATACCGGAACAACACGTCACCGCTTGCGATGCTATCTAGCAGTTGCGGCAACACGACATCGTGGAATTGACCACACGCGGGGCAATCGAAGCTGGAAATTTCCGTGACGACGACAGGCGCTTCAGGGTCGCCCAATTGTGGGAAGCCGCGCTCGGAACGCGATACCTGCAAATCGTCGTAGGCTGCGCCGGGGGTCTCTGCCAGTGGTGCCGTAACGTCGAATGCCAGCGATGCAACCATCTCGCTCACGGCGTCCTGTGCATCGGCCAAACGGCCCTCTGTTACGCTTTCAGCCAGCGTCAGCAGGAAGGTAGCGTCGCTCAGGCGGCGGATGTAGACAGTGGCTTCGCCTTCTTCGCGTGCAATCTCGAAGGTGGAGAGCGCGACATCATCGACGGTCACATCAACGGTTTCGACCTCTTGCTCCAGGTCGGCCAGCAGTTCTGTGAGGATTTCGGCATTGGTGGATTCGCGGGTCAGCGATGGGATGAAATCCAGGCCGAAGAAGCTGAACTGCAACACCAGCGTTCCCGGCGGCAATTCCTGCTGCGGTGCGGCCATGTCCAGATTCGTCAGGATGACCGCGCCACCCTGCGCGTCGATCAAGCTCCAGCCTTCTGGATGCGCGACGCTGATCTCGCCCAGTTCGGACGACTCTGTGAGTTCTAAGGATTGGGCTTCTGCTTCGGGCTGCGCTTCGTCTTGTGCTTGAGCAGCAAAGGCACCCGCAAATAACACAAGCAGTACGGATAAAACGGTAAAAGAGCGTTTGAAGGTCATGCTAGATCCTGTTTCCTGTAATGCGATTAATCGCGGCTTCGATTCGCTCGAAGGTCGCGGAGACGGTATCGCCGTTGACGACGATTGTCGGTGTGCCAGTGTAACCCTCATCGCGCATTTGGTCCACCGCTGTCTCTAGCACGCTTGCCATGCGCTCACTGCTCACACACTCGTCATAGGCGTCGGCGTCCAGGCCCATATTCACGATGCCCTGCCGCAGACGTGCCTCATCAAACGCCTGCCCTTCGTAGCGCGTATGCCAATCAAAAAGCACGTCGATATACTCGAAGAATGCGCCCTGCTCACCCGCACACAGCGCGGCTGTATTGGCCTCGAAGCCGTTCGGCACGTTGCCCGTTATGTGAATGGGGACGTAAACGAAGGCGACGTTCTCCGTCGCATCCAGTTGGGCGCGTTCGTGGATCAGGTCCAGCAGCGCGAAGAACGATTGATTGTGAAAATTGCGACAGAAGGGGCAACTGACGCTGCTGTAATCCTCGATGATGACGCCTGCTGTGGGGTTGCCCAGCACGTAATAGCCAGCTTCGGTGGTGCTGACTTGCAGGCCATCGTAGCGCGTCAGGGCTTTTGCGGGGATGGGTGCCTCGATGACATCCGGCGTCTGTACATCCACATAGGATAGCAGCGACCCCAGCAAGATGGATTCAGTCAGCGGGCGGTCAATCACCTGCTGGATTTCGCCATCAGGATTGACAATCACCGTACTGGGGAAACTCGTGATGCCATAAGATGCCGCAATCGACCCGTCTGCGTCGGGCGCAACGGGATATTCGACGCCGGACACCTCGATATAATCAAGCGCGGCTTCCAGCGGGTCGAAATGGTTGATGCCGACGACATTCACAGACGGATAGGCCGCGCTGAAGTCGCTCAGGATGGCCGCATCGCCCCAGGACGCCGGTGCCCAGGTCGCCCAGAAATGCACGAGCACGACCTGGCCCGCGTAATCGCTGAGGTCGAACGTGGCGGCGGCGTCATCCCCTGCGCCTGGGTACGCCTCGACGGAAATATCCGGTGCGCTGTCGGCTGCGGCGTCCTGTGCCAGTGTCGGCACGCTCAGCAGCAGCAGAATCAGCGACAAAGATAAAAGCGTGAAATAACGTGGTTTAGCGTGCAATTGCAATTGCATAGGAACACCTCACAGTTTTCAGGGGCGGGTATCAGTCGCGTCTGGTGTCGTGGCGTTCGGCTGTTTGGCCAGCAACGCGGCAAGCTGCTGCTTCAGGCGTGCGCGTTCCTGTTGATAGCTCTCGGCGTCAATCTGGCCATCGGCGTGCATATCGTCCAGTTCGCCAATGCGATGCGCCAGCTTACGCGCTTCGCTCTGTGCATTGTTGGCATCGCGGCGCATCCAGAAGAACAGCAAGCCCACCATCACCACCAATAGGAGACCAAACAAAGCTAAGACAGGGATGAGATTATCCGATGTGACCAGGCCACGATTGTTCTCGGTACGATGGAAGGCGGTGATGTCGCCCTCAATATTGAACTTGATGGATTCATCGCGGTTGAGTTGCAGGCTGGCCGTATAGCGGTTCACCTCTGGCGCTTGGTCGGGCGTTTGCGTCAGGCCGCCGCCGCTGAGCGTCAGTTGTCGCGGGGCGATGCGTATGGTGATGTCGCCATCCAGGGGCGCGGTCAGCGGTTGATCCAGCACAGCGCCATTGGTATAGGGCAGGAAGAAGGCCACATCAATCAGGTGGTCGTCGCCGGGATAGATGGGGCGCGTGTCGATGATGGTTTGCTGCTGCTGCGCGATGATATAGCGCGGGTTGTCCGGGTCATTCAGGATGACGGCCCCCGGCGGCAGTTGAAGGGGCAACGAAACCGCGCTACCAGAGCCTAAATCGGTCAGGAAGGCGCGATCTGAGGTGTTGTTGATCTGGAAACTCTGCTGCACCAGCAAGCCATCACCCAGGCCGCCCTCTATGGTGCTGCCATCGTCGGCCACGACAGGCGCATCCATCGTGAAGGGCGAAATACCCATCTGCACATCACTGATAGTCAGCGCGAAAACGTCCTCGGTGCGCTCGTAAATCGTAATCTCATAATCCCCATCTGCGGCTTCTAGCATCTGTGGCGCAAGCAGGGAATCACCGGGGAAGATAACGCCGTCGTATTGTGTGAAAGCGACGTAGGCGCTGCCCTCGATGTAGGGGATATTACCAAAGCCGAAGCTGCCATCCGGCTGTATCGTGGTGGCGACACGCTGAATACCGCTATCATGGCCACCGAAGCGCAGTTCAATCGGCAGGTCGAAGGGCACGGAGCCATCGCGTGTGCCGTTGCTGACGGTGCCGCTGATGCTGAACGTATCCGGCACAGGCTGGGCGGTGGCTGCTGGTTCCAGCGGTGCGGCGATGCCCTCAAGCGCTTCTGCGGACTCGTTCACGCCTAGCGTGCGTGAATAGGCAACGACAGCACGCATCTCTGCTTCGCTGAGCGTATCGGCGTAGGCTGGCATGACCTCACCGACGCCTTCCGCCACCGAAACATACCAGGCGTCGTCATCCACGTAGCCAGATGCCTGCAAGCTGGTGAAGTCGTTGGCCTCGCGGCCTGTGTCCTGCATCTCTGGCCCGTCGCCCATGCCCGCCGCGCCATGACATTCTGCGCATTCGCGCTCGTAAATCTGCTCACCAAGCGCAAGCTGTGCATCGTCGTAATGCAGCGTATAGACGTACATGGCCACATCCCAGCGTTCCTGCACGCTCAGCGCGTTGGCCCAGGGTGGCATCAGGTTTTGCAGGTTGCCGTTGGTGATGATGTCGAAGTAATCCACAGGCAGCACGCCGCGCACATAGTCCGCATCCAGGAAGGACGGCATCTGTGGCACCTGCCCGGATTGCACGAGTTCGCCCTGGCCATTGCCGTTGGGCGCGTGGCATTGGGTGCAGTTTTCGGCGTAAATGGCGGCACCGTTGGCGACATTCGGCAGGTTGCCTGCAAAGCTGACGGTCTGTATGGTGGAGCCGGATTGCTGGGTGTCTGGCATCGTGTTGGCCTGCGTCGGCGGCGGTCCCAGCGTGGCGATAATCTCAGGTTCCCCGGCGAGGCCCGTACAGGCCCCAAGCAACAGGGCTAACGGTAATAGCAGCAGCAGATAACGGTTTGGCATAAAGGGTCATCACTTCTCTAGCTTATGGCATACTGTACATAGACGATCTGTGGCGGTTCTTATGGCGAAACGAAAACAAACGCATGGCATCCTATGTGGGGGACGCAGCGTGCTGCGCCCTGGGTGCAATGCATTGCACCCCTACAGATTATCTGGATGTTTGCATTCATCCATTATTGCTTGACCTGCACCTTAGCGTAATCCTCGCTTTGTGCTGTATCGCTGTCGGTTTCTGCATCGTCGCTATCGGGATTTGCTTCGGGGCCATCTGTACGCGCTGACTCGATGGCTGACTCGATGGCGGCGTCAATCACAGCGTCGTCGGTGGTCTGCTGCGGCGTCAGCGTTTCGTTCTGCTCTAGCTGATCTAGCAAACGCAACAAGCGCACACCGCGTTCAAGCCAGTATTCGCGCTCCGTTTGATATTCATCATCTGCGATTTTGCCTGTAGCATGGTCTTCGTCCAGGTCGCGCACGTTCAACAGCACGCGCTCGTAATATGCTAAAGCACGCTCACGTTGCCGATCCAGAAAGACCGCCTCAGAGATACCACCTGGGCGCAGAAAGGGGTACAGCACCCAGAACAGAATAACAGCGGTAATCAGCAGCGATGCAATCAGACCTTCAATACTCACGTTTATTTTCCCTTCAAGTCCAGTGTTACGCCTGGCCCAGCATACGGTCCAGAATGGACGCGAGCCGATCATAATCCACAGAGCCGATGACGGCTTCTTCAACGACGCCCTCACGGTTGATGATGAAGTTTTCCGGTGCGCCCTGGATGTTGTAGCGGTTGGCGATGCGCTCCCCGACATCGGGGCCGTTGGGGTATGTCAGGCCGAATTCCTCGATGAAGGCCAGCGCCTCCCTTTCGACATCCAGCCAGTTCACGCCGACCAGCACAACGCCCTGATCGCTGTAATCCTCGTAAATGGCCTGCAAGTCGGGCGCTTCGGTGCGACAGGGTGCGCACCAACTGCCCCAGAAATTGACGATCACGATCTGGCCGCGTAAATCAGCGAGCGTAAACGTCTCGCCTGGTGCAGCAATTGTACTGTCGTTGCTGACCTGACTGAAAGCCGTCAGCGTGAATTCCGGTGCGGTTTCGCCGGGCATGGGCTGAATCTGGTTCTGGCGCGATAGCTGCAAGGCCAGCACAGCAAACATCGCAACAATGCCAGCTAGCAGCATAATCGACCCCAACGACAGGCCCGCTTTCGGCTGCGCCCCGTCTGAGTCGCGCTTGGGCTTTTTCTCAAATTCTTGCAGAATATCTGTGTCGATCTGGTTCACTACGTCGTCATCCCCCTGACACTCAGTGGCAGCAGGCGACCACATCGGGTCGCCCCTACGTTGGATTGTGCCGTCACAGGCCCAGATCGCGCTCTAGCTGCTGGCGATAGGGATCGTCCTGCTTGTTCTTCGGCTTCTCGTCATCACCGTTGCCATCGACAGCTTCGACGCCGAGGCGCTGCCCGCGCTGCCAGCGCAGGAACGTCAGCGCACCAACCGCCAGCACAACGAACAGGCCGAGAATCGGCGCAGCGAACGACAATGTGCGCAGAACGGGGTCTTGTGGCACGCCGACCACATGCTGACCGTAACGCACCACGAAATCGTCGATGATCTGCTGCTGCGTCAAGCCCTGGCCAAGCTGTTCGCGGATTTCTTCCTTCCATTGCATACAGGTCGGTGTGCGGCAATCATCAAGCGGTTCGTTTTCGCACACCGGGCAATACATATCCTCTGCGACCTCATCAACCTGGTCGTCTGTGATGGTTTGGCCCTGCGCCAGTGCGGGCAAGGCCAACAGCAACAGCGCGACAATGCCCAGGCTAAGGCGTAGAATGCGTGTCGTGGTCATGCGGGGGATGTCCCTTTACCTGTACTACCTGTACGTGTTCGGAGGTCGCGTGTGACCTGATCGCGCTTGGCTTTCTTGCGCACGTGCTCCGGCACCACTTCCTTCGGCCACGTCGCGATGAACGTGCCAAGCATCAGGATCAAGCTACCCCACCAGACCAGATTCACCAGCGGGTTGATGTAGACCTTGACGACGATGGTATTGGTCGCAGGCTGGAAATCCTGTAGCAGCACGTAGAAGTCGTTTTCCAGCGTACTGTAGGCACCTGCGATGGTCATGGGCATATCGGGATACTCGTCGATGCGTGGGCGCAAGGTCGCGAGTTCGTTGCCGTTGCGGTAAACCGTCACGTTGGCGGTGTTGATGCGGCGGCCATCCACCGAGATACCGCGCTCTAAGCCGCTATTCTGCACGGCGTATTGCTCATCAATCTGCACGGTTTCGCCCAGTGGGATCGTCTGGCGCGTTTCAAACTGAAATAGCGTGCTGCCGATCACACCGATGCCGATCACCGTCACGCCCAGGTGCACCACATAGCCACCGTAACGGCGCTGATTGCGGCTGAACAGCTTGCTGAACGCTTGCAGCCAGTTTTCGCCCTTGCCGCGCACACGCGCAGCCGCACCGCGATAAATCTCGTAACTGGCGACGTAGCCCGCCATCAACACCAGCCCATAGGCGAACAGCGATAACGCCGAGGAGGGCGACAGCAAGCCGATAGCGATCACCGAGACGAGCGTCAGGGCGACAGGCACGCGCAAGGAACGCCCCAGGCGTTTGACCGATGTGGCCGTCCATGCCGAAAGCGGCGCGATACCCATCAGGATGTAGAGCGCAGCAAAGAGCGGCGGCGTAACCTGCATGAAGTATTGCGTGCCAAGCTGAATCTCCGTATCGAAGAACAATTCGCTGACGATGGGCGCACCGAAGCTACCCCAGAAGATCGCGACGGTCAGGGCGATGAAGATGACGTTGTTCATCACAAACAGCGATTCGCGGCTGAGGATACCCGCAAACTGGTGCTCGTCATCCAGTTCGCCACGCTGCCAACGGTAGATAATCAGCCCGATGGCCAGCAGCGTCATGCTGCCCCAGAACATCAGCATCGGGAAGCCGATGGGAGATTGTGCGAAGCTGTGCACGGATTCAATCACACCGCTGCGGGTGGCGAACGTGCCGAACAGCACCGCCGAGAAGGTCATGGTCACCAGCACCATATTCCACACTTTGAGCATACCGCGCTTCTGTTGGATCATGACGCTGTGGATGAAGGCCGTGCCGACCAGCCAGGGCAGAAACGCCGCATTTTCAACCGGGTCCCAGCCCCAATAGCCGCCCCAGCCCAGCACATCGTAGGCCCAGCGCCCACCGAGAATCAGGCCGAGCGACAAGAACAGCCAGGCCACCAACGACCAGCGGCGCGTCGCCTTAATCCAGTTGGTGCTGAGGTCACCGGAGGCCAGCGCCGCCACAGCAAAGGCGAAGGGCACCACGAAGCCCACAAAGCCCAGATACAGCATGGGCGGGTGGATAATCATGCCGAAGTGCCGCAGCAGCGGGTTTAAGCCCTGCGCGGATTGTGAGAGGCTTTGCAAGTCCGGGTAGACTGCGCCGGCTGGTATCAACACCGCCGAGAGCACCTGCTGACCATCCGGCATATCCGGCAGCACCCACCAGCGCGCAAACGGATTCTCGATGAAAAGCGTGATGCCGACGAAGAAGGCCAACGACGCCATCATGACCGCAATTGTATACGGCATCAGGCGGTGGTGGCTGCGCCAGTTCAGCCAGACCGCGCCGAAGGTAAACGCGCTCATGGTCAGGCACCAGAACAGCAACGAGCCTTTCTGCGATCCCCACAGCGCTGTGATGCGGTAGAACATCGGCGTGCCGGGGTCCGTCACGGACCAGACATAGGCGATCTGATATTGTGCGGTCATCAAGGCGATGAGCAACGCCAGCGTTGCTATGCCGAGCAAGGGCAAAGTCGCCATCGACGCATTACGGCCCGTGCGCACCAGCGCATCGCTGTGGCGGCGCGCACCAATCACAGAGGCAATCACACTGTAAACGGCAGCAAAAAACGCTAACGTTAGAGTCGCTAAACCAATCTCAGCAAGCATTATGCATCCTGTTGTAAATGAATCATGTCGCCGGGTACGCCCTCGTCAAAACGGCTGGGGCACTTCAGGTTGAGTTCTGTACCATAAAAGACGCCATCTTCGCCCACTGTGCCCGTCAGGATCGCCTGCGCTTCGTGTTGCAGCAGGTCGGGTAGTGCCTGCTCTTCCATTGAAATCTGAATGCGGCTGGCGTTCGGGTTGAGGGTGGCCTGATGCAGCGCTGTGGCCAGATCATCGAATTCTTGGGGTATGTTGGCAATCACAAAATTTAGCTGGCCCGTCGCGCTGTCGTATTCGATGGTTTCACCGAGCACCACCCCGGAGAGGCGCACCTGCTGGCCGATGTATTGCGGATCGTTGACGACTTCATCAACCGTGATGAAGAAGCGTGCCCCGGTCATCGTGCCGGAGAAGATCAGATAGGCGATGGAGCTTAGCAGCAACGCCGCCCCAACGAGGAACTTGCTTCGTTCGCCGCCGGGTTTGCGTTTCTTCTTGTCTTTTGACTGTGCGGAGGGCGATTTTTCCCAGGTCGTTTCGGCCATTCGGTTACCCCCTGTAACCTTGCTATTGATTAGTTTACCTGCTCTGTTTAATGCAATTTAACACTTAGTGTAGCAGACCCTAATTAAAGGCTCAATTCGTTTTGGCATCTTTGGCATTTGATGAGCACACTATAACAGAGTGATTACGTCCAGCTTGCGTATTGTGCGCTTAAGATTCTGCATTGTAACGCGGCCATCTTACTCATCGAGCAATTGATCCTGGCTTTGGGTGTAAGCGATCAAGTCGGCCATCTGCTGAAGGGTCAGTTGCGAGCCGTAGTTCATCGGCATCAGCCCCTCGGTGTAAGCGGGCGCAATGTAGTCATTGGGGCGCACGATGCTTTCTACAAGGTATTGCTCCACAGTGTAGCCGCTTAATTCAGGCTGTTGCAAGCGAACGTCTGTCACCCTTGTATAGGTGCCTTCTGTCAGGGGCGCAACCTCACCCTGGTGACAGCCAGCGCAGCCCAGCGTGGTGTTGCCCAGCACAGGCTCGATGCCGTTATACAGCAATTGCCCGTTGAACGGGTCGCCTTGCACGCCTGCTAACTGTGTCAGGATAGCCTGCACGTCATCGCCTACGGTGTTCGCGGCCAGAATGTCAGCGACATCGGCCACCTGTAGCGCCGTCTGTATCAGCGCATCGACCTCTTGCTCCGTCGGCTGATAGCCACAATTCAGCGCCAATTCCTGATAGAACTTGCCGAGCTTGAAGAGGTTCTCGCGGGCGGCTTCGGGGTCGGCCTCAAAGTCCAGGGTCAGCAACGCTGCAAAGGCGTCTTGCTGCTGTGCAAGGGTCGCGGGTGCGCAATTGGGGTCTGTGCTTAGCGGGTCGTCCGTATTCTGGTCATTTTGTGCAAGGACGACAACCGCAATACACAGCGACACAAGTGCGGCGGTCAGGCCGAGAATTTTACGCATGTTGTGTGGCCTATTCCTCGGCGTAGGTGCGCAGATAAGCCGTGATGTCGGCCAAATCCTGCACGCTAAGCTGTTCGCCGTAGTTGCCCGGCATGACACCCGACGCATAGCCCTCGACCACGTATTCATTCGGGTACGTAATGCTTTCGACCAGGTACTGCTCTGGGCTGTAGCCTGCGAACTGGTCTTCGTTCAGGCGCAAGTTCACCACATTGCTCCAGGTGACCTCAGTCGCCGGGGCCTGCACGCCGCCCATGTGACAGCTATAACACGCCAAACGTGCGCCCGTGTCGGCGCGTTCATCGCCGTTGTAGAGCGCTTCGCCGCGTGCAGGGTCGCCTTCGACGGCGACAACGGCGGCGGTGATGTCCTCCAGGTCGCTGCCGGGGTCCGTAAAGACCGCCGGGACGCTATCGCCACCCCCTACGGTCACCATGCTGGAATCAACATAGAGCTTGGCGAACTGATTGACGGCGTACAGGTCCTCTGAATCCCAATTGCTGCCCTGATCCCAGTTCAGGATGTAATTCGTCACATCCTCGATCTGATCCGGGCGCAGCGGTCCGCCTGCAAGCTGTGACCAGGCTACCATCATGTTGCCCTCGCCCCATACGTTCTCGCTACCGGGGCGGCCATGCACCAGCGTCGTCTGGATGTAGGCTTGCAGCGAGCCTTCCCAGCCGGCCTGGGTCAGGCGGCTAGCGCCTTGTGCGATGTAATTCGTCAGTATCAGCGGGTTGCCGCTGCTTTCGGCCTGTGCGCGGCGCTCTTCCAGGCGTGGCAGGTAGCCCGCGTCAATCGCCGGGAGCAGCGCGTCGAGTTGTGCCTCGCGTTCGGCGTATAGCGGCGCGAGTTCTTCTTCCAGCGCGGCGGCCTCTGCTGCGATGCTGCCCTCAAGCGACGGATCAATCAGGCTGTCGATCTCTTGCAAGCGTGCCAGGATTTCAGTCTGACGTTCAGCCTCGGCGGTGGCCACTTCGCTGAAGAGGTCTTCGCGTTCGTTGTTCAACGCGCCGATGCGGTCATTAAACGTGCTCATGGAGCGTTCCAGGCTGAGGATTTCGTTGTTGACATCAGCCAGGAAGTCATAGCCGAACAAATGCGGGCTATTCAGGCCAGGGGCACGGTTGATGATGCCGCGTCCGTCCGTACCGTGACAGGTCGAGCAGTTGGCGGCGAAGGTCTCTGCGCCACGCTCGATGGAGCGGCCCAGGTGTTGGCGCTCAAACGCAGTCATGCGCGCTGGTTCGTTGATCGCCACCCAACCCACCAGAATCATGACGCCTACGAACATCGTGATGCCGAGTAAGATGCGGCCTTCGATGCTCTCAATCAATAACCGATTCATGTAAGCCTCGTTCCCTCGTATTCGTCCCTATGTCAGCGCTTATTAGCGCCCTGGGCGCGGTGCGTTGCGCCCCTGATGATCTGGTTCTGTCCTTGTTTCTTCGTTAGTCGTAACTACTCAGCCAGGCCCATTTTGCCCGCGAATTAGCCCTCACCCCCTCAATCCCCCTCTCCCAACCGCCGCTACGCGGCTAGGAGAGGGGGAAGCAAGCCGTTTAAAGCCCCTCTCCATCTGTGTCTGTGTCTGGGATAGTTCGGGAGAGGGGTTTGGGGTGAGGGCTAAGCAGTTACGGAATTTCGGGGCAGTGACGGGTTCTGTTGGACGCGCTGCGGCGTCTAACGCGGCGGGTTCGCCTTGAAGCGCCCTAGATACGGGGCCAGCTTGCGCACGCGCTTGGATTCGGTGTTGGTCACGCCTTGCATCTTATCCAGTTGGGTCAGTACGCGGCGTGCTTTACGGCGGCGAAAGTGGCTTTTGCCGCCCTTCGTGCGCACCACGCGGCCACTGCCCGTCGTGCGGAAGCGCTTGGCCGTCGCTTTATGCGTCTTTAGCTTATACTTCTTCGGTTTCTGTTTTGCGGACATGTGTCGTCTCTCTGTTGACTAATTGGGCAGCCTGTGTGCCGCTCATGCATTTGCGTGGCAGCAGGCCACGATGCAAAATCGTTCACCATCGTAAAAGGCTACGCTGGTCGTCGCTATTTGTTTTCAGCGTTGGGTGCCAATATCATAATCATGTCGCGCCCATCCATATTGGGCTTTTGCTCCACCACGCTGATGTCACTCAACTCGTCGCGGATGCTCTCCAAGTGATCGCGTCCGATGTAGGAGTGCGTAATTTCCCGACCCCGGAAGCGCACCTTGACCTTGACCTTCTTGCCCTGCTCCAACCAACGGCGTGCGTTTTTCAGGTAGATGCCGATGTGGAACTCGTCTGTCTTCGGCTTAAGCTGAATCTCTTTGATATCGACCTTGACCTGGTTTTTCTTGGCCTTGCGCTCTTTGCGCTGCTGCTCATACTGGAACTTGCCGAAGTCCATAATCCGCGTTACTGGCGGGTCGGAATCCGGCGCGACTTCGACCAGGTCCATACCATAACCCTCTGCCACTTCCAGGGCGCGGTTCAACGTCATGACCCCCAGGTTTTCTTTCTTACCGGGGTTCTCCGGGTCATCCCGAATGACGCGCACTTCACGCGCACGTATTTCACGATTGATGCGATACTCCGAGCCTGCGATAGCTGCAACCTTTCAGAATACTTTGATTATGCAGAAAAAGTGTAGGCGTTTCGTGTTGGAATGCCTGTAGCGGATAAGAATAGCACAGGGGGCGCGGCAGGTCAATCAGAAATGCAAATCGGTTGCAGGGACGTGCAACGGCACGTCTACACAGGTTATTATGGCCCCCAAATATCAATCCAACGAGGGGAAAATGCCGCGAAATTGCACCTGTTTGCCCAACGCCAGCGACTCAAATGCGTCATCATCGTTATCTTTGCGGATGCCCAAGCGCTTGAAGCGGTCGCCGTCACGCTGCCAGATTTCGACGTGTAAGCCAATCGGGTCCACCATCCAGTATTCCATCACGCCATGCTTTTCATACGTATCAAACTTTTCGCGGCGGTCGCGTGAACTCGTGGCCGGGGAATGCACCTCAATCGTCAGTTCCGGCGCACCGTAATAATAGCCATCGCGGTTGATGCATTGGCTATTTTCAGCCAACCAGAATACATCCGGCTGAAGCACGTTGATGTGGTCAATATACACATCCATCGGGGCCACAACGACCTTACCGTTATCCATCACGCGCCCCAAAAACATAACGAAATTTACGACGATGTCTTGATGCAGGTCAATCGGTGAGGGCGACACGATTAGCTCCCCGTTGATTAGCTCGGTTGGCTGTTGGCTCTGCGGCAATTGGCTGAATTCGTCGGCTGTCATGCGGATGCGCGTTGCCTGGTTTTCGCTCATGCCGACGCCTGCCCCGCCTGAAATGCACGTACATCCTGCAAGGCCTGCTGATATTTCGCCAGCAATTCTGCATCATCGCCTTTGAAGCGCCGCAAGCTCTGTAATGCACAGGGCGCACAGCCGCGCATCGCTCGGTAGCTATCCGTCTCGCAGGACAAGCAGCCATCCAGCCGAATCATCAGCAGCATAAACGCCAGCGTTTCCTCGTGGTCTTCTGGCAGCGTCATGATATGCTTGACAAGCGCCTGCCATTCGGGGCCGCGTGCCTTGCGCAGCGCGGGGATTGCGGCGTGTGGGAATAAGATATTGTTGTTTGTATACATGTGTGCTCGTCTGCCTTCGCTTGCTGGTGCCGAGTATAAGGATTGACATTCGCCGCTACAGCGTGACAATCAATCTGACTGGTCTCATATGGCATTTAAGATTAAGCCCAAGTGCTGTTTTTCTCAAGAGGACAATCTGCCTGTGGCAATTCGATTCTGGCACCCTATCGCGATCTGGTTTTGTGCGTGGCTCTTAGCAGGCTGCTCCGGTGGGGCGGTGATCTTTGCGCCCACGCCTGCCCCAATGGACATCTCACCGACGCGCTACGAGCACCCAAGCGGCGCATTTGCGCTCATCCTGCCGCGCAACTGGTCGGTGTATGCGCAAAACCTGACGACGCTGGCCTCGGCTGCGTTCGCGCCGCCGGATGGCGCTACGCCACTGGTGCTGATTTCCGTCCTGAACACAGGCGAGACCATCGACGCGACGCGCCTCGGTGAGATCATGTCCGAGTATCAGACGCAACTGCGCCCGGATTTAGAGCGCTACAGCGAGCAAGGTCGGCAGGCGATGGGCGATGGCAGTTGGCGCATGACGGGCGTGCGCACCAGCGCCAGCGGCGAAACGCAGCAGATCAACACGTTTATTCAGCGTGAGGGCGCGATGCTGGCCGTAATCGAGGTGCTGGTGCCGCCCAGCGCAGGCCAACAGAGCGCCTTGCAGACGATCATCAACACGTTCAGCGTGGATGCGGGCGCGGATTTACCTGCCGCGCCGCTGACGGCCATCACCAATACGGCGGTTGCCAGCCTGCAAATCGTAAACGTGCACACGTGGACCTCACAAGACGACGAGGCGGCGCTATTCATCACGGGCGAGGTCGCCAACCGGGGCAGCGAACAATTTTCAGCGATTCCGGTGCGTGCTGTGCTGACTGATGCCAACGGTAACGGCATCATCGAAGCGGTGAACACGGTGATGGGTTATACATTGCAGCCGGGGGCTTTTGCGCCGTTCGGACTGCGCTTCGGGCAGGGTCAGCCCGCCGACGCCACAGGTTACACGGTCACACTCGGTACGTCGGATTGGGTGCCGGATGCGCCTTTGTCCATCGCGCCAGCAGATGCGTTGACGTGGACGGACAACATCGAATTTTCGCAGGATCGGCAGCTTTTCGTCGTGGGCACGATTACCAACCTCAGCGAACAGCCTGTGCGCAATCCACGCGCCACTGTGACCATCTTCGATGATGCAGAGCGCGTCATCGGCGTGGGCTTCGCGGATGCGGACAGCGAGCTTCTGGCAGCAGGGGCAGCGACAGCCTATACGATTCTGGTGCAGGATGTCGGCGGCACACCCGCAAACTATCTGGTGAATGTGCAGGCGTTGCAATGCGATGAGACCTGCGAATAGCACAAAGCGCCGAGACATAGAGAGATTAGCGCTATGTTCAGCAAGCAAAATCTGTATCCGGGCATCAACGCGCACCTGAATAGCTGGCTACAGGCCCAGGGCAGCAACGCTGGCGAATGGGAAAGCTTTCACGCGCATCACATCGGGCATCTGCTGGAAGTCGTTGATGCGGCGTTGCCTGATGGTTACTACGCACGCAGTGAAAAATCGCTGCAAATCGGCGCGATTGATAGGTCAGCGCCGGCGGCGACACGGCGTATACGTCGGCCTGATGTCAGCGTGTATCAGAGCCAAGCCGGACAAGCAGCGACGGGCCGCGAAACGAATGCACAACCAGCCAGTATGACGCTGCCACTGGTCGATACCTTCCCGGAAACGCTGGACCTGAATGCCATCGAAATCTATGAGATTAGACCTGGCTCGGCGCTGCATAAGCCCGTCGCCCGCATCGAATTGCTATCACCGAGCAACAAGCCGACACGTTCTGGTTACATGAAATATCTGGACAATAGGCTGGAAGCGCTGAGATCAGGCTTACGCTTAGTGGAGATTGATTATCTGCACACGTTGCCAGCAATCAGCCCGAACATGCCACAGTATCCGACGGACGCCGATAGCTACCCCTATTCCGTGCTGGTCAGCGACCCACGCCCGACGTTTGAGCAGGGTCACACTAGCTTATATGGCTGGCAAGCCGACGAGCCTGCGCCGATCATCGCTATTCCATTATCAGGCACGGACACAGGACTGCTGGATTTAGGGCAAGCATACAAGCGCACGTTTACCGGCATTCGGTTTTATCACCTGTTGGTTGATTATGCCGAAGCGCCTGTCAATATGGCACGCTACAGCAGCGACGACCAACAGCGCATCCAAACGCAACTTGAAAGCATCCGGCAGCATTGGCGGGCATAGCACACGATGTTCAGCAAGCAAAATCTGTACCCCGGCATCAACGCGCACCTGAATAGCTGGCTACAGGCCGAACCGGGCCGCTGGCTGAGCTTTCACTCCGATCACATTACGTTTCTGGTATCGGTGCTGAATGCGGATCTGCCGCCGGGGTACATCGTGCGCGGCGAACAATCGCTACAAATCGCGGAAATCGACATCACAGCAGGCACGTCAAACGTCTATCGCACGCGCCCGGATGCGCTCGTTTCTGAATTGTCAGCAGATCAGCAACCAACAGCACAAACGGACGACATCGCAACAGCCCTGGCCACCATCCCACTGCATGAGACATTCCCGACAGAAAGCGACCTGACAGGTATCCTCATCTATCGGGCGACAGTCGGCCATGAGCTAGGCGACCCTGTGACGCGCATCGAATTGCTATCACCAAGCAATAAACCGGGTCGCTCTGGCTACAAGGCTTATATGACAGGCCGCTGGCGCACATTGCAAGCCGGGATTAATCTGGTTGAGATTGATTATCTGCATGAATTGCCGCCGCTTACGCCTGCCATAGCGCAATACCCGCAAGCTGTGGGCAGTACAGCCTATCATGTGCTCATCAGTGAACCGTATCCGACATTTGCAGAGGGCTATACGCGGGTGTATGGCTGGCCTGTGGATGCACCGCTGCCGCGTATCCCGCTGCCACTGCGCACAGAACAACAAGCCGCTGAGGGTGCGCTAGACCTTGCAACGGCCTATCAACGCACCTTCGCCAACAATGACCGTCTGCATGAAGTGCTCTTGAATTATGCCGAAGCGCCTGTCAATATGACACGCTACAGCAGCGACGACCAACAGCGCATCCAAACGCAACTTGAAAGCATCCGGCGGCAATTCACCCATGACGCACCCTGACAAACGCCCTATTCTGATCGTCACATTAAGCCTGATTCTCGTGCTCTACCACATCACGGGGGCCTTTCAGGTGTTACAATTACCGGAAAGTATCGGCGTACACACCAGCATTCCGCCGATTGTCCAAGCGGTTTTACACATGGGATGGGCCATCGTGTTCACGCTCAATGCTGTGCTCTTGCTACGACGCCAGCGTAACGCGATGCGGTTTAACCAGGGGGCCTGGGTGCTGTTCATCTGCTATGGTCTGGCGCGTTTGCTGCTGTTCGCACAAGCCGATTATGACCGTCAGCGCCTCCCTTTCCTGCTCATTCTGACCGTTCCACTTTTGTTAGGGCCAGTGATAAAAGCCGCGACATTACTATGGCGGCACATCAAAGAAAAGAGAGGGTATCCCCTATGGTAGCCAATCCAGAGATCAAGCGACACGAAAAGAACACCATCGACTACCTGCGCGATAAACGAGCAGAAAGTCAGGCTGGCGGCGGCGAGGAGCGCGTCCAGAAGCAACGTGATAAAGGGCGTGGCACGGCCTATGAACGCCTGGAAATTCTGCTCGATCCGGGCAGCTTCCGTGAATTAGACGCCTTCGCAGAGCACCGCAGCACGAACTTCGGCCTGGATAAGCAGAAATTCACCGGGGATAGCGTGGTGACGGGCTGGGGCAAGATTGATGGTCGGCTGGTTTACGTCTATTCGCAGGATTTCACCGTGTTGGGTGGCACACTGAGCGAGGTCCACGCCCAGAAGATCCTCAAAATCATGGAAATGGCCATGAAAACGGGCGCACCGATCATCGGGCTGAACGACAGTGGCGGCGCACGCATCCAGGAAGGCGTCGAGAGCCTGGCGGGTTATGCTGAAATCTTCTTGCAGAATACGCTAGCTAGCGGCGTCATCCCACAGATTAGCGTCATCATGGGGCCATGCGCGGGCGGTGCCGTCTACAGCCCCGCCCTGACGGATTACACCATCATGGTCAAAGAGACCAGCTATATGTTCATTACGGGGCCAAACGTGGTCAAGCAGGTGCTTAACGAAGACGTGACCTTTGAGGACCTCGGCGGCGCGACGGTGCACGCCAGCAAAAGCGGCGTCTGCCATCTGGTTGCAGAGGACGAAACCGAAGCCCTGATGCTGACCCGTGAACTGCTGAGCTACATGCCGCAGAACAACATGGAGGATGCGCCTGCTGTGCCCACGACAGACGACCCGCTACGCGCCGACGCGGAACTGGATAGCATCATCCCGGATAGCCCCAACAAGCCTTATGACATCAAAGACGTGATCGAGAAGATCGTGGACGATGGCCAATTCTTCGAGATCCACGAGCAGTATGCGGCCAACATCGTCGTCGGCTACGCCCGCATGGGTGGCACGGCTGTCGGCGTCGTCGCGAATCAGCCGATGGTGCTGGCTGGCGTGCTAGACATCAAGGCCAGCCAGAAGGCAGCGCGCTTCGTGCGCACCTGCGACGCCTTCAACATCCCCATCATTACCTTTGTGGATGTCCCCGGCTACCTGCCCGGTACGGATCAGGAGCATAACGGCATCATTACCAGCGGTGCCAAGCTGCTGTATGCCTACTGTGAGGCCACTGTGCCGAAGCTGACGGTCACGACGCGCAAATCCTACGGGGGCGCGTACTGCGTGATGAGCAGCAAGCATCTACGCGGCGACCTGAACCTGGCATGGCCGACAGCAGAAATCGCGGTGATGGGGCCGGAAGGCGCAGTCGAGATCATCAATCGGCGCGACATCATCAATGCAGGGGACCCGACCGCAAAGAAGAAAGAACTGGCCGACGCCTACCGCGACACCTTCGCGCATCCCTACATCGCGGCCTCACGCGGCTTCGTGGATGATGTGATCGAACCCAGCGAAACACGCGCCCGCCTGATTAACGCCTTGCAGGTCTTTGGCAATAAACGCGACGAAAACCCGCCCAAGAAGCACGGCAACATTCCGCTGTAGTCTGGCGTTGTCGTTGTGGCCTAGCCGATATTCTCAACTTAGCTTGTCTCGTTACGGAGCAAAACATGACACAAGAGCACACTCGCAATATTCAGAAAGTTCTGGTGGCCAACCGGGGTGAAATCGCCGTGCGCGTCATCCGTGCCTGCCGTGACCTGGGCCTGGGCACCGTCGCCGTCTATTCAGACGCGGACCGCAAAGCGCTGCACGTGCGCTATGCCGACGAAGCCGTTTACATCGGCAAGCCAGCGCCCCGCGAGAGCTACCTGCGCATGGATAAAATCATCGAGGTGGCCAGGGAAACCGGGGCAGATGCTATCCATCCCGGCTACGGCTTCCTGGCAGAAAACGCCGCCTTCGCGCAGCAGGTCGCGGACGAAGGGCTGATTTTCATCGGGCCGACGCCCTACGCTATCTCTACAATGGGCGACAAGCACTCTGCCCGTGAAGCCGTGAAAAAATACAACGTGAACCTGATCCCCGGTACGCCAGCCGGCTTGCAAAACGAGGAGTTAATCGCCGCAGCCGAGCAGATCGGCTACCCGATTATGGTGAAGGCGGTTGCCGGTGGTGGGGGTAAGGGGATGCGCATGGTCTATCAGCCGCAAGAGCTGCCCAGCGCCCTGAATACCGCCCGCCGCGAGGCCGAAAGCAGCTTCGGTAATGGCGATGTCTATATCGAGAAGCTGCTGGTCGGCGCACGCCACATCGAATTTCAGATTTTGGCCGACACGCACGGCAACGTCATCCACCTGGGCGAACGCGAATGCAGCATCCAGCGCCGCAACCAAAAGCTGGTTGAAGAAGCGCCTAGCCCCTTCATGGACCCCGATTTGCGTCAGCGTATGGGCGAAATGGCGATCAACGCCGCCCGTGCTGTGGATTACGTCAACGCGGGCACGATTGAATGCATGGTGGATAAAGACAAAAATTACTACTTCCTGGAGATGAACACGCGCCTACAGGTAGAGCACCCGGTCACCGAAGCCGTGACAGGTATCGACCTGGTGAAAGAGCAGATTCGCATCGCACGTGGCCGCCGCATGGGACCGCAAGAAAGCATCATGGAGCCGCAGGGCTGGGCGATGGAATGCCGCATCAACGCCGAGGACCCCTATAACGGCTTCCTGCCCTCCACCGGGACGATCACGACGATCAACACACCGAAAGGCCCCGGCGTGCGCGTTGATAGCGGCGTGTATGGCGGCTTCGGGATTACGCCCTACTACGACAGCATGATTGCCAAGCTGATTACCTTCGGTGAGACGCGCCCGCTAGCGATGGCCCGGATGCGCCGCGCCCTGGAAGAATACGTCATCATGGGCGTGAAGCACAATATCCCCTTCCACATCAACCTGATGAACAGCGTCAGCTTCATCGCTGGCCAATTCGACACGCGCTTCGTAGAGGACCGCTTCGACATGCGCACCTACGAGAAGGAGCCAACTGAGGCCGAACTCGAAACGGCTGCGATTGCCGCGACGCTGTACGCCCATCGCAATCGGCAACTGGCCTCACAGATCATCGCGCCTGCCGCCCGCGATACCTCTAACTGGAAGTGGGTCGGGCGCTATGAAAGGATTCATCGTTAAGCATGAAGTACACAACCATTATCAACGAACAGATTTTTGAGGTCGAAATACTCGAAGATGGCAAGCTGCTGGTCAATGGCAACGAGCATAGCGTGGATTTCCTGTGGCTGAGTGAGTCGTTGTATTCGATCATCAAGGACAATCGCTCACTCGAACTCGGCATCGAGGAAAACGACGGCCACTACGAAGTGCTGCTTGAGGGTCGCCTGTATGAAGGTCAGGTTTTGGATCAGCGTGCTATGCTGCTGCTGAACCGCAAGGGCGGCCTGGTGCTGAATTCCGGCGAAGTGGCGTCACCCATGCCGGGGCTGATTGTCGAAGTCTCGGTTGCAGAGGGCGACAGCGTGACATCCGGCCAAACCGTCGTGATTCTGGAATCCATGAAGATGCAGAACGAACTGAAAGCGCCGCGTGATGGCGTGGTCGAAGCGGTCAACGTTGCGCAGGGTCAGAGCGTGGAAAAAGGCACGCTGCTGCTGACGGTGGGCGACGCGCCCGAATAAAAGCGGGCGACCACGCTGGGTGTCCGCAAACCGTGTCAATTATTTTGTTGGGATGGCCTAATTCTGCAACGCTATTTATCCTATATGTCGATTGTAGATGGCCTGTGGCTGCTGCTGCTGAGTGCCTATGTGCTGGCTGGTGCTGCGCTGGTGCCCTTTCACGGCGATGAATCCACGCTGATCTACATGGGGCGTGACTATCACCAGCAGGTCGTACAGGGTGATATAGACGCTGTGCGCTATTATGACCTGATTGGCAGCACACAAGCCGTATTAGCTCAGCCCGACGCGGCTCATCTGCTGGCGCTGCTGCGCACCTACGATAAGCGCCTGACCGATCAGGATTTGCGCCTGCTGAACGGCACGCTTCCTAAATACGTCTATGGTTGGGTGAGCGCAAGCATGGGCTACACAGCGCAGACGCTCAATGAGCAATGGTTGTGGGGCGCAGGCTGGGATTACAACGTGAGCGCGGGCCACATGCCCGATGAGGCGCTGTTGCAGCGCAGCCGCTTGGCTTCGGCTATGATGCTGGCGGCTGGCGTGTGGGTGCTGTTCGCGCTGGGTCGCGCTATCGGCGGGCGCGGCACGGCGTATCTGGCAACGTTGTATCTGGCGCTGTCGCCTGCGCTGCTGCTGAATGGTCGGCGTGCCATGATGGAAAGTGCGCCGTTGCTGTTCGGGCTGCTGGTGGTGCTGGTGAGTGTGTTGCTACTCAAATCCAACCTTCATAGGGGCGGTGTAAGCCCTAACCAACAATCTGCACGCGGGCGGGTCATGACCCGCCCCTACGAAACCGCGCTTTATGTTGCGCTTGGCATCTTGAGCGGCCTGGCCGTCGCCAGCAAACACACGGCATTTATCACGGTTGCGGCGGTGTTCTTCGCATTGGGCAGCCTGTATGCATGGCAGGGCGTCCGTCAGGGCTGGCGACACTTAAACGGGCTGCTGGGGTTGCTGCTGGCTGGTGTGCTCTCGCTGATGGTGTTTTATGCGCTGAACCCGGCCTGGTGGGGCGATCCGCTGGCGCGTGTGGGCGATCTGCTGGCGCGGCGTGCGGATTTGCTGGCTGGTCAGGTGGCGGCGTTTGGTGGCTACACGGGCTTTGCCGATCAGATAGCGGGGTTTGCGCGTCAGGTCTTGATTGCACAACCGATGTACAGCGAAGCCGATTTCTTCCTCGCGTATATTTCCGACCAAATTGCCGCTTACGAAGCGTCGCCCTGGTCTGGTGTGGCGCTTGGCGGCAGCGTGATCGGTTGTGCAATCAAGACCTGACGCGCAAACCCCGCTATCTGATCGGCAAAGCCCGTGTAGCCACCAAACGCCGCCACCTGACCAGCCAGCAAATCCGCACGCC
>DAOTTW010000037.1:0-15392 GCA_034437615.1 Anaerolineae bacterium | reverse complement strand
GTAACTACTCAGGTACGTGTCCCATTCTTAGTCGCCAGACGTTAAAACGTCTGGCTCCGGTAACGACAAGCCTGCTAAAGCAGGCTGTATGCACCGTACAATAGCCCCCTTCAGGGGGGTTGGCCCTGCGGAAGCCGCTGGCTTTAGCCAGTGGCGACACACACAGACTGGGCTAAGCAGTTACAGCGCGTGGGGCTTAAGGGCCTCAATCTAGCTGAAAGACGCTACCACCGGAGCCTAAGCCCATCTCGCGCTGTTTGTGTGCGGTCAAAAAATCGTCCTTCGCTTCAATCTGCTTGACCAGCGTATCCAGCGATGCACGCAACAAGTCTAGCGGCAGACCGTCCACATCCTGATAGGCCGCCATCGTCAACGCCTGTAGCGCCACCTCACGGATGAAGGCCCCCGGCTTACCGAGCAAATCCGGCACAATCGAACGGTGTTCGTCGCGCCATACATCGCCCAGGTAATTGCGCAGCATCTCTTCGGCGTCGGCCTGGCTTTGCATCTCTGGAATGATGAAGATGCGGTCCAGGCGACCAGGGCGTTTCATCACGCGGTCGTCGATCTGCTCTGGATGGTTGGTGGTGGCCACCATCAGCGTACCATAGGGGTTTTCCGGCGTTTCGCTGCCATCCAGCACGTTGAGCAACTGCGCCTTAGAATCCTCGTCTAAGTAGGCGTCTAGCTCTTCCACGATGACGACGGTGGGCGCTTCTGATGAGGCGGCCATATCGAGCGCCTCGTGGATTTTCCAGAATTGTGCGCCGTATTTATTCGAGCCGGAGACGTACACCACGAAATAGCCTTTGCCGTGTGCCCATTTCGCCAGCGCAGAGCAGAGCATGGTCTTGCCCGTGCCAGGGACGCCAGCAAATAGCAATTTACGGAAAGGCTTGATCTTCAGTCGCTTGTAGATGTGCACGCCCTTCTGAAAGAATGCGTCTACGTCCTTCAGGATGTCGTCTTTAAGCGTCTGCGGCAGGTAGATGTCGTCTAGCTCTGTGGTGGCGTCGAAGGTCGTATCCGCACCGCCGATGATATATACCTGGCCGCGAAAAGGCAGCGCAGAATTGGCGATGCGCAGGCATTCGCGCTCAAAGCGCAGCCACTCGTCAATGTAGGCGACGGGCACACTGGCGAAACACACCATGTTGCTGCTGATGTCATCCACCGAAGGCCACGCCGACAGATAGAGCACATCGAATGGTTGACCGTGCTCGTCTTTAAAGTGAAACAGCAACGCGCCACTGCGATGCAAAGGCCGCCTATCCGCGTAAGTCGTAAAGGTCGAAATCAGATCACAGGGGTGTTCGTCATAGCCCAGGTAGGCAAAGTTGCGCTCATGGCTGTTATCTTCAGCATGATGGGCCGCAAAGTCAGCACGCAGCAGGCTCAGCGTCGTCAGGTTACAGCACGACGAGCGCGAAAGCACCAGCGTATGTTGGGCGCTTTGCTGGCTGCTGTAATGGGTATCAATCCAGCGACTCATGCTTTCGTGCATGGTGTCGGCAGGTTCTATCATGGGATAATCTCCGCTTTGAATTGGGTCGTATCGGTGCTGAGTGCTGCGTTTGGTCTTCTGGTAGCCGGAGAAAAGAAACGAAAGTGAGAAAAAATCGGGATCAGGTGGCAAGGTTAGAAACCGTGTGCTGGTGGGTCACGTCTATGTGGCCCGTGTGGTAATGTGCAAAGACAACCGTAAGGCTATCAGAGTTTTAGCTGGATGTGTGACAAACTCGTGACATGTTCTGACAGCTTATGAACTGTTTGTGGCTATCATTGTACAGCCTGCGGTGGGTGTGTCAAGCGCATTATCATTTCCCAAACGTTCGCCAATTGCAGGCGTCCTGGGTTATAATAGCCCTGTTAGGATATAATAACCTGAGCGGCTGCCCTTATACAGTGCGCCGCATCTGGTGTATATTAGAGGCAAATGGACGCTATATTCTGGGCAGAATAACGGCCAAACCCAGGAATTTGCGAGGGTCTAGCATGAGTAAGGGTCGCATTCTCGTCGTCGATGACGACTTCGATATTTCAAACATGCTGCGCATTTACTTTACAGGTCAGGGCTATAACGTAGAAGTGGCCCCGCGTGGGCAGGACGCGCTCGACCAAACGAAGGCACATCTACCAAACCTCATCGTGCTGGACATCAACCTGCCAGATATGAGCGGCTACGATGTCTGCAAGGTATTGCGCACCACCACCCGCACCAGCCACATCCCGATTATCTTCCTGACGCAGAAGGACGAGCGCAGCGATAAGATCGTCGGGCTGGAACTCGGTGCAGATGATTACGTGACGAAGCCCTTCGACATCGAGGAGCTAAAGTTGCGCATCCAGAACGCCATCAGCGCTACCAACCGCACCAAGCTGATTGATCCGAAATCCAACCTGCCGACTGGCAGCCTGATTGAAGAGCATTTGCGCGGCCTGATGCGTGACAACGATAGAGACTGGACGTATATCGACATCAAAATCACCAACTTCGAGCCGTTTTCGGATGTCTACACCTGGGCGGCTGGCGATGAGGTGATCCGCTTTGCCGCGCTGCTGATCGGTGACATCATTGATTCATATGGCACGAAGGACGATTACGTCGGGCATCCGGGGCGCGATAACTTCGTGATTATCACCCACACGCCGGACGCCGAAACGCTCAAGGATAAGATCAGCGAGCGCTTCAACAACGAAATCAAGCAGCACTATTCGTTTATCGACCGTGAACGCGGCTACATGCTGGTTTCGGATGTGGCGGATGGCGAAAAGCAGGTCGAACTGATGACGCTTTCATTGGGCGCTGTCTCTACACGCACGCACCAATTCTCAGACATCCGCGAAATCACGGAGCTAGCCGCCGAGGACCGCCGCCGCCGCCGCAATGGGGATGAAGGCGTGAGCAGCACCGGGGCGGATATTCTCACATCATGGTAAGCACCCGTATGCACGTGAGCCAGTATCGGGGTTGATACGACATGGCCAGTTTTGCGGTCATTATCATCATCATGGGCGCGCTGACGCTGTTCGGTTGGTGGCTATGGATTCGACAACGCAGCGAGCTTGCAGGCCGACTGCGCTATGAGCAGGTCATCGAGGATGTGCCGGGTGCAGCGGGCGCGGACGATGGCAGTGCGGCGGTGCTGGTGGCCTCTGAGCATGGCCGCTTGCTGCACATCAACGAAACGGCGCGGCGCTGGCTGAACGTCAACGGTGGCCAACCCACCCTTGAGGGCGTCATCGGCCAGGCGCAACCCGCAGATAGCTTGATGAACCTGTTTTCATCGCAGTCACAGGCGTCGTTTAAGCTGCGTAATCGCTGGGTCGAGGCGTCGTCTCATGCTGTGCCGAGCGTCAGCGAAGGCTTGCAGCGTGTGGTCGTCCTACGAGAGATCGACGGCACGGGCACACAGCACAACGACAGCTTCGACCTATCGCTGGTCATGACGCTTATCAACGAGATCGGTGATGCGGTTGACGCCAGTATGGGCATTGAGTTGGCGCTGCAAGTGCTGCTGGATATTCTCATCAAGCATCTGCCTTCGGATGCGGGCGAAATCACCATCTGGGACGAGCCGACACAGGTGTTGCAGCCGCGTGGCTGGACGGGCGACACGGCCTATCTGGTAACGCTATCGACATATGGCGGTGTGTATGAGCTTGGTCAGGGGGTCGCGGGCTGGGTCGCACAGAACCGCTCTGAAATGCTGGTTGGTGGCGCGGATGACGCGGTTGATGTGGCTGAGATTATGCAACATAACCCCTATACCAGTGTCGTCGCGCAGCCGCTGCTGCTGGGTGGGGAATTGGTGGGCACGCTGGCGCTGTTCAGTGAGCAACGCAACGCCTATGGCCAGCGCGAATTGTCTACATTGCAGGCCATCGGCAAATCAGTCACGATTGCCATTCAAAACGCCGTGCTCTATGCCCGCCAGGAAAAGCGCATCCGCGATATGGCCAACATTCAAGAGGTCGCGGAGCAATCCAAAGACGATCAAGGCGCAAGCCGCATCTATGCGCTACTGAACGAGCGTATCGCCGGTCTGCTGGATGCTGAGATGTGCGGTATTTTGCTGTATGACCGCGAACGGCAGATGCTTCAGCCACAAGTGCCCTTCTTTGGCTTGCCGGATAACGTCGCCGCAGCCTTTACGATCAACCTCTTGCCGGATAGCCCCCAACGCGACATCTGGCAACAACAGCCTTACTGGGTATCCGGCGATGTGGCCGACGAACCGCTAGTAGAGGCGCTGGGGCTGGATATGCTGATGAGCGTCGCGGGCATCCACAGCACGGGCCTCTTCCCGATGCAAATTGGTGGCGAGCGCATCGGCATCGTGGCCGTCAGCAACAAGCGCGACGGCACAACCTTCACCCCGCGTGATATTCAGACGATGCGCCTGCTAGCGACACAGGCCGCTATCGTGGTCGAAAACGTGCGCTTGTATCAGGAAGAAAGCCGCATTGATAGCGAACTCGTGGGCTTGCAAGAGATGACGCACGCCATCGGTGCGCTGGACCACGAGAGCGAATTCTATGCTGAGATTGTCGAGCGCATCGCCCGCCTGATGAACAGCGACATGTGCGCCCTACTCTTGCATGATCCACAGCAAAACATACTCGCTGCACAGTCGCCGTTTTTCGGCGTCTCCGCCGAGCTTGTCGGCGGCTATCAAATCCCGCTGCCGCCTGGCTCTGTGATGGAGGAACTGTGGACGGAGGAGAACGTCTGGTATAGCAACCGCGTGGCCTCGGAGACGCTGGTATTTGAGGCTGGCCTGGACGCACTCGCAGAGGTCGCCGGGGTACGCAAGACGATGATTGCCGTCATGTCAGCGGGTGGTCGGCGTATCGGCGCGGTGCAGGTCTCGAATAAAGCAAACGACGCGGATTACACGCCCAATGACGCCCGCTTGCTGCAAATCTTCGCCACGCAAGCCGGGGCCATCATCGAAAATGCACGCCTCTACCGTGAGCTTCAGCGCCGTGCAGCGATGACGGATAACCTGCGCGAAGTCGCACAACTGGCCAGCGCCGTACTGACGCCGCAAGACAGCTTCCAGCCTGCGCTGGAAAAGATCGCGCAGTTGATGCAAAGCCAGGTCGTCTTTATCAATGTGATTGATAGCACCACGCAGACGCTCACCACGCGCCGCGATTGGGCTTACGGCGTGACGCTGACGGAACCCGTCATCCACGATTTGAGCGCACCGGGCTATAACCACACCGTCGCCCTCAGCGGCAGGCCCTACCTGAGCAACCAGCTATTAGGTGAGAAGAATCTGCTGCCGGGCTATCGCAAGGTGGCTGAGCGCATCGGCATGTATAAGACGGTGATGGTGCAACTGCGCGTCGGTGACCGGGCGCTGGGCGAGATCGGTGTCGTGAATCCGCTAGAATCGTTGCGCGGTGATTATACCCGCAATGATATTACTCTTATGGAAGACCTGGCTGCACAGGTGGCCGCAGCCGTTGAGCGCCAACTGCTGTATGAACAGACCGATGAGGATTTGCGCCGCCGCGTCGAAGAACTGGATGCGATTGCCCGCGTCAGTAACCGCCTGACCACGACCTTTGAACTCGACAAGGTGCTAGAGGCCATTCGCGCTGAGGCCATCCGTGCACTAGAGGCCGAAGGCTGTAGTGTGCTGATCCTGAAGCCCCCTGATGAATGGCATGACCGCGCCCAACCGGAGATCGTGCAGCGCATCGGAGAGACACAACACCTGCAACAGCTAGACGCAATCGAGCGCGAAGCCCTGCAACGCGCAACGGAACCCGTGCTGGTGAGCAATTACGACGATAGCGACCTGACGACACACCTGCAGGCAGCACGCTCTGCGATTGCCGCGCCGATTGTGTATCTGGATGGGGTCGTCGGGCTGGTGCATGTCTACGATAGTGAGCCGTTCGCCTTCGATGACCGCGATGCAGGCTTCTTGATGATGCTGACGAGCAAGGCGTCGTTGGGCTATCAGAATGCGATGCTCTTCGAGCAGCAAGAGGCGCGTGGCCGCAGCCTGAGCAGCCGCGTGGACCAACTGAGCCGCATCTTTGAATTGGGCCAGATGACCCAATCGCAGACCAGCGACATCGAAACGGTGCTAGAAGCAGTCGCCTACAGCGTACAGCAGAGCGTCGGCTATGACACGGTGCTGATGATGCTGGTGGATGAGCAGGCGCAGGTCTTGCGCCGCATAGCACAGGCCGGAATGCCGCTATCGGCCTTTCAGGATACGAAGAGCCGCCTTATCTCCTTGCGTGACCTGAACGACGTGCTGGCCCAGCAATCGTATCAGCTTACGCCGGAAACGCATTTCTTCCCGATAGAGCATGTTGACGACTGGTACAGCGCCGAGATGACTGCCCTCAGTGCTGCTTACGAGGGTGCCCGCAGCATGGATGCCGTCACGCCCGAAGATTGGCGCGATGGCGACATGCTGCTGGTGAAGATCAGCGGCACAGGTGGCGATTTGCTGGGTTTGGTGGTGCTGGATCGCCCCTATGATAACAAGCGGCCCACGTTGCGCACGGTGGAAGTGCTGGAAATCTTCGCGCATCAGGCCGCCACCATGATCGAAAACACGCGCATCTTCCTGGAAAGCCGCCTGAACGCGGAGCGCGAAGCCCAACTCAACGAGATGCTGGAATCCATCGCCAGTACGCTAGACCTGGGCGCTATTGCGCGGGCTGTGGCACGCGGCGCACGCCGCATCTTCAGCTTCACACAGATGACGTTGGCGCTCAACCGCGACGAAACCGACGAGGACGAAGGCTACGATTACCTTAAGGTGCGCTTTGAGGATGCCGACGGTAACGACCCGCAGGTCACGCAGGAGCAGCGCCCCACGCTAGAGCGCACAGCCCTCGGACGCAGCTACGATGAGCGCAAAGACTACCTGTATCATGCAGACGATGAAGACGTGCGCTTTTACGATGACCTGCGTAGCTGGTATGCCTCTGGTGAGCAGGTCAGCTTGATTATGCCCTTGATTGCGGCTGGCTCGCGCCTGGGTGTCTTGCATTTCGGCTCTGAGCAGCCCGGTATGTTCACATCGACGGAGTTGCGGCAGTTGATCGGGCGCATGGCGCAGCTTATTTCTAGCACCTTGCAAAATGCCCGCCTGTTCAATTACACGATGAACCTGCAAATCTTGAATCGCTCGGTGGTCGAATCCATCCAGCAGGGTATCGTCGTGCTGGATAACTCCGGGCGCATTATCAACATCAACGAGTTCATGCGCGTGCGCTTCGGTTGGGATGACGACTCGTTGCAATCGGATCTGTTTCAGTATCGCCCGCAATTCGCAGAGTCGCTCAAGACGGGCCTGCGCAATGTGCTGAGCGAAGGCCGCCCACAGGAATATTTAGACCAGCGCATTACCGCGCTGGATGGTAGCGACGTGATCGCGAATTTTTACCTGTATCCGCTGCGTTCTGGCTTACAGGTGCGCGGCGTTGTGCTGCTGGTCGAGGACATCACCGAACGTAGGGCGCTGGAATCCACCATCGAGGCGCGTGCGAACCAGCTTGCAGCGCTGACCGACGTATCGACGCGCATCACCTCATCGCTGGACCGCGAAGAAGTGCTAACGATGGCAATGGGCGAGATGAACTGGATTATCGCCTACGATACGCTGACCGTGTGGCGGCGCAACGGCTCTTATATGGTGCTGGAAACACACGCAGGCTTTGACGGGTCCGGCAGTACGATTGCGCCTGTGCCGGGCAGCCGCTTCTTGCTGCGTGAAGATGACCGCATTCAGCAGCTTGTGGATTCGCAGCGTGCAGTTTGCGTTCCATACACCGCATTGGGCGAACTGGATAACCTGACGCAGCTTCCCGGCGATGATAACTTGCGTAGCTGGCTGGGCGTGCCGCTGGTGTATCAGGGCCACGTCAACGGTATGCTGCTGCTGACCAGCGCTGAGGAGGGGCTGTACCAAAGCCGCCAAGAGCAGTACGTGGCCTTTGCCTTCGCCAGTCAGGTCGCTATCGCGCTGGCAAATGCGGACCTGTTCGAGCAAGCCTTCGAGCGCACCGACGAACTGAGCACGCTCTTGCAGGCGGCGCAAGCGACATCACTGGCCCGCACGCTGGACGAAGTGTTCGACACGGTGGCTGATCTGATGTTCACCGCGCTAGAGATGGACGATTGCATTATCACGACCTGGGATGAGGTCGGCGGTGAACTGGACGTTGAATTTGCCGTCGATAGGCAGGGTCAGCCACTAGCGCACATCACGAAGGGCATGGTTTTCCGCGAGGCCGATTACCCGGCGCGTAACCAGGCCCTGCGTAAGCGCGATGTGGTCGTGATCGCAGATGTGCCCGCTCAGGACGACGAAGCGGTGCCGCCACCCTTCCCTGAAGAACTGGCCGAACTGCGCGAGCGCGGTCATGGGGCACGCTTGCTGGTGCCGCTGGTCGTGCGCGAAAATTCAATCGGCCTGATCCAACTCGACCAGAAATCCAACGATCAAGAGACGCTCACACAGCAGAAGGTGCGGCTTGCGCGTGTCCTGGGTACGCAGGTGGCGGTGGCCATCCAGAACGCGCAACTGACGGACGAAACCACAGCACGCTTCGTCGAACTCGACGTGATTAACAACATCTCGCAGGAAATTTCGTCCACGCTGAATATTCAAAACATCCTGCGCACCATCCAGCAGCGTTTGCCGCTGGTGACGGACGCCGATGAGCTTTACGTGGCGCTCTACGATGAAGCGCAAGAGCGCATCACCTTCCCGATGGCGGTCCGCAGGGATGGCTCGCAATTCAGCATCCCGCCGCGTGCAATGGGCAAAGACGAAGTATCCTACATCATTCGGCGTGGCCTGACCCTGCCACTGGGCGCGGACCGCTTTTACAGTATCGCGCAGGTCTTGCATGGTATGGGCATCGAATCGGCTGAGGGCAGCATTCAGGCGTATCTCGGTGTGCCCTTCCGCTCTGGTGGTAAGGTGACGGGTGTGCTGGCCATCCGCAACGTAGAACAAACCGACCCCTTCGGCATCAACGATCAGCGCATCCTGGATACAGTCGGCTCACAATTGGGGCTGGCGCTGCAAAATGCACGCCTGTTCGAGCAGGTATCGGGCTTTGCGGATACGCTGGAACGTGAAGTTCAGGACCGCACCGACGAACTGGAAGAAGAACGTGATCGCCTGGATCAGCTTTACCAGATTACATCGGAGCTTTCCCGCACGTTGAACATGGAGCACCTGCTACAGCGTGCGTTGGGCATGGTGGGGCGTGCCGTCAATGCGACAGATGGCGTCATTATGATCTACAACCCGGTGACGGATAGCCTGTCTGCGCAGGCCTGGCTAAACCCCAACAGCGTCATCCATCAGGAGGGCGAAGGCCAAAAAGAAAAAGAAAAAGAAAAAGACGAAGAAAAAGATGTCGGCCACATCGCCGCAGAGCTGGCGTCCTGGCTGCTGGCCCATGACGATACGGTTGACCATGTGATTGTTGTCGATGACGTGCGTGGCCAAGCCTACTGGGATGAGACGTTGCCGGGTGCAGCCGATGTGCGTAGTGCGCTGGCCGTTATCTTAGAGACAAACGAAGACCCGCGTGGTGTCATGGTGCTGCTGAGCGATGAGCCAGCCGCCTTCACGGAGAACCACCTTAAGCTGTTGGTCCCGGCGGCGGCGCAGGTGGCTACCTCTATGAGCAGCACCGACCTGTATCTGCTGATCCGCAATCAGGCTGAACAAATGGGCACGCTGCTGGGCACAGAGCAACGCGAAGCACAGAAGAACCTCGCCATTCTGGAAGGCATCAACGATGGCGTGCTCTTCGCGGATGCCGCCGGCAATATCGTCACGTTCAACACCGCCGCCGAGCGCATCCTGCAAATCCCGCGTGATGAAGTCATCGACAAGCCCGTACTGCGTCTGGCAGGCTTGTATCGCACATCGGATAAGCGCTGGCAACGCCTGATTAACGCCTGGACGCAGCGCATCGACAGCGACGAACTGCCCGAAGAACTCTTAATCGACCAGATTGACCTGGGCGACCGCATCGTAAGCGCGTATCTATCGCCTGTGTATATCGGTGATTTGTTCCTGGGCACGGTCTCGGTGTTCCGTGACATCACCCGCGATGTGGAAGCGGACCGCACCAAGAGCGAATTCGTGAAGAACGTCTCGCATGAGATGCGTACACCACTCACGCCGATTGCAGGCTATACGGATATGCTCTTGCAGGGCATCGGCGGCGAACTCTCCGGTGCGCAGATGCAATTCGTGCGCACGATCAAAGAAAACGTGGAGCGCCTGACGGCCCTGGTGAACGATGTGCTGGACATCGCCAAGCTGGACCGCGAAGAGATGCTTTTGGTGCAGACGGTTGACGTGGCCGATCTGGTCAGCGATGTGATGGATCAGATCAGCACGCGGGTGATGAACAGCAACAAAGGCTTGCACACCAGAACGGTGCTCGACCCCAGCATACCGCCCATCCGCGCAGACCGTGAAAAGCTGCGTGAGGTGCTGGTCAACGTGGTTGAGAACGCCTTTAATTACACCGAGCCGGGTGGTAAGATAGACGTTAGTGTGCAAAATCAACCAGACGAAAAAAGCGTGCTCATCAGCATCGCAGATACCGGCGTCGGCATACCGGATGACTTCAAAGAGGCCGTCTGGCGGCGCTTTGAACGCTATCAGCAGCACGCGGTAGAACTTGATGTCGCGGGGACCGGCCTGGGCTTATCCTTAGCGCAGGATTTGGTGGCGTTGCATAATGGCGAAATCTGGTTCGAGTCGAAATTGGGCACAGGCACGACCTTCTATATCAAATTACCCATTGAACAACCCGCTTACGTCAACGAAACCCGTGAGATGTTCCGAATCGACATGGGTAGAGATATGGCCACAAATACGGGGCCAACAGAAGGCTAAAGAATAAAAAACAAAAGATAAAGAGTAGAGGCAGTTAATGGCGCACATCCTCGTCGCGGAAGATGAACGTGATATACGCGAACTGATTACGTTTACGCTGCAATTCGCAGGGCACACGATCACGCAGGCACGCAACGGTGAAGAAGCGCTGGCCCTGGCGCAAGATCACACGCCGGACCTGATTATGACGGATGTGCGGATGCCGAAGCTGACCGGCTATGAGGTGATCCGCGCATTAAAGGAAATCGAAACGGTGCGGCACATTCCGGTTATCATTCTCTCTGCAAAGGGGCAGGATGAAGAGGTTGAGGCGGGTAAGGATGCTGGGGCAGCGGATTACATCCTGAAGCCCTTTGCGCCCGATGAACTGACGCAACGTGTGGCCGAAATTCTGTCAAAGCTGGGCATTGCGTAGCCATGCGCGTGTTGCCCGCACATGTAGTTAAGTTAGGCTGAGGGTCATGAGCGCCATCACCATCGGAGGCGATCTAATCCATTATGAAAAGCTGGGGCGCGGCAGGCCCGTGATCCTCGCTCACGGCTGGCTCGGCTCCTGGCGCTATTGGATTCCGCTGATGCAGACGTTGCATTTGCGCTACAGCGTCTACACACTGGACCTGGTTGGCTTTGGCGATTCCGCGAAGAACCCGGACCGTTACGCCGTAGACTATCAAGCAGACGTGCTGCGGCAATTCATGGACCAGCTAGGTATCCCGAAGGCGGCCTTCATCGGTCATGGCCTGGGCGCGATGGTCGGCGTGCATTTTGCGCTGCAAAACCCCAGCCGCATCGCTCGTTTGCTGCTCGCTAGCTTGCCCCTATTCGACCCCGGCGACCTCAAAGAGCGCGTTCCAGCGGGCACCCGTGTCATGCTGACCAGCCGTGACCGCTATTCTCTGGCACCGCATCTGGATGAAACCGTCGAAAGCGCATCCAATCAAAATGATGCCAGCGCAAACGGCGAGGGCGATACGCCCTTCCACGAATTGCCGACCATTGGCCGCATCAACCCCATCGACCGACAGCAGCTTGTGAACCGTGCGCGTCAAATTACCGAGGCGCAGCAGAGCAACGGCCAGGTGTCCAACCCGCTGCAAGAGGCATTCAGTGGGCGCAAACTAACGGAATTGCTGGAACGTTGCTTCAAGCGCAGCGACCCAATCTATGAACGGATGCGCCCCGATGTCGATAAGACCGATGCGCGTACATTGCTGGCCTCTACGCAGACGTTTGAAGCGGGCCGTATGTTGGATGATATACGCCGCATTACCGCGCCGACGGTGCTCGTGCACGGCAAAGAAGACCCCATCCTTGCCAAACCCAGCGAGGACATCCTCTCTTATTTGACCTACGAAAAAGAAGACGTGCTTGTGCCAATTCTACTGGATGGTGTGCGCCATTTCCCCATGCTTGAGCTAGAAGCCTTTCCCCGCCTGACGACTGATTTCCTGGATACAGCGACTATCAATGAATTAGAAGTGCGTGGCCGTTGGCTGCGCCGCAACCGCTAGAAAAACCCAAAAAATCATGACGACACAGAAACATGCGCTGGTATTCGCCAACGGCGAACCGAACGATGGGCCGATGGTGCGCCGTATCTTTGCGCAGGCAGCCGACCCGCTCATTATCGTTGCCGACGGTGGCGCACGTGTGGCCGCCTACTTCGGCTTTCAGGTGGACCGCGTGATTGGCGATATGGATTCGTTGCTGCCGTCGGAGCTTGAGCAGTTGGCGCACAACGGCGCACAGGTCGAACGCCACCCCCGCGACAAAGACGCCACCGATTTAGAACTCGCGCTGACGTGGGCGGCAAAGCAAGATGTCGCCTGGGTGCGCATCATCGGCGGTGTAGGTGGCCGCCTTGATATGGTGATGGCCAATATTTATCTGCTGGCGCTGCCGGAATTGGCCGACTGTGATGTGGCGCTTGTCGCAGATGACCAGGAAATGCGGCTGTTACGGGCAGGCGAGCACACGTTAACGGGCAGCATTGGCGATACGGTCTCGCTGATTCCGATTGGTGGCCCGGTGCAGGGCATCAACACGCAACACCTGAAGTATGCGCTGCACGATGAAACGCTGTATTTCGGCCCGGCGCGGGGCGTCAGCAACCGTTTATCGGCTGAACGCGCTCAGGTCAGCCTGCGCGATGGGCTGTTGCTGTGCGTGCATACGATAGGCGAGGCAGAATAAGCAAGCGTGTCAGCAAAAATACCCTGCCATCTGCTCATGGATAAACGAAAACAAACCCGTATGATTGTAGGGACGCGGCTTGCTGCGTCCGCTATCTGCTAATCAGCCCCCTCCAGAATCAAATTGCGGTAGGCATCCACCCGCGCTGACCAGCCCGCCGCCACATACACCGTGCTATCCACCTGAAACAGCAGCGCCTCACCCGAAAAATATGCCCCCGGTGCCAGCGCGTCACGCTCATATAAGTCCAACGTGCCGCCGGATGCAGTCGTTTTGTGGTCGAATGGCGTTGCGGCGTGCTCATGGATGGCTGCGGCGGCAAATTCGGGTCGCTGTACGGCTGCGATGGCCCGCACACGTAAATTTACCACGTCTATCGGGCGATCATGCAGCGCGTGGCCATAGGCGTCTTTGTGCGCCTGATGAAAAGCATCAGCCAACGCCTGCCCGGATGTAAAGGCGATGTTCAGTTCATGCGCTTGCCCACGATAACGCATATCCAGCGTCACCTGATATGTAATCGCGTCTTCTGGGATGCCATCGGCCTGCAATGTGTTACGTGCTTCGGCCAGGATGCCGCCCAGAGCACCGCGTAAACGCGCCTCTAGCGTGTTGCTCAGCGTCGCCAATACCGCCCGACTCTGCTCAACGACCACATCCGCGACCAGCAGGCCCAGCGCACACAACACACCGGGATAACGCGGGATCAGCACCCGTGAGATATGCAGGCGCTCAGCCACTTCACAGGCGTGCAACGGCCCCGCACCACCGAAGGCCACCAGCGTAAAGCGGCGCGGGTCGTGCCCGCGTGCGACGGAGACGCGCCGCAATGCCCGCTCAATGTTGACGTTGGCCACGTCGATGATGCCCTGTGCGGCGCTCTGTGGGTCGGTTTGTATGTGCTGTGCCAGCGTCGTCATGGCCTGCTGTGCGCTGGCCAAATCCAGCGTCATGCCACCACCGAGGAAGTGCTCAGCATCCAGCCGACCCAGCAGCGCGTTGGCATCACTGACCGTCAGTTGTTCGCCACCCCGCCCATACACCATCGGCCCCGGCATGGCTCCGGCGCTCTGTGGACCGACGCGCAGCGCCCCCCCCGCATCCAGGCGGGCGATGCTGCCGCCCCCTGCGCCGATGGTCTCAATATCCAGCAGGCGTGCGCGTAGCGGCAAGCCGTCAATCTGCGAATCGGCGGCGTATTGCAGGGCAGCAGGGCAGAGCGCCACATCGGTTGACGTGCCGCCCATATCCAGCGTGATGACATCAGGGTAGCCCGCCAGCGTCGCCAGATGATGTGCGCCGATGACACCCGCCGCCGGGCCGCTCAGCGCGGTGTGTATGGCCTGTGCTGCGACGTGGCTGGCGCTCATCACACCACCGTCGGATTTCATGATGCGCAGGGGGATATGAGCGGGCAGCGTGTCGGCCAATTCCCGCACGTAATTGACCATTACCGGACGCACGTAGGCTTCGAGTGCGGTGGTGCTGGCCCGTTCGTATTCGCGGAATTCCGGCAGCACATCCGACGATAGCGCCACCTGCCAGGCGGCTAAAGCGGTTCGGCTGACGATACGCTCACGGATGGCTTGCTCATGTTCAGGGTTCACGAAGCTGTACAGCAGGCAGACCGCCACCGCGTTCACGTTTTGCGCTACAAGCTGCGCGATAACCGCATCCAGCGCGGCAAAATCCAGCGCTTGCAGCACGTCGCCGCGATAATCCAGCCGTTCGGGGATTTCATAGCAGCGCTCACGTGGGATCAGGGGCGCGGGGATGCTCGGTTGCAGCGCGTATAGCTCAGGGCGCGTCTGCCGCCCGATGAACAGGACATCCCGGAAGCCCTGTGTCGTAATCAGCGCGGCTCTGGCACCGTTGCGCTCCAGGATGGCGTTGGTGGCCACCGTTGAACCATGCGCGATCTGCTGCACGGCGTTCAGGTCGCCTGTGATGGCGTTCAGGCCCGCAAGCATGGCCTCTGCGGGGTTGTGGGGTGTGCTTGCTAGCTTGTGGATGCTCAGTTGCCCGTTATGGCTCAGAACAAGGTCGGTGAATGTGCCGCCAATATCGACGCCAACCAGCATAAGCGTTTATCTTTGTCGTCTGTGGATAAGTGCTTTGAGGATTATACTGTGCTGATGGTGCTTCGTCACATTATGCGTTGTCGCTGGATTCTGCTGTTTCATCCTTATCGTCATCATCGTCATCATCGTCCTGAAACAGGTCGCGGATTTTGATGCTGAGGCCAGGGAAAAGCGTGTCGTCCTGTAAGCTGTCGCCTGCGCGATA
>DAOTTW010000036.1:0-2091 GCA_034437615.1 Anaerolineae bacterium | reverse complement strand
ACACACATCCTGGCCATTCTGTCATCGAAGGACCAAACATAGGGTTGTGTCTCTATCTCGGTTGATCTTGTTTATAGGGGAGGGTCATGACTTCACAGTTTTTTGTTGTTTTCGGTAGCGGACGCAGCAAGCCGCGTCCCTACACAGCCGCTGTGAACCGTAGGGACGCCATTCATGGCGTCCGCGGCGGCGTCAGCCGCCATAAAATACGGTCAAACATCAAATACCTACCCCTGAGAACCCTCAATCCCCCTCTCCCACCATACCCAGACACAGATGCAGATGCAGATGCAGAGGGGGAAGCAAGCCGTTTAAAGCCCCTCTCCCAGTGCCAAAGGCACGTTCGGGAGAGGGGTTTGGGGTGAGGGCTGAGTTGTTACGCTAAAAGATTAGCCGACCATCGTTTTTGTAATGTCATATTGTAATAAGTCAAGATAACATGAGCGTAAATTCTGATTTTGCAAACCTGAATGCATTGGTGGTCGAGGATGCCGCCGAAGGTATGGCGATCATCGGTGTGATGATGCGTTATCTCGGCATCAACGCCTACATCAACGCCACAGGTGAGGGGGTACTGACGATGGCGCACGCGATGAAACCCAAGCCGGATATTGTCTTTCTGGATATTAACCTGCCGCGCACCAATGGCTATGAAGTCCTCAAGCAGCTACGCGCCGATAGTACGCTAAAATCCTGCATCATCGTGGCCATGACCGCGCAAGACGCCGATACGGAAATCCCGAAGGCCAAAGAAGCGGGCTTTGATGCCTTCATCGGCAAACCCATTAGCCGGATGCGCTTCCCGCGCCAGCTACGCCGCATCTTGAACGGTGAAGCCGTTTGGGAAACGTACTAGACAAGCCTGCGCATCTGGTGTTGAATGACGGTTGACCCATAAGTGATGCACGGCACAGAATGCTGCTAGGCGACTGAGGAAACCCGTATGACTGCACCAGAAACCGACCTGTCGAACGCGAATGTGCTTGCTGTTGAAGATGATACGGGCAATGTGGCCTTGATTGGCATGGCATTGGCACGCTTGAATATGCGCTCGTACATTGATACCAGCGGCACGGATGTCGTGCCAATTGCATTGGGCATGAAGCCGCCACCGGATGTCATCCTGCTGGATTTGAATTTACCGGGCGGGCGCTCTGGCTTCGATATTATGCAGGAAATCCGCACCGTCGAAGCGTTGCGGCATATCCCCGTGCTGGCGGTTTCGTCGATGGATGCCCGCGTTGCTATCCCACGCTGTAAGCGCCTGGGCTTTAAGGGCTTCATCGCCAAGCCCTTCCGTAGCCGTAAATTCATCCTGGCGCTACAACGGGCACTGGCAGGCGAAGAGACCTGGGAGGCGATTTAGCACACACAATGCGAGAGCCAACACGCCGCGACAAACGCCGAGAGCGCAGGGCACGCCGCCAGGATACAGCCCATCACGCCGACGCTGACAGGGCGCAAGCAGGCTTGCCGGACCTGGGCCATCTGGATGAACTGGATACATCCGAGACGGACCGCGCCGCCCTGGAAGCGCTGCAAGCGCTGACGGATGAGGTGCGCCCGCTGGTGATGACGCCACCCGAAGAGCGTTACCCACCCGTCAACCCACAGCCCGACGACCCCATATGGACGCAGCAAGACGCTAATCAACGCCAGACACCCCGCAACCGCAGCGCTGGCCGCACACGTCAGCGGGTGGCGGCCAAGCCTGCGGCACGCCTGTATAATCGCATTAGCCTTTTCGCTTTGCTCGGCAGCGTGCTGCTGATCGCCTATTTCGCGGCGCTCTGGCAGAACCCACTATCAGCGCTGAATCTGTTGCCACCGCCGACGCCGTTTGTGTTCATCACCGCCACGCCCGCCCCAGCGCCGACCTTGCCCGCAGGGGTGCCGACGCCCTTTAGTTCATCGCCCTTTGCTTTCAGCGCGACCGGGGTGACGCATCAGGCCAACAGCAACGGTCTAGGCTGCAATTGGGCCAGTGTCGCGGGTCAGGTGACGGATTTCAACGGCAACGGCATCGCGGGCTTGCGTGTGCGGGTGACAGCAGGCGCAGACGACACACCAGGCCAGCCCCAGACCCAGATT
>DAOTTW010000035.1:0-15420 GCA_034437615.1 Anaerolineae bacterium | reverse complement strand
GTTCGGGAGAGGGGTTTGGGGCGAGGGCTGAGTAGTTACTTTTGCACGCAAGTGTTTTTCCAGGTCATCGCGATTATCGGACATGAGGCATCCTTTTGGCTTGTTGCCTTGTTCTATGTCAGCTCGCACTCAAGTGAAATACACCCTCACGGAAATGCACCCTTGCAGAGTGGGCTGCTTTAAAGTAGTGTGTTAGGAAAGTACTTAATTATTTATCGTCCATTGTAAAAAGTGCAGTGCAAAATTTAATGATATTTATTTGCTATATTCAAGGCTTAAGTCAGTTGTCTACCCGTGACTTATTACCTACCCTTACATGTTATATGTCCCCCAGATATTGGCAGCGTTTTTGTTGTGCGCTGGCCACTTGCCTGCCACAACGCTGTCTACACATAGGAACACGTTTCTGGAAGTCCACCACAGCCGTTTTTTGTGTTTTCCTAAACCATAAAATTCAAGAAGCTACACGGCGTTTAGGCTGCCTGCATGACGTGTTGTTGCCTTTGAGGGCTATTCAGGCCCTCCGACGTTGGTATCCACACACCCCTGAAGGGTTATGGATTACCTATCAGACGTCGGTGCCTGTTGGTTATTTGTACACAAAAACAAAGGAGAGGTACTTCACCAAATAGCCTTAAAGCGTTTTACATAGAACAAATTTTTGTTTCTGATTTAAGGAGTTTTACAAATCAATGAAAAAGCTTAACATCCTATTGATTTTCGTACTGGCTCTGACAGCCATAACAGTGGCCAGTGTATCAGGCCAAGACGTTGCCCGTGAGGACACCGTCATCTTTGACATTGATGCTGCCAGCATTGGTAGCCCCTTCAACTATAATTGGTTTGTCCCTGGCACGGACCGCAATCAGTCTATGCATCAGGCTGTGTGGGAGCCGCTGTTCATCTTGAACTACGAGACGGGCGAAATTCAGCCGTGGCTCGGTGAGAGCATGACGCCAAATGACAGCCTGGACGTATGGACGTTGACACTATTTGATGGCATCACATGGCACGATGGCGAAGCCTTCAACGCCGATGATGTGATCTGGACGGTCAACTTCCTGAAGGACAACGAGGGCTTTAACGGCTCCGGCGAGATTAGACCCTGGGTTGAGAGTGTCGAGAAGATCGACGACCTGACGGTGCAATTTAACCTGACTGGCCCCAACCCGCGCTTCCAGCTCGATACATTCTCCGTGCGCATCTGGGGTAGTGTCCTCATCATGCCAGAGCATGTCTTCAGTCAGGTCGATGACATCGAAACCTTCACCTTCTACGACCTAGAACGCGGTTGGCCGCTCGGTACGGGTGCATACATGTTGACGAATAACACCGAGACAGAGTGGATTCTGGACCGTTATGAAGATTACTGGGGTGCGGATGTTCACGGTATGCCAGAGCCGCTGCGCCTTGAGTTCATCATCACGGGCGCAGAGGAAAGCAAGGCCCTGTTGATGGCTGATGGTCAGTTGGATAGCGCGATGGATATGTCGCTGGGTGCGCTAGAAGCTGTCATGTTCGAAAACCCGAATGTGGTGACATGGTTCGATGGATCACCCTACGCATGGCCGGACCCCTGCCCACGCCAGATGTCGGTTAACCACACCATAGAACCCTGGGATGACCCGAACATGCGCACGGCCCTGAGCCTCATTGTGGATCGCAACGAAGTGGTTGAGATCGCCTACGAAGGTACGACCATCCCGTCACGTACATTCTTCGTGGATTATGGTGGTCTGGCAGGCGTGATCGAGAACGTGCCGCAGCTCAGCCCAGAAGCAGACGTCCAAGCAGGCCAAGCGCTGATCGAAGCCGCTGGCTACACAATGAATGACGACGGCTTTTATGAAAGGGACGGCGAAGTCCTCTCTCTGAACATTCAGGCCAGCGAGAGCTTCATCGAGAAGCGTCGCATCATGAACGTGATCGTCGAGCAATTCCGTGAAGCTGGCATTGACACTGTAGGTAGCGTGGTCGCTGGCCCGACATGGGGCACGAATAAGAGTGTGGGCAACTTCGAAGCCATCATAGACTGGGACTTCTGTGCGTCGGTCAACGAACCGTGGGCATCGCTGGATCAGTTTAACGTGCGTTGGCTGACGCCGATTGGCGAAGAAACCCCAGGACGCACTCGTAACATCATGCGCTGGTCCGGCCCTCGTGCGGAAGAATACAGCACGCTGGTTGACGAACTCGGCACCCTCGCGCTGGATGACCCCCGCGTCAATGAGTTGGCGATAGAAGCCTACAATATCCTCCACGAAGAGATGCCCGCCATTGCGATCACGCAGGCCAAGAAAATCGTCCCCTTCGACACAACCTATTGGGAAGGGTGGCCGACAGTAGAAAATAACTACAATCACCCGGCTACCTGGTGGAACAGCACACACCAAATCATCCACAACCTGACGAAAGCATCTTAGGCTAACACGCAGGCCAATGGTATAGAGTCTGGAGGCATTATGCCTCCAGACTCTATAAATATAACTTTATTTATTATTAGGGACTTTTCGTTATGAGGGGTATTACGCGGGCATACATAACCCGTCGCCTTATCGTATTTTTTTTGACCATTTGGTTAAGCGCCAGTATCATTTTTATTATACCGCGTTTGGCGCCCGGTGATCCGATCTCTGCGATGGTGTCGCGGATCAGCCAGCAATCAGGAACAGTTGAAGGTGCGGACGATATGGTTCGCGTCTGGCGCGAAAAATTCGGACTCGACGACCCGTTGCCAGTACAATACGTGCGTTACTTGGGCAACCTGTTAACCCTGGATTTTGGCTATTCAATGTACGCCTTCCCTACCAGTGTCGGTGAACTGATCGGGCGGGCGCTGCCCTGGACAATCGGCCTCTTATCCGTCGCGCTTGTGCTGACGTTTTTCATCGGCAATTTTCTTGGGGCGATTTTGGCATGGCGGCGAACACCGGGCTTAGTCAAGATCATCATCCCATTCTCGATGATTTTTACCGCTATCCCCTCAATTTTGGCAGCATTGTTCCTTGTGTATATATTTGGCTTCATACTGGACATCTTCCCATATCGTGGCTCTTATGCGCGTGGCCTTACACCGGGGCTGAATTCCGAGTTTATCTTGAGTGTGATCGAACACGGCACCTTGCCCGCCCTCGCGATTATATTGGTGAGCTTTGGTTACTGGACGTTAGGTATGCGCGGCATGATGATCACGGTTGAGGGCGAGGACTACATGCAGCTTGCGCAGGCAAAGGGCCTACGTCCATTCTACGTGCTCTATCGTTATATGATTCGCAATGCCATTTTGCCGCAGGTGACTGCCTTAGCTATTTCGATGGGCACCCTGGTAAGTGGTCAAATCCTCGTCGAGTATATTTTCACGTATCGAGGCATGGGGTCTGTCATCATCACCGCAATCCGTAATCAGGACTTTGCGCTCATCCAGGGTGCAGCCTTTGTCACCATCCTGGCTACAGCGATTGCTGTCCTCATCATTGATCTGATCTATCCTCTCATTGATCCACGCATATCACTTCAAGGGAGATGACAATGGCCACTATTGAGCAAACGCCAGAGCAAACGGTCCCCGTTGAAACATATTCACAGGAAGCCCTCAAGCGTACAATGGGGCGTTTCAACCAATGGGATACGCCCTGGCTAAACGGTAAGCTGCTGTCTGGCTTCTTTATTATCAGCTTGATTGTGATGTTGGGTGTGCTGGGGCGGGTATTCTGGGATACGGATCTCGCGCTAACTGGCAGTGCCCCGTTGAATTTGCCGCCTGTTGGCTTTTACTACGAATTGCGAGATTCTGTTGGGACATGGGATCATCCGCTTGGAACGGAGAATAGCGGTCGTGACATGCTTGCGCTGATGATCCTCGGAGCACCGAACTCAATGATGATTGGGCTTGTCGCGGCGGCAGTCGGCATGAGTGTGGGTATCGTCCTCGGCTTTACTGCGGGCTACATCGGGGGCTGGGTAGACGACTTGATCCGTCTTGCTTCGGACGTAACCGTGACGATCCCTTCACTGATGGTATTGATTGTAATCCAATCCTTGATAGAGCAAGTCACCGTGGCTGATATGGCCATTTTGATTTCGTTGTTCACGTGGCCCCCACCGACGCGTCTGGTACGTGCCCAGGTCTTGAGTATGCGCGAAAGCGGCTATGTGCAAATGGCGAAACTGTCGGGTGCATCGACGCCGTCGATTATGTTCGGCGAGATGATGCCCAATTTGTTGCCGTACTTAGCAGCTAGCTTCATCGGGAATGCGGCTGGTGCCATCCTGGCTGCGATTGGCCTCGAAGCACTTGGCCTCGGTCCGCAGCGTGTGCCCACCTTAGGCGGTACCATTTACTTCGCTATTGAGTCGTCGGCATTGTTGCGGCGTATGTGGTGGTGGTGGGGGTTGCCCACGATTATTCTCGCCATTATTTTCATTGGTTTGCTGCTCATCAACTTGGGTCTGGATGAAGTTGCGAATCCGCGCCTGCGACGGTCAACACAGTAGAAGGTCCTGTCTGATGCACGATGAAGCCCAAAAACAAGTGACGCCAAAGCGCGAGCAACGAGTCGTTCTGGATGTCCGCAACTTGAAGATCTACTATGAAACCCCAAAGGGCGATGTACTCGCGGTTAATGGTATCGACTTTCAGCTTTATGAGGGTGAAACACTGGGCCTGGTCGGTGAATCTGGCTGTGGCAAATCGACGGCGGCGATGGGCATTTTACAGCTAATCGTCCCACCTGGTCGCATTGTCGATGGCGAAATTGAGCTAGAAGGCGAAGACCTCCTGCATCGTCCGCAAAAGGCCCTCCGTATGGTTCGTTGGACCAAACTAGCGCTCATTCCACAGGGGGCCATGAATTCACTTAACCCGACAATGAAGATTAGCGCGCAGATTCGCGATGTGATCGCTCAGCATGAAGGGCGTCAGGCGAAAAAAGCGATCAAGAAGCGCATCCTGGAGCTATTCGGTACAGTGGGGTTACCGGGGCGCATCTATGATATGTACCCGCATGAATTAAGTGGTGGTATGAAACAACGCGTTTGCATTGCCATGGCAATTGCCTTGAACCCGACGATCATCATCGCGGATGAGTCAACGAGCGCGCTGGATGTTGTGGTGCAACGGGTCGTGGCCCAAACCCTCATCAAAGTCAAAGAGGCCCTGGGTGTATCGATGATTATGATCGGTCATGATATGGGTTTGATGGCACAGATGGTTGACCGCATTGCTGTGATGTATGCTGGGCGGATCGTAGAAATCGCCCCCGTGGACGACTTATTCTACAACCCTGGTCACCCGTACTCGCAACTCCTGATTGATGCAGTGCCGTCTCTGGTAGAGCGTAAACCGCTGAAGATCACCGAAGGCATCACGCACGACCCGCGCAATCCACCCCCCGGCTGCATCTTCCAGCTACGTTGCCCTCTCGTTATGGACCGTTGCCGTCACGAAGTACCAGCGATGCAGGAAATTCGAGAGCGCCAATTTGTGGCCTGCCATTTATACGAGCAACAGCCAAACGGGAGCTTTATCAATGTCGCAGATGTTACTTGAAATCCGCGGTGCAACCAAGACATATAAGCAGGGTGAACAGGATATCGTTGCGCTGGATAAGCTGAACTTGAGCATCGACAAAAAGCCGAACCTGATTATAACCATTGCGGGGGAAAGTGGCAGCGGCAAAACAACCCTGGCGAACCTCATTCTCGGTTTCACCCGTCTGACCTCAGGTCAAATCCTGTTCGAAGGTCAGGATATGTCACAGGCTACGGCGTCACAATTGAAGGACTACCGCCGGAATGTCCAGGCTGTTTTTCAGGACCCCTTTGGTGTCTACAATCCCTTTTACCGTATCCAACACATTTTCAACCTGATCATCAATAATTTTCGCCTCGCACGCAGCAAACAACATGCACGCGATATGATTGAAGATGCATTAAACATCGTCGGCCTATATGGTGAAGACGTGCTTCGCAAATACCCGCATCAGTTGAGTGGTGGGCAGCGTCAGCGCATCATGATGGCCCGTGCCTACATGGTCAAACCTAAGCTGATCGTTGCTGATGAGCCTGTATCGATGGTTGACGCCTCTCTGCGCGCCACTATTCTGGATGTGATGATGCGGCTGCGTGATGAAGGCGGTATATCTTTTCTGTATATCACGCACGACCTCAGCACAGCGTACCAGATAGGCGATCGCATCATGCTTTTGTATCAGGGTACAGTTGCCGAGTCGGGGCCAGCCACGGACGTAATCGAGAACCCCAAACACCCGTATGTCAAGCTGCTAGTCGATTCGGTTCCTAAGCCCGACCCGCATATTCGCTGGGAGGGTGAAATCAGCTTGCCTGCTGAAGAAGAAATGCGAACATCCACCAGAACAGGCTGTCGCTTTTACCCGCGTTGCCCCCATGCTTTTGAGCGTTGCACAGAAATGACACCACCGCTGTTCACGGTCGGTAGTAACGATCACGTCGCGTCATGCTACTTGCACGAAGAAGGGATTGACAACAAGTAGCCCTGGGCTTCAGGGTTGCGTCTTGGCGGCACGCCAAAATCAGCCATACTTATTCTGTATCTCTCGATATTCCGTGCATTCATGCATCCGTGCATCCATGCATCCATCCAAGAGGGCGATTATCACCTTGTTTTAGGCCGTCCCAACAAAATAATTGACACGGTTTGCGGACACGGCAAGCCGTGTCCCTACGAACGATGCGATGCCCTGTAGGGACACCCTTCTGGGTGTCCGAGCGGCGTTAGCCGCATTGCCGATGTTGCAAGGATTTGACTTGTTTTTTAGCTGGAAAAGCCTTATTAACTGAACCACAGTGAGGAAAACGATGAAACACCATATATACTGGACTCCGCAGAAGATAGCTGGCAGGCTTGTGCTGATTGAGCCGCTTGAATATCGGCACAAACACCCGATACCCGCCTTCAAATACAGGACGCTGCCAGACCCCGACACACACCCACCCATTCATGAAGATACATCCTCCTGGGAGACAATCGCCCCCGATACTTACTGGGGCACCTGGTTCACAGATTTCATCATGCGCTCGTCCTTTGAAGTCCCGACAGACTGGGACAGCGACGCGCCCATCGCCCTCTATTTGCCGCTCGGTGATGCAGGCGATTTCAGTCACCCAGAGGCCCTGGCCTACATCAATGGCAAAGCCTACGCTTCTGCGGATCGGCATCATCATGAGATCCTGCTACCCGAAGCGGTTAAAGATGGCAACACGCACGAATTAGCCCTGCATGGCTGGACGGGAATTGGCGGCTTCGGCACAGACGAGCCAATGACCAAGCTCTTCATGAGGCAATGCGCTGTCGTTCAGGTGCACCAACCAACACGAGACTTCATCGCACGCGTCCGCATTGCGCTGGAAATTGCCCGCCTGCTAGACGACAATCACCCAGCCAAAGGACGCATCCTGAACGTACTTGATGCCGCCTTCAACGTGCTGGATACACGTGATCCGTTGGGTACATCCGCCTTCTACGATAGCGTTCAGCCGGCGCTAGACACACTTGTACAAGGCTTAGCCCAGGCCGGAGACCCCCTGGACGTGAACATAATCGGCATCGGGCACGCCCATATTGATGTGGCGTGGTTGTGGCAACTCGCGCATACGCGGCGCAAATGTGAGCGGACCTTCAGCAACGTGCTGCGCTTGATGGAACAATACCCGGATTATCACTTTTCACAAAGCCAGCCACAACTTTACAAATATACGCAACAAAACGCCCCGGAAATCTTCGAAGGCATCAAGCAGCGCGTTAAAGAAGGCCGCTGGGAGATTATGGGCGGCACCTGGGTCGAGCCGGATTGCAATGCCACCGGGCCAGAGTCGCTTGCACGGCAGTTCCTCCTCGGCAGGCGCTACTTTCGAGAGAACTTCGGTGATGTTGACACACCTGTCTTGTGGCTGCCGGATACATTTGGCTACAGTTGGGCACTGCCCCAGTTGATTAAACAAGCAGGGATGGATTACTTCATCACACACAAGATGAGTTGGAACCAGTATAACCAGATGCCGCACCAGTTTACCTGGTGGCAGGGTATTGATGGCACTAAGGTGCTGACCCACTTCCTGACAACGCCGTTAGGCAGCGAACTGCTACCGTATTCGACCACCTACAATGCCACAGTCAGCGGTCAAGAGGTCATGGGGACCTGGGAGAACTTCCGCCAGAAGGACGCTTACAACGAACTAATCATCGCGTATGGGTATGGTGATGGTGGCGGTGGCCCAACCCGTGAAATGATCGAGAACGTACACAGCTTCCAGAGTATGCCAGGTGCCCCAAGAGTACGCCCAGGGACGGTGCGTGAATTCATGGATCGAGCACTGGCATCCGCTGGCGACCACCTGCCCACCTGGAATGGGGAATTCTACCTTGAACTGCATCGTGGCACGTTAACGAGTCAGGCTCGCACGAAATGGCACAACCGCAAGAGCGAGTTCCTGCTGCATGATGCAGAGTTTCTGGCGACGATGGCAGCGCAATTAACGGACTACAGTTATCCAACAGAGGCCTTTAACAAAGCTTGGGAACTCGTCTGCCTGAATCAATTCCACGACATCCTGCCGGGATCATCTATCACGCCCGTTTACGTCGATAGCAACGCCGACTACGCCCATGTACGCCGATTGGCGGAAATGGCCCGCGATGAAGCCATTAACGCGCTTGCCAAAAACGCACCCTCTGGAACACAGGTCTTGGCAATCAACCCCACCACATTTGCGGGCACACGGATCGGCGTCCTGGCAGGTAAGCCGCCTGGCGGATTGGTGGATACGCGCAGCAACACACCCCTGAAGTTGCAGCAGGTTGAAAACGGAACCTTGATTGACTTGCCGGGGCTGCCTGCTTTCTCCGTCTTACCCTTGACCACTGGTGATAGCGCAGACAACAGCACCACCCTTGCAGCAACCGAGACCGCCGAACAGGTCATCATCGAAAACGATCTGATCCGCTATACGTTTGCAAAAAATGGCGACATCAGCAGCATTTATGATAAAGATGCCGAGCGCGAAGTCCTGGCCGCTGGTCAGGTCGGCAATCAACTGCTTGGCATGGAAGATCGCCCGATGGCGTGGGATGCCTGGGATGTGGATATTTTCTACGATGACCGCGTTGAGAAAATTGAAGGCGTGGAGGCCATCAAGCTTGTTGAGACAGGGCCGCTGCGGGCTGCTTTGCGGGTGAAGCGGCGTTACCGTAGCAGCAGCATCACACAGACAATTTACGTATATCACAACAGCAAACGCATCGACTTTGCCACCAACGTTGATTGGCACGAACAGCATATCCTGCTCAAGGTGGCGTTCCCGGTAGACATCCTCAGCCCAACCGCAACCTTTGACATCCAATGGGGCAATGTAGAACGCACCACACACCGCAACACGTCATGGGACTGGGGCGCATTCGAAACTGCGGCACAAAAATGGGCTGATCTCAGCGAGGGGAATTATGGGGTCGCGTTGCTGAATGACTCAAAGTACGGCTACGACATTTATGATAATGTCATGCGCCTTTCGTTGTTGAAAAGCGCAACGATGCCCGATCCACAGGCCGACCAGGGCGAGCATATCATGACGTACAGCCTACTGCCGCACACCGCCGATTGGCGCAATGGTGTAGCAGAACAGGCTTATGATCTGAACGATCCTGTCATCCTGAGGACAGTGACAGAGGCGAACGGTAACGCCGGCGCACAGAGCCTGATTACCGTCAATCGTCCGAATGTTATTGTCGAGACGATCAAACAGGCCGAAGACGGCAACGGCATCATCGTCCGGCTATACGAGAACGAGCGCAATCGTGGCCCCGTGACCATCAAAGCCGGTTTTGACCTCAAAGCAGCCTACCACTGCAACCTGCTTGAAGAAGACGAAGCACAACTTGAGACGACGGATAACAGCATCAGCTTAACCGTACGACCCTATCAAATCGCGACACTGAGGCTTGTCCCTGCTTAACGTTCCAATCCCTACGGGTAGCGAGCTATCCGCTACCCCATTACCCACATACCTAAACTTGGCCTGGGAACAAAAAACATGCCCAAACTGGAAACCATTTACCTGATCCACCATAGCCACACGGATGTCGGATACACACACGACCAACCGATTGTATGGGACCTGCAAACACGTTTCATTGATGAAGCGCTCCGTATGGCGGAAAAATACGCCGAACAGGACTCGGATGGTGCGCTCCGTTGGACAGTTGAAACAACGTCCGTTTTGAAGCGGTGGCTGCAAAATGCAACAGACCAGGAAATCGAACGCTTTCGGGCGATGGAAAAGGCTGGACGCATCGAAGTTACCGCAATGTTCGCAAACCTGACGCCCTTATTGGATACAGATCAGTTCATCGAGACCTTTCAATTCATAGATACCCTGCGCAATGTCTACGGTTTTCGGGTCGAACACGCCATGAATTGTGATGTAAATGGCCAGAACTGGCCGCTGGTTGATCTGCTGCTCGACCTCGGCATCAAAGGGTTTACAATGGCGATCAATACGCATTTTGGTGGGGCCGTACAACCGCGCCCTCTCCCGTTCCTCTGGCAAGGCCCGTCAGGCCGCAAGCTGCCCGTAAACAACGGTTGGCCCTATGACAAAGGATGGCGCGAAGGTATCGGGCGTGATGCAGAGGACCTGGAACATGTGCGTCTACCGCGTTTGCAAGCGTATCTGGACGACATTGGCTATCCGTTGCCGATTCTGCTGTTGCAGAGCTTTCATCCATATGGCGATAACGGCAGCGTTTTTGACTTCACACCCTTCATTGACTTCTGGAACGCGTCAGGCAAATCCCCGCGTATCGTGCTGGCGACACCTCGCATGTGGTGGGCAGCCGTTCAGAAGTATACAGATTCACTGCAAACACTGCGTGGTGATTGGACAGATTACTGGAACTTTGGCAGCATCAGTACAGCACGAGAGCAAACGATCAATCGAGCCAGTCGGGTGCGTCTGCGCCATGCAGACGCCATCTACGCTACGCTGAGAGCCGTTACCCAGACAACAACATGGGCAGCTACCAGCTTTGAACGGCATCGTGAAAAAGCCTGGGAGTCGTTAACCCTCTGGGATGAACATACCTGGGGCGCTGATATTGCGATCCTCGATCCGCAGAGTGAAGATACTGCCTCACAATGGCACCATAAGGCGCATTATGCCTATACAACACGTAGCCTGAGCTTGTTGTTGCAACGTGATGCGTTAGCAGATTTTGCTCAGCAGGTCGGGTCAGTGACTAGCGACGATTTGCTCGTCTTCAATTCATTGCCCTGGGCACGAAAGGTGACTGGCGACGTGCCTTTCTTCGTCCTCAATCCGCGTGGTGTGCCAGAAGACACTACAGCAGGCAGGCATCATCAAGATCGTAGTAGTGTGGTGAATAACGACTTCTGGGGCGATCAGGATCGCTTTGTGTTGCCACCAACTGAGTTGCCACCCCTGGGCTACAAGGTCATTAAACGAGATGACCTAGCAAAGCCGACATTCAAGGCATCATCTGATGCCACAGTCGAGAACCATCGTTATCACGTGACCTTTAACCGTGATACAGGTGGCATCATGTCGATATACGACAAATCCCTCGATTGGGAATTGGTTGACCACATGTCATCTATACCTATGAACGGGTTTGTCCACGAATGTGTAGCCGACGAAAACGCAACATGGCCCCGGCAGCGGCTTTTCCACCAGGAGTGGCACGCGGATCTTGCAGAAATTCCCCCAGGTTGGCAACGGGGGTGGCACGCAAAGCGATCTGGTCCAACACGGGTGATCAAACATGAGGTGCAGCGACGTATTGATGGCCTCATGGTCGTGCAAACCCTGGAAGCCCCCGGTGTTGCAGGTGACCTGATACAACGCACATTCCTGCCCAATTATGCTGATTACATTGAGTTTTCTGCGGTTTTCAACATGAGTCTGAACACTCATCCAGAAGCGACCTATCTCGCTTTCCCATTCAATGTACCAGAGGCAACTACACGCTATGACCTCGGTCCTCAGTCCGTCGTCGCAGGTGAGGAGCAACTACCTGGCGTCTGCCGAGATTACTTTACAGTGCAGGGCTGGGTCGATTTCTCGAATGGCGAGCGCGGTGTCACCGTTGCCACACCAGATAACCCACTGGTTCAGTTCGGCGGTTTTCATTTCGGCGATTTCCAGCGCGAGTTCAAGCTAGAGCGTGCCACACTACTCGGCTGGATAGCAAATAACTACTGGGAAACCAATTTTCGCGCTCATCAACCAGGCCGCGTATCGGCTCGCTATCGTATGCTGCCGCATGATGGCGAATTTGACGAGAATCGCGCCCATCGTTTCGGCCTTGAAGCCATGGCCGCACAGCCGATACTCCAGCACATGGGCGAACCCAAAGCGAACTCCGCAGCATTGCCGCAGGAAGGAACGTTGCTTGAGTTGCCAGTAGCCCCCATCGAGACCTTGCACATGCTGCACAGCCCTGAACATGATGGCATTTTGCTGCGCCTCATCAACGCCAGCGATAATCAGCAAACCGCGCAAATCCTCTCAGGACTGTTGAAGATCGCAGCAGCGCATCAGTGTGACCTGTTCGGTCAGCCCGTTGAAGCCCTTCCAGTAAAAGCTGGTGTCGTTACACTTGAGGTCCCGGCCCGCCGTGTGGCTATTTTGCTACTCAAAACACATTAAAGGCGAAGTAACTACTCAGGTACGTGTCCCATGCTCAGTCGCCAGACGTTAAAACGTCCGGCTCCGGTACCGACAAGCCTGCTCAAGCAGGCTGTATGCACCCTGCAATAGCCCCCTTCAGGGGGGTTGGCCCTGCGGCAGCCGCTGGCTTTAGCCAGTGGCGACACACACAGACTGGCCTGAGTAGTTACATATGCTTAGCCGCTAGATGCCACATCCTGCAACGCTGCTGACAGGCTGACATCGCCAAAACCACGCATGATAGAGACCCACGTGCGGCCCGGTTTCATCATCATCGGCGTGTTATCACCGTAGATCAGTTGCAGCGCACTGCCGGGGTTGCGGTTCTGACGCCGCCAAAAGCCCTGATAGGCTTGCCCATCGCGTATCAGAATTGCACGGCCCTGATCCCACAATTGCACTTCGAGCGATTCATAATCCGCACCCGGCGGGAACAAATCAGGGCGGCGTTCATGCGGCGCAACCAAAATTACGAGGTTATCGGCATAGAGTTGCTGACCATCAGCAGCATCATAGTGGGCTTCACCATCGGTATAGCGCAGATATTGGCCGCTTTCGGCGTCATATTGCCAGCGTGCATCCGTCTGCCCATACCAATCGAGTGAGACATCCCGCGTCGCTGCGCCGCCTGCATCCGGCGTCGGGCTGAAGGCAAAGCCACGCGCAATATAGCCCGTGTTTACGCCACGCGCCTCGGCACGCTCCCACATCTTTGTCGTATCCCCAAATAGCGTATGCTCAAACGCCTTGCCCTCATCCGGGAAGCGGCAAAAGCCCGCTTCAGCGCAGTTATCGCCAATCGCAGGCGAGAGCAACTGAAACGCAAAATCCGAATCGAACAGCAGTTGATTGATCGGCTCACTCGTGCCCGAATACGCAAGCAACGCCTGATACATCGTCACGAGTTCCATATCCAGCAGGCGCGCACTCCGAATCGAACCGACGCGCTCCGGTGCATTCGAGCGAAACAGCGCCGCAAAGCGCGTCACACCGCCCTCTGCTTCATATTCATAGACGAGATCAGCGGCATTTACGCCGTGCTGTGGCCGCACCAACGGCGGGAAGTTCGACACCTTGACGATCAGCGTGCGCCGTTCAAGCGCTTCCTGATCTGCATATGGCAAACCTGTGAGTGGATTCACTCCCTGCGGATAGATAAACGGCCCGTTGGGGGTCGGCGTCGGGCTGGGTGTGTTGGTCGGCGTGTTCGTCGCCGTCGGTGTGGATGTATTCGTCGGTGTGCTGGTCGCCGTTGGCGTGTTGCTGGGGGTCAGCGTCGGCGTCGGTGAATTCGTCGGCGTAGCTGTCGGGCCGAGTGGCGTATTGGTCGCAAATAAAGAACCGCCGCTGCTACCAGCCGTTGCCGGTGTTGGGCTGGCGCTCGGCGCGATAATCTCTGAAGCGGTTGCTGTCTCTGGCGCTGCCTCACCCGCCGGGGTGTTGGTGGCGAACTGCCCCAGGACAGTCTGACCACCAGCTAGCAAGCCGAAACCAAGTGCAAGTGTTGCCACAATGCACAACGCGAGCACGCGGCCCAGAGTCGTCTGTGTGTTTATCTTTGCCATCAAGTTCTCAATCGCTCTCATGAACCTGTTATAAAATCAGCGGCGTAGTATAGTGACCACCTCACAAAATGCACAGGGGATTGTTCAAACGTGTTGGCTATAATAGGCTAAGCGTCATCCAGGACGAACCAGGTAGCGCCACAAGCAAACGTGGACGCTGAAAACTGGCGTAGTGCTACCACAATCTTCACGCTAGCTATAGAGAGAAACAACTATGTCAGATCGCCGTGTATTGATCGCCTACGCACACCCGGACGACGAGAGCTTCGGTCTAGGCGGGGTCATCCCAAAGCTGATTGACGAAGGCGCGGATGTCTACCTGATTTGCGCCACAGATGGCGATGTCGGCACCATCCCAGAGGAAATGCAGGGCCAGTACGACAGCATCCGCGATTTGCGCCTCGCAGAACTCGCCTGCGCGACTGAGGTCTTGCGGCTCAAGCACGTCTATAAATTCGGCTACAAAGACAGCGGCATGATGGGCAACCACGAGAACACCGACCCCGGCTGCCTGTGGTACAACTGGCAAAATGACCCCGAAACCGTTACGCGCCGCGTGGTCAAAGTGCTGCGAGAGATTCAGCCGCAGGTCGTCATCACCTTCAACAAATACGGCGGCTACGGCCACCCAGATCACATCGCCATTCAACAGGCCACCACGCAAGCCTTTGATCTGGCCGCCGATGCAAGCTACATCACCGAAGGCTCAACCGCGTATCAGCCACAAAAGCTGTATTACACATCGCTACCAAAGCGCTTGTTGCAGTTCCAGTTGCTGCGCTTGCGCTTGCAAGGCAAAGACCCGCGCCGCCTCGGTGTAAATAAAGACATCGACTTCATGGCCGTGCTGGAAAACGCGGAGCCGACGCATACCGTGCTGGACATCCGCGATTACCTGGAAGCCTGGGACGAAGCAAGCGCCTGCCACAAAAGCCAGGGCGGTGGCAGCTTCAGTCGGCAAATGCCCGCGTGGTTGCGGCGCATGGTCATGGGCAATTACGGCTTTACGCGCATTCACCCGGCCCCAGCAGCAAACCGCGTTGATGAGCACGATCTATTCACAAATGTACACGCTGAGCCAATCAAAGCATATGCCTGAGTTTGCTCAGGCGCTTAGGGGGCGCAAATCATGGCC
>DAOTTW010000034.1:0-13460 GCA_034437615.1 Anaerolineae bacterium | reverse complement strand
GGTTTGCGGACACGGCAAGCCGTGTCCCTACGAACGATGTCCTGTAGGGACACCCTTCTGGGTGTCCGAGCGGCGTCAGCCGCATTGCTTGTTTTTTAGCTGGAAAAGCCTAAAACAAAAACGGGCACACCTTGCGGCGTGCCCGTTGCATCAGGTCTTTCGCTGATGCCTATTCGTGGACGCGGATGGCGTCGAGGTTGAATTCCTGGTTGTGGGCGGCGTTTTCCATGATGATAGTGTGCTCGCCTTCACCCAGGCCGTAGAGCATGACGGGCACGAAGTTCGCGAATGGCCCGTTCTGGCTAAACTCGGTCATTTCGTGCGTGTTGCCCACCGGTGAGCCTGCCGGGGGCGTGGTCGTCTCCGATGAACGGACACAGTGCGGCGTTTCGCCCGTAATCAACATGCAGATGTTGACCTGACGACTGTTGTTGAAGTTCACGCCATGATACAGCGTGACCGCGTTGCCCGCGATGCGCATCTGTGCGATAGTGCCGCCGTAGGTCGTGGTGTGCTCGGTCAGGTTGTAGGGGCCGAAAGGCGGACCGACGAACTCGCGGCGGTTCGTCCATTGCACGGTCGGCTCGAAGCTGATGGGCGCTTCGGCATTATCGTAGAAGCCGGGTTGCATCACCTCAAGCGTGTCGCTCTCGCCAAAGACGGCGATGGCGTCGATTTGCAGGCGATGGAACGGCGCAATCGAGGCATCCGACACCCGTATTTCGACGCTGTATACATCGCGTGCCAGCCCATAGTAGGAGAAGCCGTAGCGCCTGCCAGCCCCGAAGACATCCGGCAGATTAGCGTTGATCTCGTTCCAATCCGAGGCTGTGAATGTCGCCTGATTGGTCGTGCGCAGGTCACACCAGATGCCGTTTGCGTTATTCAGCGTGAGGTCGCGCTCAGCGGGTGGCAACGACGGGTCGCCAGCGCTGAAGGGCGTCGGATTGTCCGCACGCTTGTAGCAGATCTGGAAATCCACACCAGCAAAATCGACGTTGCTGATCGTCGAGAAGCCCGTACCATCGAAGTCGAACGTCAGGCTGGCGTTCGGGTTGCGGGTGAAGGCGAAGCCATCCCCGATGGAGAAGAAGAATTTCTGGGTGCACCAGCTTGTCGCTGAGTTACAGCCGAAGGCGGCGCGGTTGATCTGCCCACTGCCGTTGATGCTAAAGTCGAGCAGGCTATCCGGCAGAGCTTCGTCGTACAGGCCAGGGGCCAGCGTATCACCGAGGATTAGCTGATAGGCGTCGATGTACACGAAGCCCGTGCCCAGCGACGTTATCATCACTCGCTGTTCACCCGCCTGACCCAATGCCGCTAGATCGCTGCTATTGACGGAGACCTGTTCGGCGCTACGCAGGGCGCTCGTCAGGATGCATGTGTTCTGGCTATCCACCAGACGGAAGCGCGTCCCCGTCCATTCGACCTCACCAGCCATCTCATCACCCGCACAGATCAATAGTTGATCGGTGTTCGCACCGCTTGCGATGCCGCTATGCAGGATCAGCGTGGCGTCGTCATTAGCCGGGACGTTAACCGTGAGCACTGCGGCTGGCCCTGGTCCGATGAAACGTGCGACGTTGAAGCGGTTTACCGGGATCAGGTAGCTTTGTTCGCTGAAGTTGAACGCGGGGCCACCTGTGACCTGATTCCATTTTTCATCCGGCAACGTTTGCAGGTAGGGCTGGCCACTCGGCGCGGTTGCATCCTGGTTGTAGTAGCCAGCAGGCAAGGCGGGCGGGCGTGCATCGTTAAAGATACGCACGTAGTCGATCATCAGCTTGCCAACCGCGAAGAAGGGCGCACGTGCGAAGTTCGCCCCGCCGAAGATCAGCACCGTATTGCCGTCTTCGACATCCGTCAGCGTGACGCGGTAGGTGTCCTGCGGCAGACCTGCGACGATGCGGCTGGTTTCGTTGCGGATGCCAGCCACCTCTTGCTGATAGACGAAGCACTGCCGGTCCGTATCGAAGCTGGCTTCTGGTCCATAGCACATTTCGACCTCACCACCTGCATTGCTAGCGATCAAGCCGACCTCGAAGCCCGTGCCCGTGAAGTTGAAGCTGGCGCTGGCGTCGTTGCTTGTGCTCTGGATCATACGGCCATTGGTGTATAGCCCGAAGTTGTAAACGGGTTCCCAATTCCCTTGTAGGCTCAAGAACGGCGACGAATCCTCATAGGTGCCGACTGTCAGCGGCGTGTTGATGTCGTATAGCTCGATAGAGTCCATATTGAAAAGCGCTTGCTCAAGCGTCGTCAACGAGACGATGTATTCCCCCGTGTCCTCGTTGCCAAACTGGAAGCTCACAGGCTGGCTTTGGCCCACGCCATCGCTTAGCAACGTCTGGCATTGGCGGTCTGCCTCTGCACCGAGCGGGTTCAGGCTGACGGGCTGCGCACAGGCTAGCACATCGCTGAACGGCTTGGCTGCATCACGATAGAGCAGCAGCGCGTTGGCGTCAGTCGTGCGGAAGACGACACTCGCACCCGCCTGGTTTGTCTGGTCCGAATTCTTGCCGGATTGGTTGATGGCCTTGACGCCCGTGTTGCTGGTCCAATTGCCATAGAACAGGAATTGATTGTCGGTAGCGCGGTTCACAAAGCTCGGCTCGTAGCGCCGTCCGCCTTCTAGCGCACGCAGCCCGCTGCCATTGATCCAATCCCCCGCATCGGCGGCGAACCAGACATCGTTATAGATCGAGATGCCATCAATGGCCATCTCACCGCCGTTCACGCGGTTGACCACGACACGATAATTACCCGGCACCAGCCCAGCAATCGTGCGCGGCGAGTTGTAGATCGGGAAGACATTCTGGTTGTTGAAGCGCTGGCATTCGCCGTTGTTCTGTACCTGCGCAATGCTCGGCACCGCACCGTCGTAGGGCAGCCAGCACAGTTGCACCGTACCGGATTGGAAGATGCGCGTGAAGTTCACAGAGAATGCCGACCCATTCATCAAGAAGTCCAGCGTGGCGCTGTTGCTGTTGGTCGCCTGTACAAAGCCACCAGAGGCCTGCGGCACGCTGTTCTGTGACCATGCATTGCCCGGTGTGAAGTTCAGCGACGGGAAGGATTCTTCATAGTCGCCTGTTGTCAGCGGGTCGTTGGCGTCAAAGCGCCGCGTATAGTCGAACGCCACCAGGCGGTTATCCTCGCGGTTGCTGATAGATACCCAGCAGCCAGCGGTCTCACAGCTTGCGTTGGTTGGGATGGCCCGCGCCACCTGGAAGCCGAAGCCCGTGTTATTTTGGACCGTCTCACAGGTCGCGCTCGCGCTGGTATCCGTGCCGATGACGCCGTAGCAGACCTCCACACTGCCATAGAAGCTGGTCGTCTCACGCACATACTGCAAGCCACCCGGCCCGCTGAATTCAAAGTAGGTGCTGCTGCCGCGCTGTCTGCCGGTGTGTTGGCTACCGCCGGATGCACGCCCGGAGCGGTCGATGGTTTCGTTCAGGCTGCCGAAGGGCAGGTAACGGATGCGTGGGTCGTCGTTTTCGACAATCTCCTTGCTCGTGAAGATGTCGTCAGGCCGCGTACCCAGCACATGCACACCGCGCACGATCAGGTCGTTGCTGCCGCCATTGCTGATTTCTACCGTGTAGTTGGCGTTATCACCGCTGGCCTCATGCAAGCCAAACACGTTAACGCTGCTAGCGCCTGCTGGTGCGCTGATGCGCTCAATGGTTTCGTCGTAGGCGTCGCACGGTGTAGCGCTGCCTTCGCTGGTCACGCAGATGTCGTAGCTTTGCGCACTGACCACGTTTTCCGTCAGCAACAGGCTGAAGCCGATACCCGTCATATCGAAGCTGAAGCTGCTGCCAGCAGCGCCACGCGCTTCGTTGATGAAGCTGTTGATCGTCCAGTTGCCCGCGCTAAAGACATCCACCACATCATTCAAGTAGTTCACATCGTAAATGCCCTCAACCAGCGTATCGCCTTCGAGCACCTGCACGGCGTCAAGCTGAATCTGGCCGAATGCACGGTTCACGATGGCCACGTTGTAGTTGCCGGCTGGCATCCCGTTCGGTGTCACACGGATGCGCCCAGAAGGGTCACCACCTGGGTCAATCGTCTCGCAGAAGCTGCTTTCCGCGTCGGTCACATCACGGAAGCAGACTTCTACATTGCGTGCCAGCGTGCCAGGGCGATAGATCATGATGATCCCGGTTGCAGGTGTCCTCTCCCCCACTTCAAACGTCACGGTTGCACCGATTTGCGAACTCTGGTGCAACGTCTGATTGAGCGCAGTAAAGGCCGGGCCGCCCTGGAAGGCCGTCCATGTCGTGCGGCTGGGGCCATACGTCAGCAGCGATTGACCACTGAGGTCCGTCTGTGCATCGTCGTAGAGGCTGCCAAGCGCCTGCAATTCGCCATAAATGCGGATGCCGTCTACGATGTTACGCCCATTGCCGCCAGGGATGTTCGCGGCGGTCAGTTTGACGGTGTAATCGCCGAAGGGCAGGCCCGCATACGTGTAAGCGTTCTGATAGCGCGGCGCGGGGCTGTTCAGGTCGATCTGGAACGTACCGATGAAGCCGCTGCCATCGCTGATTTCAGCATCGAAGCGCCCGCTTAAGCGGTCATACAGCGCCACCAGCGAGAAGCCCGTCCCGCTAAAGTCAAACGTCAACTCTGCGCCGTTGCTCGCCGTGCGCAACGCCCGGCCACCGCTGTACAAAACGAAGTCTTCTGTGCGCCACTGGTTAGCATTAGAGACGCGCAGGATGTCATCCGCACCCGCGCCGAAACCGATGCTTTCTTCATAAAAGCCGTCGGTCAGTGCCGTGTCGTATAGCACCTGATAGCCATCGACGCGCAGGAAGCCGCCGGATAACGTGCGGAAGCTGAAGATGCGGTCAGTGCCATCTATGCCTGTGGGTTGCCCCAGTAGCGGCAGATTGTCCTTGTTGAAGACGACCTGCGAGAATTGGCGTAGGTCATCGGTCAGGGTGCAGGAATCGCTGTTGAGCAGGCGATAGCTGCGGCTGCTATTGTTGTAGTCAATTTCGCCATCGACGTTATCGACACACGCTAGCAATTGGTCGCTCTTTGCGAACGATGGCGCATCGGTCTTTAAGATAACGGTTGCTTCCTGATAGTCCGTACCATCGTCGCCGCTGTCCAGGTCAAGCGTGAGTAAGCCTGCTGGACCCGCGATAACGGTGTTCTCGAAGCCGAATTCGTTGACAACCGCGCTGTAGCTGCGCTCACTGAAGTTGAAGGCACGCCCATCACGAATAGACGCCCAGCGATCACCCGGCAACAACTGTAGCGCCTGGTTGCCATTGATGCGGTAATCCTCGTTGGCATCCACCGATTGCATGATGGTCGCTGGTGGGGCCACATCGTAAATTTCTACGAAGTCCAGGCCGATAGCACCCAACCCCGGCAATTGGAAGAAGCCGAATTCACTGTTGCCGTCATCCACATCACGAATGCGCACGCTGTAAGTATCCTTCGGCAGGCCGACAACGGTGCGCGTGGTCGTGTTGTTCGGGGCCAGCGTTTCGTTCAAGTAGGTGAAGCAAGTGTCGTTTTCATCGGCACCATTCAGGCCCGGCGCATAGCACACCTCGACCTCACCCGCGCTCACATCCGTAATCATGCCGAGGCCGAAGCCCGTGCCGTTGAATGTAAAGCTGGCGATGGCCCCTGCTTCGACGCTGCGATAGTAGCCGCCACCAAAGTACAGGAAGCTGTTCGTTTCTCTGCGCCAGCGGCCCAGGTCTGGATAGAAGATGGCGGTGTCGCTGTCGTCATACTTGCCCACGCTCAGCGTTTCCGTCAGGCTCGTCGGTTCGACGGCATCAAAGATCATCGGGAAGCTGAGCGCACTGGCCACGCTGACGACATGCGGCTCTGTGTTGCCCGTGTTGTTCAGCGGGATGGTTACGGGTTGTGCGAAGCCGAAGCCCGTGCCGTTTTCGACCCGTGTGCAGGTCTTATCCTCCGGCGCGGATTCCCGCGCATAACACACTAGATACGGCGACAGGCCGCCGCGAACATCACGTATCAGCGTGATGGCATCGGCGTTCGTCACACGGAAAAGCACCGCCTGCCCAACGCCCGTGAAGGTCTGGTCGTAGTTGGTCGCCGATTGGTTGAAGGCCGCGCCACCCGAAATGTGTAGCCAGTTATCGCCAAAGTACAGGAACTTGTTCTCTAGCTCACGCTCGGCATAGTCGCCTTCGTAGCGGCTGCCTAGCTCGAATTGTTGCAGCTCGTTTTGCCAGTCGAAGTCATACACCTCGAAGCCGTCGAAGATCATACGGCCACCGTTGAGCTTCTGAACCACAACAGCATACGCGCCTGCCTCCAGGCCCAGGATGGGGCGCTTGGCGATGTATTGCGGGAATGGCGCAGCGTTGTCGATTTCGACACAGTTGCCGCTATTAACCACATCGCTGATGGCCGGCGCGTTGCCCGCTGTCGCGTTGTCGTAGGCTTGCCAGCAGATGCCAATATCGCCAGAGCCGTTTTCCAGCCGCAAGATCGGCGCGAAGCCTGTCCCCTCTATCTTGAAGTAGACGCCGCTGTTATTCTGCGACGTCGCTAGGTGGCCACTGCCAGAATCCCGGAAAGCCTGGAAGTTCGTGACATAGCTGAAGGGCGCTTGTGTTTTTGCAACAGGCGTCAGGCTGGCGTTGAACGGTTGCAGCCCTTCGATGCCTTCTTCATAGGCACCAGCACGGAAAGCGCCAGCATCGCCCGTCACGGTGATCTTATCTACGCTGAAGCCGCGAATGGTGTTGCTGAAGATTTCAACGACGTGGGCGCGGCTGGCGTCTTCGGTCAAGGAGCTGCCGCCGATGATGCCGTCACGGTTCAGGTCACCCCACAGGCTCGTGAAGTCCCCTTCATTGAATTGCATCCGGCCATTGATGCGACCCAGGTCAACGCTGGGGCCGGTCAGGTTGCCATTGTTGGCGTTGATGGCGCGGGCGCTGCCGTTGACCATATCCACCTGCATACAGTTGCCATATTCACCCGCAGCGCTGGACATGCTCAGGTGACGGTCCACACAGACCAGCACCTGACGACTATCAGCAAAGCTGAACAGGTGCTTCAGTTCAAAGCCCGTCGCATCTGCTGGCACTTCAAAGGCAGCGAAGGGGCCAACCTGTGAGATGAATGGCACGGGCCGCGAGAGTGTGCCGTTGCTGGCCGCAGGGCCGAAGAGCGTGTTTAGCTCCCAGCTATCGGGGTTGCCGCCACGATACAGAATATATTCGATCTCTTCATTTTCGATGCTGGCAAACGGCATCGTCAGCGGGTCGTCTGTCGGCGGGAAGATCGTCAGCGCATCGAAGACGAACGGCGCATTCGGTGCGGCGTCAATATCCTCAATGCTGACCGTGTATTCCTTGTTTGGCTCGAAGCCGTAGAACGTGCGATAGGCGTTGTAGGTGCGCGGCGTGAAGTTCTCCGGCGCGTTGTCATAGCGCTGGCAGGTGCGCTGTCCGCTCGTGCCAGCTTCGCTCACACAGATCTGATAGGTCGGTGCAAAACGGTCTAGCCGTGTCCCGATGGCAAAGCCCTTGCTGCCTGTAAAGTTGAAGCTGATCTCGTCGGGGTCGTTGCCGATGCTTTCATACGCGATGCCGTTAGAGTACAGGAAGAAGGATGCGTTACGCCATTGGCTGGGCGCACCAGAGAAGATGGCCTGCACTTCTGGCTGATCGACATCGTAAATCCCTGGGGTAAACGGACCTGCTGCGCCGGATGCTTCATCATCAATGATGCTGAAGGCATCGACCTTAATCACCTGCCGGAAGGCCGGATTGCCCACCTGGTTGACGATTTCCACTGAATACAGGCCCTTCAGCCCACTATCACACGTAACAGTATAGGAGCCGGGGCTGAACGACAGATTCGAGACGAAACCGCCGCTGGTCGGTGCGCGGGTCGTGCAGGTGAAGCTGCCGATTTCTAGCTGGCTGATCTGGCTGCCGGGTCCTGTCGGTGCCCAGTCCGCAGTCGCGGTTTCGCCATTGATGCTGACCTCATACAGCCCACCTAAGAAGTCACTGAACATATACAGCACGAAGCCCGTGCCGTTGAAGCGGAAGCTAGCCGTATCACCGGGGATGTTGCTGGTGTGCAGGCTCTTATTGATCGCTTGCGTGTTGCGCTCAGGTCGCCATGCGCCCGTGCCGGATTCGCCAGTATCATCGCTGTAAACGAAGGCCAGGCTGCTGTCATCGAATAGGCCCGCAATCTCAGCGGCCAATGACTCGATGCTGAAGGTGAAGATGTGCGTTGTCGTCGTATTAGTCGCGTCCGTCACATCATAAAGGATTCTCGCTGATCCGGTGCGCTGGTCCTGATCGAGCGATGTGAATTGCAGTTGGTCGCCGCTGATTTGCACGCTGGCGTCGTCAATCAGGTTGTTCGGGTCTTCGATGTCGTTTAGCGCGTAGCTGTATGGGAATTCCGTCTGGCGCGTCGTGTCGTTGATGAATTCTGGATTGTCGCGCTCAGAAAAGGCGAAGTTGCCTGTGCTATCGCTGAATGTGACGTTGGGGCGCAGGCGCACAGCGACGTTTGTATTCGGCTGGCCAGACTGACGGAATTCGTCCTCGGGCACACTCCCATCACCGATGATCGCCGTTAGCGCATCGTCAATCTGTGGGGTGATGACCCACGACAATTGGCCCGTACCAGCAGCACCGGTTTCATCCAGCGCTTGATAAGAGATGGTCAGGCGATCTGCCCAGCCTGGCGTATCGTTGGCTTGACCATCCGCAACCGGGTCGGTGTAGAAGTCCTCCGGCGCACAGTAGCGCACGACGCCATCGACAACCAATAAGCCCTGATTGGCGTCGCTGAATTCGTCGCCGCACTGCGTACCCCAAACCCACTCTTGCGCCAGCGGATCAATCGAGATGCTGACATCACCGACCCCCTGGATGTTCTCGTTCAGGTCATACTCGAAGCGGTTCGCGTTAGAATCTTCCACGAAAGTCGCTTCGATGTCGTTATCTACAATACCGAACACGCGATATTCAAATGCGCCGATGTCTAGACCCTGGTCACCGTCGCCATCTGGGATGTTGGAATTGTCGAAGCGCTGCGTGGCCGGGTCGAAGTCCAGGTCGTTGAGGCGCTGCGTGCCGATGATAGTGGTGTCATAGCTCGCACCCGCCAGCGGTTGATCCAGCGATGCCGCATCCGATAAGGACGCCACACCGACGACGCCCGTGCCCAGCGCCGCGTCGCCTGCGTCGATGCCGCTGCCGTAAACCTCGTTGCTGGTTTCCGCCAGCGCGTAGTAGATGATGTCCTCATTGGCGTTCAGGCCGCCCGTGTTCGCGACGACGCCCACGACCTGCTTCCCAGGGTCATCAAAATCGGTGGCGTTGTCGTTATCGCTGATGATGTTGTCGTTGGCTGCCGTTTGCAGCGCGACCTCGCACGCACCACCATCAGCCGCGTTGCCATACACCCAGTTGTGCTGCATGGCCGTGTTCGCGTTGCCGCTCAGGTCCGTGCAGGCCACGCTGTTGCCGAACTGCGCATCTGTGACGATGCCAGCGTCAAAGTTGTTGTTGTAGATCAGGTTATTGTGGATTTCCCAGCGTTGGCTTGCCGTCGCCAGGCTGCCGTCATCGCCCGCCGGGTTACCGCGCCCCACAATGCCAGAGACACCACCGCCGATGTCGTTTTCGACAATGGTATTGCTCAACATGTAGAACTGCGGCACATAAAAGAGGCTGATGAGCGGGCCGTTGTTGAACTGGAACGTGTCGATTGTGTTATTCAAGAAGACGTTGCCCAGGATGCGCAGTTCTGCCGGGCTATTCGTCGTGCTGGTTTGGCCCAGTACGCCCACCTCCGAGCTATTGCCGACAAAGGCGTTATTCACGACATCCAGCCAGCTATCGAAGCCATACAGCAGGGAACCCCAAGCGCCTTGTTCGTCAATGTTACGGTTAGCGCGGATGTCGTTGCCGATGACCACCACGCGCTTATTGCTTGTGCCAGATGCGACAACCGTGACCGATGTGGTGCGCGAGGCGTTGTCTGTACTGTTGCCGTTAAAGCTGACGTTTTCGATGCGCGTGCCATGACTGCCGTCAATGACCGAGATCGGCGTCGCATTGCCACCTATATCAGCATCATCACCGACGAAGCCCTCATAGCTGCGCCCCTCAATCTGCACGCCACCCAGCGAGCTATCGCCAATGGTGGTGTCGAGTGCATTGCTGATGACGACGCCCTGCGGTTCACGTACACGCCCAGCATCGAAGACCTTGCCGACGATGAACGTAAAGCCGCGCATCGTGAAGCCCGTCACGTTTTCGACGGCCACACCCGCATTCGTCGGCACGCGGATGCTTTCTTCGCCCGCTGCTGCTGCTGCCGGATAGTTGTAATCCCCATTGCCGATCCAGTATTGCGCCAGCGTTTGCAGCCGTGTCAGCGGGTATTTGCCGTTGGTTACGTAATCGTAGCCCAGCAGTGTAACGTCGGCGGCGATGCCGTTGATATACAGCGGCGTCGGGTATTCACCCGGCAGCACAACCACACAGCCGCCTGGGTTGGCCTGTGCGATGCCTTCCCCGATCTGGGTGAAGGCATTCGCGATAGCGCTGCCGTAGTCGGCTGCGCTACGGTCTGCATCCAGGTTATTCTGGTCCACATAATCAATCGTGGTGCAGCTAGCCACGTTAATATCTGCTGCTGCCGCATACACACTGCTCGTCTGCGACCAATCATAGAAGGGCGACCCCAATAGCGAGAGGCCCGCACCATGTTCACGGTCAAAACCATCGGCCTGACCGCCAAGTGGCAGGTCAGTCGTGCGTGATTGGATGTAATCCTCAATGGCTGCTACAGCGTCCAGGCTGCCCGCGTTCAGCGCGGCCATAGTCGGGTTGACGCTGCTCAGGTTATCCGATTGCAGCAGGCTCGCGATGCCTGCGACATGCGCAACTGCGGCAGCCGTCCCCTTGAAACCGCCGGACCCTTCAGCGCCGTTGACCGTACCATCACACTCGAAGCGTGAATCTCCGGCGGCTTGCGTTTGCACAGCGTCAAAGCTGGTCACATCCGGCTTGAGCGTATCCCGGTTGAAGGGGGCTGTCGCGGTTGGCGCGACACCGTTCGGGCCGTAGACGGGGCCAAGCGAGCTAGACGGGTTGCGCGGGAAGTTGCCACGATCATTTGCACACGCTGCGGCCACCGCGATGACATCCGGTGAATCCGCTGGGCGTGCCAGGCTGCCTGCCGTTGCGATGTGACCGCCTGGCCGTTGCAGGCCGCTATCACCCGTGACCTGCACCTGTACGGTGGTCGTGCCGGAGCCGCTGCGGAAGCCATCTAACGTCAGCGTCAGTTCACAAAAGACGCCAAAGGTTGCGCTACAACCCGTCGTGTCCAGTTGGTCACCGGCATCACCGCTAACAGGGTTGCTCACACTGAAGCCACCGGTGCCCGTCAGCGTCACATTCGGGCGCTGGGTCGGGTTGTTCCAGTCATTTGCGCTCCAGCTTAGGTTGACCGGGTTGCCAGGGCGCGTGCGTATGTTCAGCGCGACTGTATCGCTATCGCTGAACTCGAAGGCGCTGTAACGGTGGCTGACCGCGCCAGCTAAATCGTCGTTCATCTGCTCGTTATCACCAGCCGCAGCCAGTATGACGATGCCGTCGTTGCGGGCATTTGTAATGGCAGCGTAGGGGTTATTTGCACCACCCACGCCCTCACCATCGCCGTTTGTGGCCGCTGCACCCAGGTCAAGCGCAATCACGATCACATCAACGTTATTTTGCGCATTGTCAGCGCGTGCCGTGTTGATCGCGACGCCAAGCTCGCTATAGGTCTGTGCCTGATAGGGGATGACAGTGCTCTGTGGCGCGATGTCGCAGATGATCTCGACCACACTCAGCCCCGTGCTATTGTTGCCAGCGCTGCCTGTGCGCGGGATGAACGTCTCGATACAGCCGAAGTCGCTGTTGCCCGTGCCAACCCCCGCCACATTGAAGCCTGTGGCAATCACACCGACGCGCACACCGGACCCCTGAATGCCTGCTTCGTGCCAATCATGGACTCCGATAACGTCGAAGGCGTCCGTATAATTGTTGCTGTTGGGCGGCGCGTCCGGCGCATCCAGCGATGCCGTGCCCGTCAGTAAATCCCTCACATCAGACAGCGGCAACGATGCAGCGATGCGCGGCAATTCAAAGCCGCTGACCTGCGCGTAAGCCGCCAGCGGCACGAAGCTCTGTAGCGGCAGCATGACATCCATGTAATAAGGCGTGATCTCGTTGACGACCCCGTTCAGCGCTATAACTTGTTCGCTCAGGTCCGTCTGCGTCCAGATAGTGACCGCATAGCGGCCTGTGTCATCCGTCAGCAACATGGGCGCATCTGCGGCGCTACTATCAAGGCCCTCGCTCAGCAACCTCAAAATGGCCTGTGGCAGCTTAGCGCGTTGCTCAGCGGTCAGTTGATCCGGCGTTGTCGCCAGCGGCGTGCCTTCAACTGCGGAGCCTTCGACCTGTGGCGTCACGCCTTCACGCGCACCGGTGCGCGTCAGTGGTGTATCCGCCGCGCCGACGGGTTCCGCAATAGACGGAATCAGGCTAGCCGTATCGGGGCGGCGCACAATGCGCACATCATCCAGCCCAACGCTGCCCGCGTTGCTTGCGCCACTCACAAAGCTGATCTGTGCATTTGTGATCGGCACAGGCAGAAAATACGTCAGTTGCTCGCTGCTGTTGATGCTGACGGTAATGGCCGCGCCGCGTGCCTCAACGTTGACCGTCTGCCAGGGGATGCCGTTGCTTGCATCCAGCCCGCTAATTGCGTCCGGTGCTTGGCCTGCTTGCAGCAGTTCGCCATTGTAATATAGGCGGCTGTTGCCATTCGCAGCGAAAAGCAGGCGCGTGCGGTTGCCTGCGGCGTCGTCAATCTGGATGGCGGCGGTGTTGTCGCTGGCGATCTGCAAGCGGGCACCGAGGTCAAAGGTGCTGAAGGTGCGCCCGTTGACCCGTGCGCTGGCGTTGGCCAGCGTCGTAATCAGGTAGCCGTTGCCGCTACCGTCATTCGTCAGCAGCCAGCTATCCAGCAGCCATGCATCACCAATGCCATCGTCAAACGACGCTACGAACGCCTCATCACGCGGCAGGTCCGGGCCAGAGGGCAACGGAATCGTAATCGGTGCGGTTGGTGCCTCTGGTTCAGCATCCGGCACGCTAGAAGCAGGCGGCGACACCGGGTTGCCCCCCGGCGCGATGTCGTTATCCTGCGCTTCGTCAGCAGGGCCGCTGTCGCGTCCGCCGCGTACTGGTAACGGTGGTAATGCTTCTGTCGGCGTCGCCTCTGCTGTCGCCTCTGTAGGTGTAGACGCCGTATCGCCCCCGGCTTCCTGCGCTAAGCTGGTATAGGTCGGCTGCACTGCAATTAACAACAGCAGCAGCGCCAGCGAGCACAGCATCCAGGCTCTATATCGT